>JAHFPN010000115.1:0-2439 GCA_023269635.1 Hyphomicrobiales bacterium | reverse complement strand
CACACGGCGGGCTCGCACGGGCTCCCCCGCGGTTTCACGCGGCAGGAGTCATCAGCCTGTTCGGCGGTTGCGGGGGACCCCATCCCCTTCGGTATGAAGGGCGGATGCTAGCGAAATTTTGGCGACGAACAAGAGGCGGACGCCACTTGACCACGTTCGTATTTCGCGCCTCACCCTTCTCGCCATGAGCGTCGAGCATCGAACCGTTGCGCGCGATGAAGCCGGCATGCGGCTGGACCGTTGGTTCAAGACGCATTTCCCGGCGCTGCCGTTCGGGCATTTGCAGAAGCTCCTGCGCACCGGGCAGGTGCGCGTGGACGGTGGGCGGGCCAAGACCAACACCCGGCTCGCGGCCGGGCAGAAGGTGCGGGTGCCGCCGCTCGAGAAGACCAAGGCAGAACCCCCTCACCCGCGCGCGGCTACCGCCGCGCGCCTCCCTCTCCCCAGCGCGGAGAGGGGTGGGGTGAGGGGAAAAGGCGATGCCGAATTTCTCCGCTCCATCATCCTCTTCGAAGACGACGACGTGCTGGTGCTGAACAAGCCGATGGGGCTCGCGGTGCAGGGCGGCTCCGGCACGGTGCGCCACGTCGACGGCATGCTCGGGGCTCTGCGCGAAAAGGACGGCCAGCGGCCGCGGCTGGTGCATCGGCTCGACAAGGATACGTCCGGCTGCCTGCTGGTCGCCAAGACCCGCTTCGCCGCGGCCGCGCTGGCCAAGACCTTCCGCTCGCGCTCGGCGCGGAAAATCTACTGGGCGCTGGTCGTGGGCGTGCCGAAGCCGAAGCAGGGCCGCGTCTCCACCTTCCTCGCGCGCGAGACCGGCGGCGAGCGCATGCGCGTCGCCCGCCACGGTGAGGAGAAGGCGAGCCACGCGGTCACCTATTACGCGGTGGTGGATCAGGCGGCGCAGAAGCTCGCCTGGCTGTCGCTGAAACCCGTCACCGGCCGCACGCACCAGCTGCGCGCGCATATGGCGCATATCGGCCATCCGATCGTGGGCGACGAGAAATATTTCGACATTGAAAACTGGGAGCTGCCCGGCGGGATGCAGAACCGGCTGCATCTGCTCGCGCGACGGATCGTAATCCCGCACCCGCGCGGCAAGGGCGAGATCGACGTCACCGCGCCGCTGCCGCCGCACATGCAGCAGTCCTGGAGCCTGCTCGGCTTCGACGCCAAGCAGTACGACCCGATCGTGGACGCGCCGGAGGAGTGAGCTACTCCCGCCACACCAAGGCGGCGGAGACCGCGTAGTTCCACACCGCGCTGATCAGCGCGCCGGTGAAGCCGGCGATCCACCAGGTGCGGTCGATGGTGAAGATCCACTCGGCCACGCTGATGTTGCTCAGGAACCCGAACGAGCAGATCAGCGCATAGAGCGCGAGGCCCTTCACGGCATCGAGCCCGCGCAGCGTGCGGTCGCGATAGGTGAGCACGTTGTTGAGCCAGAAATTGCTTGCGATCGAGAGCAGCGCGGCGCTCGATTGCGCCGCCACGAATCCGACGCCGAGCCACTTCAAGGCGGCGAGCGCCGCCAGATGCACGCCGATGCCGGTGACGCCCACGATGCAGAACAGGAGGAAGCGCTGCGGCACGAGGTTGCCGGTGAGCCGCGACAACAAGAGCGCGCCGAAGTCGATCACCACCCGCACTCCGAGCTTGCTCTCGCCGTGCTCGCGCGCGCGGAAGCCGTAGGCCACCTCGGCGACGCGGAGCGCGATCTTCCGGTTCGCCAGAATGTCGAGCATGGTGTTGAAGCCGTCGGTGGCGAGCTCAGCCGCGAGCCGGTCCACGGTCGCGCGCGTGGTGGCGAAATAGCCGGAGGTCGGGTCGGAAACATGCACGCGCAGGAGCAGTTGCGCGACGCGGCCGGCAAAGCGGCTGATCGATTGGCGCAGGCCTGCGAGGCCGGCGGCCGAGCCGCCCTCGACATAGCGTGTGCCGACCACGAAATCGGCGCGGCCCTCGCGCAGGAGTTTCAGCATTTCCGGCAGCGCCGCCTCGTCGTGCTGGAGATCGGCGTCCATCACCGCCACGAACGGCGCCTGCGCCGCCAGCATGCCCTCGATGCAGGCGCTGGCGCGGCCGCGGCGGTGGACGCGGCGGATGCAGCGCACGCGCGGATCGCGCGCCCCGATCGCGCGCGCGGCTTCCGCGGTGCCGTCGGGCGAGTCGTCGTCGACGAAGATCGCTTCCCAGGCGACGCCCGCGAGCGCGCGGTCGAGCCGCTCGACCATGGGCGCCACGTTGTCGCGCTCGTTATAGGCGGCGAGCACGACGGTGAGCACCGGGCTCGTTGCCGCCCGCGTGCGCGCCGAAGGTTCCGTGCGCTCGTCCATGATGGTCCCCGTCAGAAGTGTTTGTAGGAAGCGGCGGCGAATCGGACAAGCCCGCAAGACTCCCTCTCCCCGCTGGGGAGAGGGTCGGGGTGAGGGGGCT
>JAHFPN010000114.1 GCA_023269635.1 Hyphomicrobiales bacterium | reverse complement strand
ATCGCCGCCGGCGAGCCGCCAAGCCTCGGCAAGATATTTCATGCCGTAGCGCGCATTGGTGGCCGGATCATAGAGCTCGGCGCGCGAGCCGGTGAAGCCCATGGCGCGCGCGGAGGCATGCTTGATCTGAAACAGGCCGATCTCGCCGGCACGGCCGGTGACGCGCGGATTCCAGCGGCTCTCGATCCGCACCACCGCGCGGGCGACGGCCAGCGGCACGCCGAGCGCCGCCGCTTCACGATCGACGATGGCGGCAAGCGCGGCCGGATCCGCGCCGCCGGTTTCCGCGAGATTCGCGCTGGCCGGCGCGGGAGCCGTCACGCCCTCGCGTTCGGGTTCGCCGGCGGCGACGGGACCCGCCGCGCACGCGGCGAGCACGAGTGAAATGCTAACAGCAGACTTGAAATGCATTACGAAAGTTTCCTTCTCCTGTTGTCGAAGCTCGGGAGAAGGCCGGGGAAATCGGTCGCCAAAGCGACGCTGGCGCGACGCTTTCGCGATGAATCGTTAAAGCTCGCGCGGGCGGATTGCGGCGATCCGACGCAACTCGCGAAAACGATCGTGCGCGATCGAATGCGAACGCGCATCGATGTTGCGAATGCGGCGATGCCGCGGCGATCAGGCGGCCAGGATCGGGCGCGCGGCGAGGAGATCGCGCAGCGTCGCGACCGTGGATGAATCGGCGACGCCGTCGATACGCGCGCGGCGGAAATGACGTTGGAACGCTGCGACGACTGCGCCGGTTGCGGCGTCGAACTCGCCCGAGACCGGCACGCTATATCCGTAGCGCGCGAGCATGGTCTGCAGCATCAACACTGCCTCGCCGCGGTCGCCGCGCTTGAGCGTCGGACCCTCGACCAGCGGCGCGGGCGCGACCCAATGGCCGACGCCCTTGCTGTGCAATTCGTCCCAGGGAAATTTCTCGCCCGGATCCTGCTTGCGTTCCGGCGCCACGTCGGAATGGGCGAGCACGCGGTCGGCCCGGATCGCGCGGCGCGCGGCGATATCGCGGCAGAGCGCGATCACCGCCTCGATCTGGCGCGCGGGAAAATCCGGGTAGCCGAAATCGGGACCCGGGTTCACGATCTCGATGCCGATGGAACGCGAATTGATATCGCGCTCGTTCGCCCACGAGCCCTCGCCGGCGTGCCAGGCGCGCCGTGCCTCCGGCACGAGCTGAACCACGCGGCCGTCCTGGTACAGGAAATAATGTGAGGAAACCTTCGCCGCCGGATCGCGGAGCCGCGCTAGCGCCTCTTCCGCGGTCGCCATGCCGGTGTAGTGCAAGAGGATGATGTCCGGCCCGCCGCCGGCGCGCGCGTCCTGATTGGGCGAGGGCAGGACCGCGGCGACAAGCTTCGAATCGGGCGCGAACGGCTTTGGCAGGGAAGGCTTCGGCAAGGATGGGTCCTCGGCTCCGGCGTGCACTCTAAATCAACGCGGTGCGCGGGGGGCGCGCGAGCGGCAATAAAATCTTAAGGTTCAGAGGGCGTTAATCCGAGATCCGAACTTGGAGGCAACCGGGCGGCGCGGGGCTCCCGGGGGCCTCGTCCATTGACGACCATATGGTCCCATGATATCCCAAACCATCCCGTTCCGGTATCGACGCAGCCCGGCGGGGCGGAGCGCCCGCGCGCTCCGGCCCCAAGTGTCGCGCGTATTGCGAACGGGCTCGCGTTCGAGTGCCGGGCGTTGTCATGGACCGTTTCGTCGCGACCTACCTGATGAACCTGGACGCCAAGGGACGAGTTTCGATTCCGGCGCCGTTCCGCGCGGTGCTCGCGCGCGAGGGCGGCGATCCGCTCTATTGCCAGCCCTCGCCGGGCCGGCCGGCGCTCGACGCGGGCGGCAAGGCGCTGATCCTGGAGATCGAGGCGCTGATCGAGCGCTACCCGCCCTATTCGGAGGAGCGCGAGGAGATCGCCGCCGCGCTCTATGGCCGCAGCGAGACGCTCAATATCGACGGCGAGGGCCGCATCATTCTGACCGAGACGCTGAAGGCGCATGCGCACATCAAGGACGCGGTCGCCTTCGTCGGGCTCGGCCACAAGTTTCAGATCTGGGAACCGAAGCGCTTCCGCGCGCATCTCGTCGAGGCCACGAGGAAGATGCGCGCGCTGAGAGCCAGCGCCGGGTCCCGGAAGCGCGGGAGGGAGCGCACCGGAGCGTCGGGATGAAGGCGGGCCGCGGCACCGCGAATGGTGCCGCTGGCGGACCGGCCCGCCACGTTCCCGTTCTGCTCCGCGAGGTTCTTTCCTTCCTCGCGCCCAAGGCGGGCGGCGTCTATCTCGACGCCACCTTCGGCGCGGGCGGCTATGCGCGGGCGCTGCTGGAGGCGGCCGATTGCCGCGTCGTCGCGCTCGACCGCGACCGCAGCGCGGTGCTCGCGGGCGCCGGGCTGGTCGAGGCCATGGGCGGACGGCTGGTGCTCGCCGAGGAGCGCTTTTCCCGGCTCGACCGAATCGCGCGCGAGCTGGGCTTTCCTGCCGTGGACGGCGTCGTGTTCGATCTCGGCGTCTCCTCGATGCAACTCGAGGAGCCCGAGCGCGGCTTCTCGTTCCGCCGCGACGGGCCGCTCGACATGCGCATGGGCCGGGAAGGCCCCAGCGCCGCCGATCTCGTGAAAAGTCTGCCGGAAGCCGAGCTCGCGCGCGTGTTCGCCGCACTCGGCGAGGAACGCCGCGCGCGCGCGGTGGCGCGCGCCATCGTCGGTGCGCGAAACGTCAAGCCGATCCGCCGCACCGGCGAGCTTGCCGAGATCGTGCGCGCGGTGGTGCGCGCCACGCCGGGCGGCATCGATCCGGCGACCCGCAGCTTCCAGGCGCTCCGCATCCTGGTGAATGACGAATTGCAGGAACTGGCCCGGGGTCTATTGGCGGCGGAGCGGCTGTTGGCCCCCGGCGGCCGGCTCGCGGTCGTCGCCTTCCATTCACTCGAGGATCGGCTGGTCAAGACCTTCCTCGCCGCGCGCGGCAAGACGGCCGCGCCCTCGCGCCACCGGCCGCAAGCCGCGGCACCGGCACCGACGTTTCGAATTCTGACCAAGAAGCCGG
The DNA here is from genome assembly GCA_023269635.1 of Hyphomicrobiales bacterium. GTDB lineage: Bacteria > Pseudomonadota > Alphaproteobacteria > Rhizobiales > Xanthobacteraceae > JAHFPN01. The sequence goes on along the minus strand of JAHFPN010000114.1, from coordinate 4,930 downwards.
TCGAGCCCACGGCTGCGGAAACCGCCGGGAACCCGCGCGCCCGCTCGGCCAAGCTGCGCGCGGCCGAGCGCACGCAAGCGCCGGCGCCGGCAGACGATCCGCTGGCGGCGCTGCTTTCGCGCCTGCCCGCGCTCGATTCGATCCGGCGGAGGAGGTGAGCCTTGTTGCGGCTCCTGCATCTCGTCGTGGTCGGCTGCCTCGTTGCCGCCGCGGTCGCGCTCTATCAGGTGAAGTACGAGTCCACCTCCCACGTGCAGCGTATCGCCAAATTGCGTTCCGAGATCCGCGCCGAGCGCGAGCGCGTCGCCTGGCTACGCGCGGAATGGAGCCGGCTGTCCGCGCCCGACCGCATCCAGGATCTCGCCCAGCGCCATCTCGGCATGCAGCCGGTCGCGCTCGGGCGCACGGACGAGATCGCCGGGCTGCCGGAGAAGCCGCATCCCGACGCCGACCCGCTCGGCGACCTGATCGCGACGCTGGATCCGGCGGCTGACCGTACCGCCACCGGCACCGTGGCCGGAGGGAACTGACGCGATGGCGACGGCGGGCGGCATCGACGCTACCGAAGACGTGCGGCGCACCGATCCCGCGCGCGTCACGCGCGCGCGCATCGGGCTGGTGATCCTCGCGTTCGTGCTCGCGTTCGGGGTGATCGCGGCGCGGCTGGTGCAGCTGGCGGCGTTCCCGGACAGCCCGCTCGGCCGGCGCACCAATACCGCCGACGCCATCTCCGCTTCGCGCCCGGAAATCCTCGACCGCGCCGGCCGCGTGATCGCCACCGACGTCAAGAGCGCCTCGCTCTATGCCGAGCCGCGCAAGATCATCGATCCGGACGAAGCGGTCGAGCTGCTGACCGCAATCCTTCCCGACCTCGACGCGCGCGAGCTGCGCGAGCGGCTCTCCTCCAAGCGCGCCTTCGCATGGCTCAAGCGCGAAATCACGCCGAAGCAGCAGGCCGAGATCCACCGGCTCGGAATTCCGGGGATCGGATTCTTAAGCGAGAGCCGCCGCGTCTATCCGCCCGGGCCCGAGGTCGCGCACCTGATCGGGCACGTGAACGTGGACAACCAAGGTATCGCCGGGCTCGAGAAATGGATCGACGGCCGCGGGCTCGCCGAGCTGCGGCTCGCCGGTCTCACCTCCGACAAGGTGCTGAAGCCGGTCGAGCTCGCGCTCGATCTTTCGGTGCAGCACGCGGTGCGCGACGAGTTGCTCGCGGCGATCGCGCGCTACAAGGCGCAGGCCGCGGCGGCGCTGGTGCTCGAGGTGAATACCGGCGAAATCCTCTCGCTCGTTTCGCTGCCCGACTACGATCCGAACCAGCCGCGTGCGTCGCGCGATCCGACGCGATTGAACCGGCTCACCACCGGCGTGTTCGAGATGGGCTCGACCTTCAAGGCGCTCACCGTCGCCATGGCGCTCGACTCCGGCAAGTTCACGCTCGCCTCCCAGCTCGACGCGCGCGCGCCGCTGCAATACGGCAAGTTCACCATCAGCGATTTTCACGGCCAGCACCGCTTGCTCAGCCTGCCCGAGGTGTTCACCTATTCGTCCAACATCGGCGCGGCCCGCATGGCGCTCGCGCTCGGGGTCGACGCGCACCGCGCGTTCCTGAAGAAAATGGGCCAGCTCGAGCGGCTGCGCACCGAGTTGCCGGAAAGCGCCGAGCCGCTCATCCCGAAGCATTGGGGCGAGCTCAATACGGTGACCATCGCCTATGGCCACGGGCTCTCGGTCGCCCCGCTGCAGGCGGTGATGGCGACCGCCGCGCTGGTGAACGGCGGTCTCCTGATCCTGCCGACCTTCCTCAAACGCACCGAGGCGGAGGCGAGAGAGCTCGCCGTGCGCGTGATCAAGCCGGAGACCAGCGCGAAAATGCGCTTCCTGCTCAGGCTCAATGTGGAGCGCGGCACCGCCAAGCGCGCCGAGGTCGAAGGCTATTACGTGGGCGGCAAGACCGGCACCACCGAGAAGGTCGTGGGCGGCCGCTACCTGAAGGACAAGCGCCTCACCGTGTTCATGGGCGTGTTCCCGAGCGACGCGCCGCGCTATCTCGTGCTCGTCATGTTGGACGAACCGCAAGCGAGCGCGGGACAGCGCGAGGCGACCTCGGGGCTGAACGCGGCGCCGACCACCGGTCGCATCATCGCGCGCATCGCGCCGCTGCTCGGCCTGCAGCCGAGGCTCGAACTGCCGCCGGTGGAGCGGCTGCTCGCGATCGCGCGAGCCGCGGCGCGCTAGGGCCGCGTCCGATGCCGCCGCTCGATCTTCAGACGCTGCTCGGCGCGGAAGGCGCCGGCGCCGCGGTGCTCGCGGTGAGTTCCATTACCGCCGACAGCCGCACGGCCGCGCCCGGCTCGGTGTTCTTCGCGATTGCCGGAAGCCGCGCGGACGGACGCGCGTTTGCAGCGGACGCGGCGGCCAAGGGCGCGGTCGCGGTGGTGGGCGAGGGCGAGCGGCCTTCGGACCTGCCGGCGGCAGTCGCCTATGTGCGGGTCAAGGACGCGCGCGCGGCGCTCGCGCATGCGGCGGCGCGCCTGCATCCGCGCCAGCCGGAAACGATCGCCGCGGTGACCGGCACCAACGGCAAGACCTCGGTCGCCTCATTCGTCCGCCAGATCTGGGGCAGCGTCGGCAAATCGGCCGCGAGCCTCGGCACGCTCGGAGTGGTGACTCCGTCCAAGGAGATCCCGGGCAACCTCACCACGCCGGACCCGGTCGCGCTGCATCAGCTCCTGGATCGGCTCGCCGGCGAGGGCATCACCCATCTCGCCATGGAGGCTTCCTCGCACGGGCTCGACCAGCGCCGCCTCGACGGGGTGCGGCTTAAAGTGGGCGGCTTCACCAATCTCACCCGCGACCATCTCGACTATCACCGGACGCTCGAAGCCTATCGCGCCGCCAAGCTGCGCCTGTTCGATACGCTCTTGCCGGAAGGCGCGGCCGCGGTGGTGAACGCCGACAGCGCGGAGGCGAAGATCATCGCGGCCATCGCCCGAGATCGCCGCTTGCGACTCTTCTCGGTCGGGCGCGAGGGCAACGAGCTCCGGCTGCTTGCCGCCAAGCCCGAAGGTTTCGCCCAAACCCTTTCGGTCCGCGCCGAAGGCCGCGATCATCAATTGCATCTGCCGCTGGTCGGCGCTTTTCAGGTTTCGAACGCGCTGGTCGCCGCCGGGCTTGCGATCGCAACCGGGGTGCCGGCGGCGGAGGCGCTCGCCGCGCTCGAGGATCTCGAGGGCGCGAGCGGGCGGCTCGAATATGTCGGCAAGCGCAACGGCGCGCCGATCTTCGTCGACTACGCCCATACGCCCGACGCGCTCGCGAACGCGCTTGATGCGCTGCGGCCCTATGCGCAGGGCCGGCTCGTGGTGGTGTTCGGCTGCGGCGGCGACCGCGACCCGGGCAAGCGGCCGCTCATGGGCGAGATCGCCGCGCGCCGCGCCGAGCGCGTCTTCGTCACCGACGACAATCCGCGGAGCGAGGACCCGGCCGCGATTCGCAAAAGCATCCTCGCGGCCGCTCCGGGCGCGGTCGAAATCGGCGACCGGGCGCAGGCGATCCGTGCGGCGGTCACCGAACTGAAATCCGGCGACGTGCTGCTCTTAGCCGGCAAGGGCCATGAAACCGGCCAAATCTTGCGCGATCGGACGCTGCCATTCTCGGATCAAGCAGCGGTGCGCGCGGTGCTGGCGGAGGGTAAGCGATGAGCGGTCCGCTGTGGACGCTCGCTGCGCTTCGTGCGGCGACCGGCGGCCGCGTGCTCGGCCATCCGCGCGCGCAGATTTCCGGAATCTCGATCGACAGCCGCAGCGTCGGAGCGGGCGAGGCGTTCTTCGCCATCAAGGGCGAGCGCTTCGACGGGCACCAATTCGTCGCCGATGCGCTGAAGCGCGGCGCCGCGCTCGCGGTGGTGGCGGAGGCAAAGCTCGGGGCCATGCCGGCGGGCGCGGCGCTGATCGCGGTTCCCGACGTGCTCGAAGCGCTGCGTGGTCTCGCGCGGGCCGCGCGTGCGCGTTCGCATGCGAATATCGCCGCGGTCACCGGCTCGGTGGGCAAGACCGGCACCAAGGAGGCGCTGCGCGACGCGCTCGCGCGCGAGGGCGAGACCCATGCTTCGGTCGCCTCGCTCAACAATCAATGGGGCGTGCCGCTTTCGCTCGCGCGCATGCCGGCGAACGTGCGCTATGCCGTGTTCGAGCTCGGGATGAATCATGCGGGCGAGATCGAGCCGCTGGCCAAACTCGTGCGCCCCCACGTCGCCATCGTGACGGCGGTGGAGGCGGTGCATCTCGAATATTTCCGCTCGGTCGAGGAGATCGCCGACGCCAAGGCGGAAATCTTCTTGGGCGTCGAGCCGGGCGGTGCCGCGGTGCTGCCGCGCGACAATCCGCATTTCGAACGGCTCGCCGCTGCGGCGCGCAAGGCCGGGGTCGCCCGCGTGGTCGGATTCGGCGCCCATGCGAATGCCGAGGCGCGGGTGCTCGAGGCCGCGCTCAAGGCCCAATGCTCCACCGTGCGCGCGCGCATTCTCGGCGACGACATCACCTACAAGATCGGCACGCCGGGCCGCCATCTGGTGGAGAACAGCCTGGCGGTGCTCGCGGCAGTAAGGCTCATGGGCGCCGACCTCGCGGTGGCGGCGCTCTCGCTCGCCACCTGGCAGCCGCCGACCGGGCGCGGCCGGCGGCTCATGCTCGACCTCGGCACCGGCGAGGCGCTCTTGATCGACGAGAGCTACAACGCCAATCCGGCCTCCATGCGCGCGGCGCTCGAAGTGCTGGGGCAGGCGCCGATCGGCCCGCGCGGCCGGCGAATCGCGGTGCTCGGCGACATGCTGGAGCTCGGCGCATCCGCCGCCGGCCTGCACCGCGACCTTGCGAAAGCCGCCGAAAGCGCCGGGATCGACCTGGTCTATTGCGCCGGGCCCCTG
>JAHFPN010000015.1 GCA_023269635.1 Hyphomicrobiales bacterium | reverse complement strand
GCAAATCCAAGGAATACGGCTTCGGCATCGATCGCCTCCCATAGAATCAATGCCTCAAGACTCGCTCATTCGCAGAACTTTGAGAATCCCCGATTCAACTCAGCCGAGATATGCTCTAGTTTGCAGAATTCGCGGGGAAAATGTTCTCGCCTACAAGCCCCTCGCGAGCGACGGGTGAGACCCGGAGATAGCAATAAAGTACACGATGGCAATAGCTTAACTACCAAGCCCTACGTCTCGAATTCGAACAAGACGAACCTGGCGCGCGGGCGGTGATGCGTTCGCTGCTCGTGAGATTGAAGCTCTTCCGCGAATGCTTGCGGGTGTCTGGAACAGCTCGATGGCGACTGCTCACTTGCGCGGCTGATCGCGACCGGACCGAGTAGGCTCAGTTCCCTTCGAAGACCGGCCTGCTCTTGTTGACGAATGCTTCGTAGGCCCGCTCGTAATCCTTGGTCTGCATACAGATAGCCTGCGCCTGCGCTTCGGCCTCGATCGCCTCGTCGATGCCCATGTTCCATTCCTGGTGGATGCAGCGCTTGGTCATCGCATGCGCGAACGTCGGGCCGTCGGCCAGCGATTTGGCCAACGCCTGCGCTTCACTGAGCACGGTGTCTGGCTCGCAGAGCTTATTGTAGAAACCCCAGCGCTCGGCTTCGGCGCCGTCCATCGCCCGGCCGGTATACAGGAGCTCGGCGGCGCGGCCGGCACCGACGATCCGCGGCAGCATATTGCACGCGCCCATGTCGGCGCCGGCGAGGCCCACCCGCACGAACAGGAAGGCGACTTTGCTCCGCGCCGTGCCGCAGCGCAGGTCCGAGCCCATGGCCAGGATCGCGCCGGCGCCGGCGCAGATGCCGTCGATCGCCGCCACGATCGGCTGCGGGCAGGCGCGCATCGCCTTGACCAGGTCGCCGGTCATACGGGTGAAGGCGAGCAAGCCGCTCATGTCGCCGTTGCGCTGCATCTCGACCAGCGGGCCGATGATCTCGTGCACGTCGCCGCCGGAGCAGAAATTGCCGCCCGCGCCGCTGATCACCACGCTCTTGACGCCGTCGGCATAGACGAGGTCGCGGAAGGCGTCGCGCAGCTCGGCGTAGGATTCCAACGTGAGCGGATTCTTGCGCTCGGGCCGATTGAGCGTGACGGTGGCAACCTTGCCGTCGAGCCGCCAAAGGAAGTGCTGCGGCTTGAAATTCGCGAAATCGATGCGGGGCGGGTGAAAACGCCGCGCGGTCTCGCTCGCGAGTGCTTGCGCCGCCTCCGGGTTCACTCGTGCTGCTTCCGCGATTTTCGACATGGTCGTCTCCCTCAACCGGCCAGCGTGAGCCCGCCGCTGACGCTCAGCACCTGGCCGGTGATGTAGTCGCTGCGGGGGCCCGCGAAGAACAGGATTGCGTCGGCGATTTCTTCCGGCTTGGCGAAGCGCCGGAACGGAATCGCGCGCAGGAACGCTTCTTTCAGCTTGTCCGGACGCGATTGCAGCATCGGCGTGTCGGTCGGTCCGGGACAGACGCAGTTGACGTTGATCGAATGCCGCGCCACCTCGCGCGCGAGCGACTTGGTGAAGGCGATCACCCCGCCCTTGGCGGCGGCATAGGCGGTCTCGCCGCTGCTGCCGACGCGTCCGGCGTCACTCGAAATATTGACGATCTTTCCTTTTCCGGCGGCGATCATCGGCGGCAGGAGCGCTTGCGTCAGATGCAGCGTGCCGCCGAGATTGATCGCGATCACCCGGTCCATGTACTCGGGCGGGTTTTCCATGAACGGCTGGATATCGTTCCAGCCCGCCGCGTTGACCAGAATGTCGATTCGCGGATGCCGCTTCAGCACCTCGGCGGCGCAGCGGCGAATTGAGGCGGGATCGGCGAGATCGACCGAGACGAAATCCACCTTGTAGTTGGTCTTGCCGGCTTCGTTTACCAGCGCCGCGCCTTTTTCCGCGTTCAGATCGGCACAGATGACAGTCGCGCCGCAGCGGGCGAGCTCCATTACAGTTGCTCTTCCGATCCCCGACGCGCCGCCGGTGACCAGAGCCGTCTTGCCATCGAGCTTCATAGGACCGCTCCTTTCTTGAGCCGAGTGGGCTCGCTCGCCGTGCCGCCGAGAAAGGCGGTGACGCGCGCGCGCGTTTCCGCATCGGTCAAGAGCCGGCGCGTCGCCTCGAGTTCGTCGGCATAGCCGCCGCGGCCGGGCTCGCCGGCGGCCGCGATGCAGGCCTTGCTCGCGGCGAGCGCGGCGGCTGGGAGCCCGGCCACGCGCTGGGCGATTTCGGCCGCCCGCCGGGGAAGCTCCGCGCGCGGAACCGCCCATTGCACGACGCCGAACTCGCACGCGGCCGCTCCGTCGATCGTCTCGGCGCCGAGAATAAGGCGCGCCGCGAGCGGACGGCCGCACAGCCTAGCAAGGCGCTGCGTTCCGCCCGCGCCGGGGATCAGACCGAGCCCGACTTCGGGCAGGCCGAGCTTGGCCTCCGTCGCGGCGATGCGCAGATCGCAGGCGAGCGCCAGCTCGAGCCCGCCGCCCATGGCCGCGCCGCCGATCTCGGCGAGCGTCACCTGCGGCAGCGTTTCGATGCGTGCATAGAGACGCTGAATGCCCGCTACGTAGGCGTACATCTCGTCGGGACCGTCCGGCGCGTCCATACGCTGGCGCAGCTCGACCAGATCCGCGCCAGCGCAGAAAACTTTCTGATCGGAACGAATGTGCAGCACTTTCCAGTCCTGCCGAGCGGCGAGCGTGTCGAGCCGCTTCTCGAATTGCCGCAGCCATTGCTCGCTGATCGCGTTCACCAGCGGCCGGCTGAGCGTCAGCGTCGCGACGGTATCGGCGACGGTCAAAGCGATCATCGTGCCTGCTCCGTCATCGCCCCTACTCCGCCGCCTGCAGGCGTTTGGTCGCGCGCGCCTTCAGCATTTCGCGGGCGATGATCACCTTTTGCACTTCGGTTGCTCCTTCGTAGATGCGCAGCGCGCGAATCTCGCGGTAGAGCGCCTCCACCTTGCTGCCGACGCGCACGCCATGCCCGCCGAAGAGCTGCACCGCGCGATCGATCACGCGTTGCGCCATTTCGGTGGCGAACATCTTGGCGATCGACGATTCGCGCGTGATCCGCGCGGCGCCTTGATCCTTGGCCCAGGCCGCGCGGTAGATGAGGAGAGCCGCCGCATCGATCTCGCTCGCGCTGTCGGCGAGCGCGGCCTGGGTCATTTGCAGATCGGCGAGCGGCGCGCCGAACAACCTGCGCGTGGCCGCACGATCGAGCGCTTCGTCGAGCGCGCGGCGCGCAAGACCCAAAGCGGCCGCGCCCACCGTCGAGCGGAAGATGTCGAGGGTGGCCATTGCCACCTTGAAGCCCTCGCCCGGCGCGCCGAGGCGGTTCGCCACCGGCACCCGGCAGCCGGTGAACCGGAGCGTCGCCAGCGGATGCGGAGCGATGACCTCGATTCGCCCGGCGATCGAAAGCCCCGGGGCATCGGCGTCGACCACAAAGGCGGACAAACCCTTCGCGCCAGGGGCCTCGCCGGAGCGCGCAAAGACGACATAATGATCGGCGATGCCGCCGTTCGAGATCCAGGTCTTGACGCCGTCGAGCCGTACATGTGCCGGCCCGTCCCTGGTCGCGGTGGTGGCGAGCGCCGCCGTGTCCGAGCCGGCCTCCGGTTCGGAAAGCGCGAAAGCCGCGATCTGACGACCGTCGCGCACCATCGGCAGGTATTTGGCCTTCAATTCGTCCGACCCGAACAGCGATATCGAGCCGCTGCCCAGGCCCTGCATGGCGAACGCGAAATCGGCGAGGCTGTCGTTCCAGCCGAGAATTTCCCGCGCGAGGCAGAGCGTCCGGACATCCAGCCGGTCCGATAGTCCGCCATAGGCGGCCGGCACGACGGCCTTGAGCCAGCCCGCTTCGCCGAGCGCGCGCACGAGCGCGCGGCAGCTTCGGTCCACGTCGCTGTGATCAATGTGCGCGGCGGCTTCGCGATCGGCCCAACGAGCGAGATCCAGGGCGAAGCGCCGCTGCGCCTCCCCGAAAAACGGCCAGTCGAGATGCGACAAGTCGGGCATCACGCCTCTCCGCGGTTTTCGGTCAGTGCCGACGGATTGGAATTGCCACGCAGCATGTAGCGTTGGATCTTGCCGGTCGCCGTCTTCGGCAGGCTGTCCACGAATTCGATCCAGCGCGGATATTTCCACGGTCCGATGGTGCGCTTGACGTGCACTTTGAGTTCCTCGTGCAGCGCACGGTTGGGCCCGCTGTCGGGCCGGTCCTTCAGCACCACGAATGCTTTGGGCTTGATCAGGCCATTGCCGTCCTCGGCGGGCACCACGGCGGCTTCGAGCACGCTTGGATGCGTGACCAGCGCCGCCTCGACCTCGAACGGGGAAACCCAGATGCCGCTCACCTTGAACATGTCGTCGGTGCGGCCGCAATAGATATAGACGCCGTCGGGCCGCCGCAGATATTTGTCGCCGGTGCGCGTCCATTCGCCTTCGAAGGTCCGGCGCGTTTTCTCCCGTTGGTTCCAATAGCCCGCGGCGGCGGACCCGCCGCGCACCAGGAGCTCGCCGATTTCGCCGTCGACAACCTCGCGTCCGCGCTCGTCGACGAGACGGACGTCGTAGCCCTTCACCGGAATTCCGGCCGTTCCGTACTCGACCGCATGCGGAAGGTTGGTCAGAAACAGATGCCCCATTTCGGTCGAGCCGACGCCGTTGACGATGTCGAGACCGAAGCGCTCCTTCCAGGCTTGGCCGACATGGACGGGCAGCGGTTCGCCGGCCGAGAAGCACAGCCGCAGCCGGCTCGACCCTTTCTCGCGGGTGCATTCGGGATCGGCGAGGATCGCCGCATAGAGCGTCGGCACCGCGTAGAACATCGTGGGCTGATAGCCGCGCAATGTCTCGAACACGGTCTGCGGCGTAGGCCGCTCGGGGTAAAACACCGAGGTCGCGCCCACCCACATCGGGCAGAAGATCGCATTGCCGAGACCATAGGAAAAAAACAGCTTGGCCGCGGAAAACACGACGTCGTCTTCGTAGATGCCGATGCGGTCCTGGCCGGCGAGCCTCGCCATTTGCTTCGGGCTCGAATGCACGTGCATCACGCCCTTCGGCGCGCCGGTGGTGCCGGAGGAATAGAGCCAATATGCGACCTCGTCGGCGCAGGTCCTGGCCGGCGCCGAGCCCTCGTTTTCGGCGGCGAGAAGCGTATCCAGTCGCGGCACCGAATCCGGCCCGCCGCCGACCACGACGATCGCCTTCAAGGTCGGCACGTCCTTCGCCGCGTTTTGCACGACCGGCAGCAGTGGAGTCGAAACGAAGACGACCTTGGCGCGGGAGTCCTCTAGCAAATAGCGGTATTGATCGGCGGTAAGCCGCGTATTGAGCAGCACCGGCACGATGCCGGCGCGGATCGCGCCCCAGAATAGAATCGGGAAATCGACAGTATCGAGCAAGATGAGGGCAACACGATTTTCTGGCTCGACGCCCATGCGCGCGAGCATCGGCCCGATACGCGCCACCGCGTCGCGAAGTTCACCGTAAGTGATGTTGCGCGATGGATCGATGAACGCCGTCTTGCCGCCGCGGCCCTCGGCGACGTTGCGATCCACGAAATCGACGGCGGCATTGTAATCGCGAAGCGCGGTCATTCCGCTGCGTCCACAACGATGCGGTGTTGAAATCTGCGCGTGAACGCAGGCCATCGTCCTTGATCTAGGTCATGCGATCGAAGTCCTGCGCCGCAGGCCGGCGAGCGCAGCCTGACGAACTTCCGACCGTGACGGCCAGCTCGTTCGAAGCCGGCAGGTGGCTTGCCCCTTTTACGGCTGCGAACTCGTTGAAAGATAAGAGAAAACGGCCATTTTCAGCCGTTGACGCTGTCGCACGTAGCCGTTCGGACTTCGCCGAGGCCGAATTGATTTTGATCATGGCGGCGCAAGCTGAACGCGGCGAAACATCCAATCCAATTGGGCGCTGTCTTTGCCAGCGTGGCGAGGCGGGAGTGAGCTTCATGCTGACAGACCGGCCGGAGCCGAGGAAGCGGCTGCTCAGATTGCGGCTGAACGGACGCTGGCGCGAAGATGCCGTCGCGGAAAGCGAATTGCTCGTCGATTATTTGCGCGACGTGGCGCGGCTCACCGGCGTGAAGACCGGGTGCGACGGCGGCGAGTGCGGCGCCTGCGCCGTACTGATCGACGGCGAGGCCATGCCCGCCTGCATCACGCTCGCGGTCCGCTGCGAAGGCCGCTCGATCGAGACTATCGAAGGTCTCGTGGAGCAGGGTCGGCCGAGCCGGCTGCAGCGCGCGTTTCACGAGAAGCTTGGCACGCAATGCGGGTTCTGCACGCCAGGCATGATCGTGGCGTCCGAAGCGCTTCTGCGCAAGACGCCGCGCCCGAGCGATCAGGAAATTCGCGCCGCGCTTTCCGGGAACATCTGCCGCTGCACCGGCTACGTGAAGATTATCGAATCCGTGCGCACGGCGGCGGAGGCCGCGCCATGACGGCCGTGCAGAAGGGCAATGGCAAGCTCGGACGCCCCGGCGTGCCGCTGATCGACGGCATCGACAAGGTGACCGGCCGCGCGCGCTACACCGCCGACCTCGAACATGATGACGCGCTAGTCGGCCGGATCTTTCGCAGCTCCGTCAGCCACGGCGAGATCATCCGCCTCGACGTGTCCAAGGCGCGCGCGCTCGAAGGCGTGATCGCGGTCGTGACCGGCGAGGACTGTCCGCATACCTACGGCGTGCTGCCGGTTGCGATGAACGAATATCCGCTGGCGCGGGAGCGGGTGCGCTACCGCGGCGAGCCGGTCGCAGCCGTCGCGGCGATCGACGCGGAAACCGCCGAGCGCGCGCTGGCGCTGATCGAATTCGAGGTTCGCGAGCTGCCGGCCTATTACACCTCCGAGGACGCGCGCGCGCCGGGCGCGGTGCTGTTGCACGAGAAGAAATCCGGCAATCTCGAGCGCGAGGTACATCACGAATTCGGCGATTTGCGAGCGGGCTTCGCCGCCGCCGACCTGGTGCGCGAGCAACGGATCCATTGCGCCGAAGTCAATCACGCGCAGATCGAGCCGCACGCGTGCCTGGCCGAATACGATTCCTTGAGCGGCCGGCTCACCGTGCAGAGCGTGTCCCAGGTCGGCTACTACCTGCATCTCATGCTTTCGCGATGCCTGGAGATGGACACTTCGCGCATCCGCGTGATCAAGCCCTTCATCGGCGGCGGATTCGGCGCCCGCGTGGAAGTGTTGAATTTCGAAATCGTCACCGCGCTGCTTGCTCGTGCCGCGGGCGGAAAGGTGTTGATGCGGTTGACGCGGGAGGAGAATTTCCTCACCCATCGCGCCCGTCCGCAGACCGACATCAAGCTCAAGCTCGGCATGCGCCGCGACGGAAAGATCACGGTTTGCGAATGCGAGGTGGTGCAGCGCGGCGGCGCCTATGCCGGCTATGGCATCGTCACGATTCTTTATGCCGGCGCGCTGTTGCAGGGCATCTACGACATTCCGGCCCTCAAGTATGACGGCTACCGGGTCTATGCCAATCTCCCGCCCTGCGGCGCCATGCGCGGGCACGGCTCGGTGAACACCCGCCATGCCTTCGAGTGTGTGCTCGACCGCATGGCGCGGGAGCTGGGGCTCGATCCCTTTGCGGTCCGCCGCGCCAATCTCTTGCACGCGCCGATGCGGACCTTGAACGGCTTGACCGTCAATAGCTATGGCCTCGGGGAATGTCTGGAAAAAGTCGAGCGGGCGAGCGGCTGGCGCGAGCGCATCGGCAAATTGCCGCGCGGGAAAGGCCTCGGCATGGCCTGCTCGCACTATGTCAGCGGCGCGGCTAAGCCCATCCATTGGACCGGCGAGCCGCACGCGGTCGTCAATGTGCGGCTCGATTTCGACGGCGGCGTTACCGCGCTGACCGGCGCCGCCGATATCGGGCAGGGTTCCTCCACGATGGTCGCCATCGCGGTTGCGGAGACGCTCGGTGTCGCGCTCGAGCGGATACGCGTGGTCGCCGGCGACAGCGCGGTGACGCCGAAGGATAACGGCGCCTATTCCTCCCGCATCACCTTCATGGTCGGCAATGCCGCCATCGACGCGGCGAAAAAGCTGAAGACCATGCTGGTGGAGGCGGCGGCGCGGAAGCTCGAGGCAAATCCCGCCGACATCGAATGCGTGGGCGAGACTTTCCAGGTTCATCCCGGCGGGCAGTCGAGCCTTCCCTTCGCCGAGGTGGTGAAGGTGGCGCTCGCCGAGCGCGGCCCGATCACCGTTTCGGGAACCTTCACTTGCCCGGAGGAATCCCAGGGCGGCAAGCACCGCGGCGGCGCCGTGGGCTCGACCATGGGCTTCAGCTACGCGGCTCAGGTGGTGGAAGTGAGCGTCGACGAAGCGACCGGCGTGGTCAATGTCGACAAGGTTTGGACGGCGCTCGATTGCGGGCACGCGATCAATCCGCTCGCGGTCGAAGGCCAGATCGAGGGATCGACCTGGATGGGCATGGGCCAGGCGCTCAGCGAGGAGACGCACTATCTCGACGGCCTGCCAGCACACGCGAGCCTGCTCGAGTATCACGTACCGACCATCGTCGAGTCGCCGCCGATCGAGGTGCATATCGTCGAGAGTCACGACCCCTACGGCCCCTTCGGTGCCAAGGAGGCGAGCGAGGGCGCGCTCGCCGGCTTCCCGCCGGCATTGGTCAATGCCGTTGCCAACGCGATCGGCATCGATCTCGACGAATTGCCGGTGACACCTGACCGGGTGGTGGAAGCACTGGTCGAGCGGCGCCGTCAGCAGCGGCTGGCGGCGACGCGGAGGGCGGCGTCATGACGATTCTGGCGCGCGATCTTCACATTGATCGCCCCTCCAACGTGCAAGAGGCGATCGCCGCGCGGCGCGCGCATCCGGGCAGCCGCTTCATCGCCGGCGGCACCGATCTTGTGGTCAGCATGCGCCACGGTCTGAGCCGGCCGGGGGTGCTGATCGATCTATCCCGCATCGAAGAGCTGAAGGGGATTCAATTCGGCGAGCAGGGCGTGCGCATCGGGGCGGGAGTCACGCTCGCGGCGCTGGCCCGCGATGCGGTGATCGCCAAGAGTTATCGTGCCGTCGCAGAAGCCGCCCAAACCATCGCTGGCCCCGGCCACCGCGCTATGGGTACGGTCGGCGGTAATCTCTGCCTCGACACCCGCTGCGTCTATTACAACCAAAGCGAATGGTGGCGGCATGCCAACGGATTCTGCCTCAAGCTGCGCGGCGAGATCTGCCACGTGGCGCCGCAAGGTCGACACTGCCATGCCGCCTTTACCGGCGATCTGGCGCCGGCGCTGCTCGCGCTCGGCGCCGAGGTGGAGATTGCCGGCGCTGAACGCAACCGGCGGATGCCGCTCGGCGAGCTCTATGTCGAGGACGGCCGCGCGCATCTGGCGCTCGCGGAGGACGAGCTCCTGGTGGCCGTGTATCTACCTGCCGCTCCGCCGCCTTCGGCCTATGCCAAGGTGCGCGTGCGCGGCGCCATCGACTATCCCCTGGCCGGCGTGGCGGTGGCGCTGGCGGCTTTGGACGGCGTGGTGAAGTCGCTGCGTATTGGCCTGACCGGCACCAATTCCCGACCGTTTGTTTTAGCCGGAACCGAGGCGATCGTCGGACGTCCGATCGATGAGAACGCGCTCCAGCAGATCGAGCGGTTAGTGCAAAAGCAGGTCCAGCCGATGCGGACGACAATTGCGTCGGCTCACTATCGCCGCCTCGCGGCTGCCGCGCTCGCTCGCCGCCTGGTGGATCGGCTATTTGCTGGAACTCAGTAACGTGCGTCAGCGCGAGACAAAACGCGCGACATCGGTACCGAACTCGCGCGGCATTTTTCTGAACCAGTTGGTGTATGCGTGCGGCCGTTCGTCGATGTCGCATACGGCTTCATCCCATGCCGGACGCGCGAATTTCCGTTAGACCCGCGAACTCGAACAAGAGGACGGCTGCGCCGGGGGCGCATTGGCGCAGGCTGCGCCTCATCCCGCTCGCGATCGGCGCATTGGCCATGGCGGCCGGGCTTTGGACCGGGCTGGCGCGGCTCGGCGTTTCGCTTCCCGGCGGCGTGCCGTCGATGACCGAGTTTCATGCCGCCTTCATGATTGCGGGGTTTCTTGGCACCATGATCAGCCTCGAACGCGCGGTGGCATTGGGCCGCCCGTGGGGTTACATGGCGCCGGTGCTGTCGAGCGTCGGCGCGCTTTTGCTCTTTGCTAGCGTGCTCGGCGCCGCCGCACTCACTTTCATTGCGGCCAGCGGAATTCTGCTGCTCGCCACGAGCATCGGCGCCCGCCGCCTCTCGCTGTTCGCCGTCATTCTCGCCGCCGGGGCGATCTGTTGGGCGATCGGAACATCGCTATGGCTGATCGGTTTTTCCATGCCGGTGGTGGTCGGCTGGTGGCTGGATTTCCTGATCCTGACTATCGCCGCCGAACGGCTAGAGCTCAGCCGCTTCGGCAGTCCGCCGCGGATGAGCAGCGTGATGCTCACCATTGCCGTGTTGCTGTTGCTGATCGGCAGCGCGCGCGGCGAGCTCGCCAGTGATTGGGCACCGTTCACCACGGTGGGTCTGCTCGCCTGCGCTGCCTGGCTGCTGCGCTTCGACATTGCCCGGCGAACGATTCGCGGGCAGGGGCAGCCGCGCTTCTCCGCTTGCGCCATTTTGGCGGGTCACATGTGGTTAGGAGTCGCCGGAGCGTTGCTGCTGTTCGTCCCGCCCGGCGTCGCCGCGTTTTCCTATGATGCGGCGGTGCACGCAATCGCGATTGGCTTTGTGCTCTCGATGATCTTCGCCCACGCTCCGATCATCCTGCCGGCGATCATCGGCGCGCGCGTAGGCTACAGCGGCGCGGTCTACGCGCCGCTCATTCTTCTGCATTTTTCGGTTCTGCTCCGCGTTGCCAGTGATCTATTCGAGTGGAGCGATCTGCGATCGGCCAGCGGAATCTTCACAGTTCTCGCGCTCCTCGGCTATGCGATCACGATCGCCGTAGCGTCTAGGCGTCCGAATCCTACCACCTAAACCATGGCCATAGGCCGCGCCGCTTCAGCGCGCGCCGCGCAAGACGCCGTTGATCGCAGCCCGTTCGTCGGCGGCGAGCTGACGCAGCTTGCCGATGTCGCTCACCGCCACGTGCGAGGCGTGCACGGCCACGCCGATCGAGCGCAACTTCGCGAACGCGCGCGACAAGGATTCGGGCTTGAGCCCCAGCCGCGCTGCGATCAGCACCTTGTCGTAAGGTAGCGCGATGACGCACGACCCGTGATCGACCGGAGCAAGCGAAGCGAGGAATTCCGCCACCCGCTGCACACCGCTTTGCGCCTTTAGCTGCTCGACCTGCTGCACCAGGTGGTGCAGGTGCTGCGAGGTCGATGCGATCATTGCGAGCGCAATATCCGGGCTCTCGCGAATGCAACGTACGATATGGTCGGCTGGGATGCGCACGACGCGGGCGTCGCTCACCGCCTCGGCCGTGGCCGGATAGCGGCTGCCGGTGAAGGCGACCGCCTCGGCAAAGCTGTCGCCCTTGGTCAGCGTGTGGATCACGGTCTCCTCGCCCGAGGGCGTGATGCGATAGAGCTTCACCCAGCCGTCAATCACGATGAAAAAGGCCGTCGCCGGTTCGCCCTGCCGGAACAGACATTCATGCGCCTTCAGCATGACCGCGCTGGCCGGCGCGATGATGTGCTCGACCGTCTCCGGCTTCAGGCCCCGGAAAACCGCAATGCGGGTAATGATCTGCAGGTCGCCGGGCGTAGGTTTTGCGGCCATCTTTGCGCTTCACGTAAGAGTTCGACGCCTTCGAGAACGAATTACCAGTTCCTGCCCCGCCTTGATCTAGGTCAATGATCGCAACCCAGCTTTTTGTTTGGATTCAAGGGCTTGTTTGGCGCTGGAGTGCTCGACGAAGGCGTCGGCAGCATGCGGCTAGATGGCCGTTCCTCTCATACTTCGTGGTCGGCGCGCGCCGCCGGCACTCCGGAGATCGCTTGCCGACCACGATTTTTCGTTCCCGACCAGCAGAGGAGGCGCGAGGCGCCGGCCAGAATGCTCAACCGCACGGTAACCAAGCCCATCGTCCGGCCGCTGATCGGAAAACAACTTGTGCTCGGCCACGACGCGATCGATTTGGATCATAGAGCGATCGCCAATTGCTGGCACAAAGCGGTGCAGTGCCAAGAGATCGAATTTCCGCTGCTGATCGCCCGGCTGAAGAAGACGATGCGAAATCACTTCGAACACGAAGCGGCGCTGATGGAGCGAGCGGGCGGCGCGCTGTGCGCCTGCCACGGTAGGGAGCACCAAGTGCTGCTCGATCTATGCGAAGAAGCCACCGCTCTGAGCCGCCACAATTGGCGCAAGACGCAATCGCTGCTGCGGACCCGGTTTCCGAAATTGGTTCGCGACCACATCATCTGCACCGATCAAATCGCGGTCCTGTTCCTCAACACGAATGGTGCGATGGCTCAGGCCTGTTAGCTATTGTTTCGGATCGAAATCGGATGCCGGCTCCGACCGAGGTAAACTTTGCTTCCGAGTTCGCGGCGCGGCTTGTGGATGGTCCGCGCCGGTTGCTGATATCGATTCCGCTCGCGTTCATGCAGCCGGTTCTCGACCGCGTCGCCACGCACGTCGCGAAATCGCGCCCCGAGATGTTCGCGCGCCTCGGACCGCATGCGGGCAAGCGGTTTCTGATCGATCCGATCGATTTGCCGTTCGTCTTCATCCTGGTGCCGACGGCGGCCAAGCCATGCCTGAGCGCCTACCGGCGCGATGAATATCCGCAGCATGATGCCGGCATCGCCGGCACTTTCCTCGATCTCTATGACATGATCTCGGGAACGGCCGACGGCGATGCGCTGTTCTTCACCCGCGATCTGCGCGTCTGCGGAGACACCGAGGCGGTAGTAGCGCTGCGCAACGCGCTTGACGATTTCGGCAACAGCGCCGCCGACACCGTCCTCAGCGCGTTCGGGCCATTGTCGGGGCCAGCGGCGCTCGCAATTTCCGCGCTGCGCGCCGTCCGTGGGAACCGCCGCCATGGCCGGTGAGATCGGAAGCGGAGCCAATGGCTATCTGCGTCCGGAACTCGTCTGTCCGGCCGGAACGCCGGCTGCCTTACGCACCGCGGTCGATGCCGGCGCCGACGCGGTCTATTGCGGCTTTCAGAACGAGACCAACGCGCGGAACTTTCCAGGTCTGAATTTCACGCTCGCCGAGCTCGAGGCTGCGGTGGGTCATGCGCACGCGCGCAAGGCGAAGGTCTTGCTCGCCATCAATACGTTTCCTCCGGCCGGCCGCTTCAACTTATGGCGCGAGGCAATCGATGCGGCCGCGCGGATCGGCGTTGATGCCGTGATCGTGGCCGATATGGGCGTGGCCAACTACGCCGCGCGGACCTTTCCAGAGCTGCGCCTGCATCTCTCGGTGCAAGCCGGTGCGTCGTCGCCGGAGGCGATCCGCTTCTATTGCCAGGAATTCGGCGTCAAGCGCGTGGTTCTGCCGCGCATGCTCACCGTCGGCGAGATCGCCGCGATCCACCAACAGATCCCCTGCGAGATCGAAGCTTTCGTCTTCGGCAATATCGGCATGATGGCCGAGGGCCGCTGCAGTCTCACGAACTACGCCACCGGCATTTCGACCAACATGGACGGCGTCTGCTCTCCGGCGGCGGACGTCCACTATGAGGAGGATGCCGAGCGCAACCTGACGACACGGCTCGGACGTTTCGTCATCGATCGCTTCACCCGCGGCGAGAATGCCGGCTATCCGACCATTTGCAAGGGCCGCTACCGGTGCGACGCCAGGACCGGTGCGTATTACGCGTTCGAGGAACCGGTCAGCCTCAATCTTTCGGCGCTGCTACCCGATCTGATGCGCGCCGGCGTGACTGCGCTCAAAATCGAGGGCCGTCAGCGCAGCCGCGCCTATGTGCAGGCGGTGGTATCCGCCTTCCGCAGGGCTGTGGACGACATTCTGGCCAACCGCGAGCCCGCTCTCGCCGAACTCGTCGCGCTGACCGAGGGTCGCCGCGAGACCGAAGGCGCTTTCCGCAGCAAGGCATGGAGATAACCGTGCGCGATGATGCAGCCGAGCTCACGCTCGGTCCGGTCTGGTTCAATTGGAAGCCGGCGGACTGGCGCGACTTCTATTTCCGCATCGCCGACGAGGCTCCGGTTTCGACGGTTTATCTCGGCGAAGTGATCTGCTCCAAGCGCGCGCCGTTGTTCGAGCCCCACTACGAAGCCGTGACCGAACGGCTGCGGGCCGCTAACAAGAAGGTGGTGTTCTCCACGCTGGCCGAGGTGATGCTGAAACATGACCGGCAGATGGTGGATAGCGTCTGCACCGCCGACGACGTGCCGGTCGAGGCCAACGACGCTTCGGCACTCTTCTATCTGCAGGGGCGGCCGCACCATGTCGGGCCATTCATGAATCTCTATAACGAGGAGACTTTTGCCGTTCTGGCACAGCGAGGCGCGCAAAATTTCTGTCTACCCGCGGAGCTTCCGGCACCGGCCATTCGCGCCCTGTGCGAAGCAACACAGGCCCTTGATGCGACGATCGAGGTGCAAGTGTTCGGGCGTCTGTCGCTCGCGCTCTCCGCACGCTGTTATCACGCCCGCGCGCATGGCCGCACCAAGGATAGCTGCCAGTTCGTCTGCGAGAACGATCCCGACGGCCTCGAATTGCGCACGCTCGACGGCAGCCCATTTCTCATCGTGAACGGCATCCAGACGCTTTCGCAAGATTATCTGAACCTGATCGGAGAATTGCCGGAGCTCGGCGCATTGGGCGTGTCGCGTTTTCGTCTTTCGCCGCACACTTGCGACATGGTGCGGGTGGCGTCGAGCTTCCGCGCCGTTCTCGATCGACACATCACTGCCGAAGAAGGCACGGACCAGCTCGAGGCTTTGAACCTATCGGCGCCGTTCTCAAACGGCTTCTATCACGGCAAACCGGGTTACAGCTGGATCGCCAGCGTCGCTCGTTGACAACGCCAAATGCGCACCACGCGAACGCCTGGATCTCAGTCATCGCCCGACCGAGGATCAGCGCCTGGACGTCGTGCACAGGGAGCGGGGATTGCGGCAGTGGGAGAAGAGATGGCGCCTCCCAAAATCAGTTCGATGGTTCGCTGAATCCATGACGGCGTCGATCGGGCGCACCACCCGAGCAGCAGTGCCGCGAATTCCTCGCGGATATTCCGGCCTAACGCTGTTCAGCTATGGCTTCAGGCCGTTCTTCCTAGCCGGGTCCGCCTGGGCCGCGGTTTCGATTCTCTTGTGGATTCCGCAGTACTTCGGCGAGTTCATGCCGACTGCCGTGCTCTCGCCGCGCGACTGGCACATCCACGAATTGCTCTACGGCTATCTCGCCGCAGTGATTGCCGGCTTTCTGTTGACAGCGATTCCGAATTGGACAGGCCGGTTGCCGGTCGCCGGCCTTCCGCTTGCCGGGCTATTCGCGATCTGGTTCGCCGGACGGGCCGCCATGTTGCTGTCGCCGTTGCTGGGAGCAGCGCCGGCGGCGGTCATCGATATCGCGTTTCTGGTTACCTTGGCCGCAGTCGCACTCAGGGAAATCGTTGCCGGACGGAATTGGCGGAATCTCCGCGTTCTAGGCGCGCTCTTGGTGTTGATCGTTGGAAATGTGGTATTTCATGCTGAGGCGGCCATCTCCGGAGTGGCAGACTACGGAATTCGGGTTGGGATCGCCGCGGCGATCGGCCTGATCATGCTGATCGGCGGCCGCATCGTTCCTAGCTTCACCCACAATTATTTGCGCCGTGTCGCGGCCCACGGAAACCCTGGCCGCCTTCCGCAATCCTTCTCGCGTTTCGACACCATTGCGATGCTGGTGGCCGCGGTCGCGCTGGTCGCGTGGATTGCCACGCCGTCACGACTCCTGACCGGCGTGCTGTTCGTCGTTGGAGGCGCCTTGCAAGCAGTCCGCCTGGCCCGCTGGGCCGGGGACCGCAGCCGGTCCGACCGCCTCGTGCTCGCGCTTCACGTCGGTTATGGGTTTATTCCGTTCGGGTTCTTTTTGATCGGCCTCGCTTCGGTTCGCCCCGACCTCATTTCGCCAAGCGCGGGGGTGCATGCGTGGACGGCGGGGGCGTTCGGCATGATGACCATGGCGGTCATGACGCGGGCGACACTCGGCCATACCGGCCGGCCGCTGGTGGCCTCGCGCGCGACCGAGGCCCTCTATGCATTGGTCGTCATCGCCGCCTTTGCCCGCATCGGATCGTCATTCGCCTACTCGGAACTCTTGCTCCTTGTAGCGGCATTCGCCTGGGTCGGCGCTTTCGGCGGCTTCGTGCTCGTCTATGGACCGATGTTGCTGCGGATCACGCGATCGGCCGGCAACCAGTGCTGAGTCACCCGCGAGCGGACTCGGCCGCGCGCCGGCCGTCGCCCCGGCGGCGCACCAGCTTCAGCATGGTCGAGATTGTGATCGATCCCAGCGTCGCCCGCGCGATGTCGTCGATCTCGCCCAGCACTTGACGCAAGGCGCGCCCCTCGTCGGTGCGATCGCCCACCTCCTGACGCGGATTGGCGCCGATGGTCTCGAACAGCTCGATCACGTCGAGCAGCGTCGTGCGACGCGCATTGCCGACAAATCGGTAGCCACCGCCAGCGCCGCGCACCGAACGCACGAGTCCGGCGCGCGCCAGCACATGCATCACCTTGGCCAGGTGATGGCTCGACACGCCGCATTTCTCGCCGATATCGGCCACGGAAACACGCCGATCCGAATCCGCCGATAATTCCAGGATGGCAAAGACCGCGAGCCGGCTCGATATCTGCAGCTTCATGCCGATTCAATCCGTCAGTGATGCGCCTGAACGTTGCTCGGCCGGCGGCCTCGCATCACTCAAGTTCTTTCTCGAGCTCGATATAGGGCCCCGCCATCATCCCCTCGCTGCGGAAGAACAAGAGATGCAGCCGGTTGTCCCGCGCCACCATCGTGCGCATCCGGTCGACGCCGGCCTGCTTGAACTCGGCCGCCAGCGCGTCGAACAGCGCCTGGCCGATGCCGTGCAGCCGCGCGCCCGGCTCGACCGAAAGCGCGATCACCCAGCCGCAGGGCGCGGAGCCGAATTCCCAGGCGCGCACCTCGCCGACGATGAAGCCGAGAACGGGGGCGGCGCCTTCCGCCTCCGGCGCCTCGGCGACCAAAAAGAACCCCTCGTGCGGGCGCCGATCGCCGTAGCGCGAGAACATATCGTTCCAATAATCCGGCTTGGCCAAGCCGGTGACGCGCTCATCGAGAGCAATGACGTGCAGCATGTCGGCGGCGCGAACGCGTCGCACCGTGAGCGAATGCTTGCCTGCCGTTGTTCGCGCGTTCGCTTTCATGGTCCGTACCGATTGCGCGCTTGCGCGGCCGCCGAGTTCCGCCCGAGCCGACGGCTTGCGCCATTCCACCTATCGCCTCCGGGAAAGCCCGTAGGCGCAAATCAGGCATTCAAGTACTAAAATATAGCACAACGAGGTGGGGTAACGGCGCAAAGTTGCGGTGAAGGGGGGTCTGGTCGTGATTCATTGCAGGCCGCAGGATGGCTCGCGGGTATGGCGCGATCCGGATGCCGTCCATATCGATGTCTGCGGCCTCGAGCCGCCGGCGCCGATGGTCGAGATTCTGCGCATGCTCGACGGCGGCGAGGTCGACGCCGTTCTGGTCGCGCACCTCGATCGCGAGCCGATCTTTCTCTATCCGGAGCTCGACGACCGCGGCTGGGCCCACGAGATCATCGCTTCCGCGTGCGGGGATCCGGCCTCTGCCGACGAAGTGATGCTCCGCATCGTGCGCCTCGGCGCATGACGCTAGCCGCGAGCTTCCTTGCCGGCGCAAAGAGCCGGCTGCTGCCGGCCTCGATCCCGTTTCGCTTTTTCGCGGCGGCCGCGATCTTCCACCTGCTCCTGTGGCTTGCGCTTCTGGCCGGAGCGGAGCATGTGCCGAGCTTCCGCGGCGGCCCGGGGCCGGTGCTCGCGGCCGTTCATCTTCTGGCCCTCGGCGTGCTGACGACAACGGCAATCGGCGCCTCCGCGCAGCTCTTG
Source organism: Hyphomicrobiales bacterium (assembly GCA_023269635.1). Classification (GTDB taxonomy): domain Bacteria; phylum Pseudomonadota; class Alphaproteobacteria; order Rhizobiales; family Xanthobacteraceae; genus JAHFPN01. The sequence goes on along the minus strand of JAHFPN010000015.1, from coordinate 9,294 downwards.
CCGGTGGCAACGCGCCGGGCGCTGGCCGCGGTCTGGCCGATCAAGCTCGTTTTCTGGCTCACGGTTCCTGGAACGGCCGCATTGGTCGTCGGCTTCTACACCCTGCACACGCCCATGATGATCCTGGCCGCGATCGCCACGTCTACGGGCTTGATCCTGTTCGTCCTCATCCTCGCCGATAATCTGCGCCGCGCTGGCAGTCTTCCCGTCGTAGCCGCCTATGGCTGGGCGGCGCTCGTAGCGCTCGTCCTACTCGTCGGCTTTGGCCTGCTGCTCGCGTTCGACTACGAGATCGGTGTTTTGCCTGACCATGGCGCGGCCGCGCTCGTCCACATGATTCTTGGCGGCTTTGGCTTCATGGGCATGCTCGCGCTTGGGTTCAGCCACGTGCTGATCCCGATGTTCACGCTTTCCGCGCCGCCGGAGAAGCGGCTTTCGTTCATCGAGTTTGCGTTGGCAGCGATTGCCGTTGCGTTCGCCGCCTTCGGTGCGTTCTCCGGCAATACTCCCGCGCTCACGATCGCCGCACTGATCGGTCTCGCCGCTGCCGCCGTCCATCTTTGGCTGATGCATCGGGCGCTTGCGGGCGGCATGCGCAAGCGGCTCGGGCGTTCCTTCGTGCTGATCCGCGCTTCCTGGCTGTTGCTGCCGACGACCTTGCTCGTCGGGCTCGCTGCGCTTCACGGGGGGGCGGGGACAAACGGCCCGACGCTGTTCGGATTTCTCCTCGTCGGCGGCTGGCTGCTCACCTTTCTGCTCGGCGTGCTGCAGCGGATCCTGCCGTTCCTCGCGTCGATGCACGCGGTGCGCTCCGCGGGTGGCGCACCGCCGCTCGCCTCCGAACTCGCCGCTTCAAGCCCGCTCGTGCTGCACGCGATCTGCCACGGACTGGCAGTTGCTCTGCTCGCAATCGCCATTGCTATCGATGTCAGGTCGCTGGCGCGCCTAGGGGCCGCGATTGGGCTGGTTGGAGCCGCAGCATTCGCCTGGTTTGTCGGAGGCGTAGTCAGGCGTCTCGTCGTCGCGCGATAACCGCTGGGAATCGGACGAGACGACCGCTCAAGCCTCGTTGGGGACAATGGCGCAATCGAACGAAAGCATGTGTGCGGGGAGGAACCCGCACCGGTCCAAATACGCCAGCAATTCGCCCTCGCGCCAGTCGACCTCGGTGCGCAGTCGCTCGACGCGCAGGGTCATCAGGTTGATGAGAAGCTGCGACAGCAGCGCCCGGCCGATGCCTTGGTCCCGATAGTCGGGATCGACGCCGATCGTATCCAGCACCGCCACGGCCTCGACGCGCCCGAACTCGCCGAAATCGACGCGGGCCATGATGAAGCCGACCGCCCCGCCGTCCTGCTCGGCCACGAGCGAAATGCGCACGTCCGATTCATGCAGCGCTTCGTCCAGCTTGGCCCGAAAATATGCCGTGCGGTCGCGTCCGGTGATCCGGCGGTCGATCTCGATCAAGGCGCGAACATCGCCCTCGATCATCGCCCGCACCGGAATTCGGTCGCGCGCCAGCGGCCCGAAATCGGGCGCCGCCGGCTTGCCGTAGTTGACCTCGGCGGCTTCACCGACGCGCCGGGGGATCGCGGCCGACCGGGGCCTTGTCGTCCTGCCCTGCATCGATCAATCCTCGACTGCCGGTTCGTCGAGCAATTCGGCGACCGCACGCTCCAGCACAAGCCGCGGCGCCAGCCGGAAGCCCGAAGCGTCGAAGAAGCGCACCAGATCGTGGTTTTTCCATTCGGCCTGTGATTGCAGCGAAAGCAACCCCATTCCGCGCATGACACGAACGAGTTCGTCCATCAGCGCCTGGCCGACGCCGCGCTCCTGGCTCTCCGGCTGGACTCCCAGCGCGTCAAGCACGGCGACCGCATCCTGCCGGCCGAATTCGCCGCGGACGATGCGGGCCATGGCAAAGCCGCGCAACGACCCGCCGCGCATCACCCCGATATGGATGAAGTCGTCCGGATGCGCATTCGCCGCCGCGAAACGTTTGTCGAAGAAGCGACGCCGGGAAAGGCCGGTATGGGCCCGATCGATCGCCACCACCTGCTCGACGTCGTCCCTCGAGAGCAGGCGTGCACCGCTATTGGGACCGGCAGCAACGGCATCCACGGCTAGACCTCAAGCAGTTGCGACGTATTCCTCATAGAGGCGCGCGTCGGTGTCGGGATCCATGCTCCCTTCGAGCACGGGCAAGAGCGCCATTTCTTCCTTCTGCACGTGCGCCAGCAGGCGCTCGCTCAGCTCCTGGCCGAGCTGGCGGAACTCGCTCCACTTGGCGTCATCGAAGCCCTGCGCGATCGCCTCGCGTCCCAGCGCGGCCACGCGCGTGCCGAGCGGCCGGATCGCCGCATGCTCGTCGGTCAGATGCGCGCCGATCGCCTCGTCGCCCATCGCATTCAAATAGGCGAAGAGCTGTTTTTCCTCGAAGTCGAAATGCCGCTGCACTTCCGTCTCCAAGCTCGTCGCGAGATCGGAGAGGAGTTGCGTCACCTCGCGCTCGCCGCTCGGTGGCGGGTTGCCGCGGCGATGGCGCGCCAAGAGTCGCTCGAGCCGCTCCATCAGGGCCACCGTGGCGCGATGCTCCTCGTGGAGCGTTTGGCTGACGCGACTGGTGAAGTCCATCGGCGCACTCACCCGTGCAATTGTTCATACTTGGCGAGCAGCGCGTCCTTGGCCTCGACCCAATCGGGGTTGGGCACGATGCAGTCGGCCGGACAAACCAGCTTGCATTGCGGCTCGTCTTCCGCGCCGACGCATTCGGTGCACTTCATCGGGTCGATCACGTAGATCGGATTGCCGGCCGAAATCGCCTTGTTCGGGCACACCGGCTCGCACGCATCGCAGGCGGTGCAGGCATCGGTAATCATCAGCGCCATGGCTGCATCCTTCCTTTCACGCCGCTTTCGGCACTTCGCCCAGCGCGGCGAGCTTCTCGAACCGATACGCGCCCCACAGCGCCGCGCCGATCGCGCCGGCGTAGATCGAATCCGGATGGTTGCGCACTTCGATTTTCATGTCCTTCATCTTGGCGACGTCTTCCTTGAGGGCCGTGACCAGCCCCTCGTCGAGCGCGAGCCCGCCGGTCATCATCACTACGCCTCCCGTCGCGCCGATCGATTTCAGGAGTTTCGAAAGCCGCGCGGCCATCGAGAGGTGAATGCCTTTGAGGATGTTGGATGCGGAGATGCCGCGCGAAACCATGTTGATCACGTCGGTCTCTGCGAGCACGGCGCAGATGCTGCTCACCACCTCGGGGCGGTCGGCTTTATGCGAAAGCGACCCGATCTCGTCCTGCGCGACGCCGAGATAGCGGGCGATGTTTTCCAGGAACTGACCCGAGCCCGAAGCGCATTGGCTCGTCATCTTGTAGCTCAGGACCTTGCCGCGCTCGTCGATGCTGATGGCGCGCCCGTGCAGCGCGCCGACGTCGAGCGCCGCCCGCGATGCCGGATCGAGATAGATCGCGCCGCGCGCGTGCGTCGTCATCGAATAAAAGTGGCCGGTGTGAAATGGCACGCCTTCGCCTTCGCCGGTCGTGGCGACGTAATCGACTTCCCGCTCGGAGAGCTTCGCGTCGGCGAGCAACTGGTCATAGACGATGCGCGCAAGCTCCATGGGGTCGCGCTGGCGGATACGGAGCGTCGCCCGCGAGAGCCATGTGGCGTCTCCGTTCTCGACTCGGAACAGCGCCGCCTTGACGACGCCGGTGCCCACGTCGATGCCGACGGTGACGGTCATGCTTCTCTCCCGTCCGTTTGTCCGAGATAGGCGCGGCGCGCGAACTCGGCGGCGCCCAGCGCGCCGGTGTAGATCGACTCCGGATTGATGTTGATCTTGACGTCCCCGTAGTTCTCCTTGATGAGCTTCTTCAGCTCGCGTACTGCGGCTTCGTTCTTCGCCACACCGCCGGTGAACGTGAATTCGTCGGTGACGCCGCCCGAGCGCGAGATGATGGAGATCGCCCGCAGGATGATCGCCCGGTGCAGGCCGGCGAGGATGTCCTCGCGCTTCTCGCCGAGCGACAGGCGGTCGCGGAGCTCCGCGCCGGCGAACACCGTGCAGGTCGAATTGATGCGCGCCGGACGGTCGGATTTCATCGCCATCGGGCCCAGCTCGTGCAGGCCTATGTTCATTTCGTCGGCGATATAGCCGAGATAGCGCCCGCAGCCGGCGGCGCAGCGGTCGTTCATCTGGAAATTCTCCACGATGCCGGTGGCGTCGACCTGGATGCCCTTGGTGTCCTGGCCGCCGATGTCGAGCACGGTCCGTGTATTGGGGTACATCATGTGCGCGCCAAGCCCGTGGCACAGGATCTCGGAACGGATATGCTCCTTGGAGAACGGCAGCGTCACCCGGCCGTAACCGGTGCCGACCAGATAGGTCTCTTCCAGCTCGATCGCGAGCGTGTCCTCGATCGTCTGCGGCACGTCGGTCGCCCCGGTCTTGACCGCAGCGTCTACCGCGAGCACGCGGGCGAGCGCGCGGCGGAACTTGTCGCTCAATCCGCCCGACGGCGGCCGGTTCTCCACATCGATGATCGATTTATCATAGACATTGAGCAAGAGTTCGTAGGGCAGGCCCGCCACCCGCGCGACCTCCTCAGCATGCGCGTGGTAGCGGGAACCCGCGATGTCACGGAAGAAGTCCGATTTTCGTTTGGCACCCGGCGCATAGAGCGCGGGAGCCTCCTCGCGCAGACGATTCAGCACTTCGCCGATCGCGTCCTTCACGCCGCTTTCGACCTTGGCGAAACGCTCGCCCTTCACTTGGCTGCGGCAGGTCTCTTCGAGATCGCCGAGTTGCTCCAGGAACTGCTCGAGACGAAACGCCCGCTCGAGCGCGGCGAGGAACTCGTCGAGCTCCTCGCTCTTGCCACCGCCGGCGCTCAATGCGCGGCGGAACAGGGTGAAACGCCCGTCGACGCGGGCTTCCTCGCTCGCCACCCGCGCCGCCGTGCCGTAGTTCGAGCGGGAATTGGTGATGCCGCGGCCGATCACCTCGCGCGATTCATCGAGCAGGACCGCTTTCGTGGTCGTCGAACCGAGATCGATGCCGACAAAGGTTTTCATAGTTGCATTCCTCAGGCGGCGGCGCGCGTAGCGGCGCGCTTCTGCTCGATCATCTGGAAATAGCTCTCCAACCGATTCTTGATATTGGCGGCGGAGAAATAACGCGGGTCGACGAGATCGGATTCGACGAATGCGGCGGGTTTGCCCGTGCGCTTCTCCACCTCGCGCATGATCAGGAGCTGGCCGGCCGAGAAGCTGTTGCAGCTCTTGATCGAATTGATCAGCAGGCCGTCGGCGTCATAGTCGTTGACGTAGTTCGTCAACATGTCGATGCGCATCGGCAGACTGCGGTTGGTGTAAACGCCGAGGCAATATTCGGCGAGCGTCTCGAGCGGCTTCTCCGGATCGTGACGGAAGCCGAAGTCATAGACACCGCCGACCTTGGTGTAGCTCGAGGCAACGACGACGGCGCCCTCGTCGTAGAACATCTTCCAGAATTGGCGGAAGTTCGTATAGTTCGGCGGGCCCTCGACGACGAGGCGATATTTCTCCTTGCCCATGTCGCCGTCGGGCGTGACCGGGCCCTTGCCGGCGGCCAGTCGCGCTTCGACTTCTTCACGCAGGAATCGGTAGTAGTCGATCGCGTCGTCGGTGCCGCGGAACGCGCCGAAGATCGGTCCGATGTAGTAGATGCCGCCGAAATAAGCGTCGATCGGCGAGGGCTTGCGCTTGGCGCTCTGCAGGACGTGCACCAGATCATCCTCGGCCGTCGCCGACTTCTTCAGATACTCGCGCAGCCGGTCGATGTCGAACTTGACCCCGGAAATGCGCTCGAGCGTGGGGATGACCTCGTCCTTCAGCTGCTTGACCATGTACTCGATCATGTTCGGCGTGATCTTGCCGTCGCCCATGTAGGGCGTGTGCAACATGATCGTCTCGCACTTGTACTGCTCGCGTAGGAGCTCGAACCACTTCATGAAGGTGAAGCAGCCGGTGTAGGAGAGGAGCAGCACGTCCGGATCCGGAAATCGCTTGCCGTTCGGCGCGATGTTGCCCTTGGCCATCATGCCGATGTCGGACTTCACGTACGTGCAGACGTCCTCGGAGTGGCCGATTTTCTCGGCTTCGAGCACAAAGGCGCCGCTGGTGCGCCGCAGTCCGTTCTGGATGGCGTTGACCTCGGGCAGATTGTTGAGCAACCCGAAGCACATGGTCAGCTCGTTTAGATTTCCCGGGACAAAAGTGGAGACCACTTTCTCGCCGGTTTGCGGCGCGCTGGTCAGCCGGTCGTAGTGCGCGGCCATCATCTCCTTCTGCTTCACCATGGAGGCGTCTTTCTCGACCTCCTTGGCGGGCGCGGCCTTGGGCGTGACGATCGTCGTCGTCATGTTCCGCTCCATAGTTTGATCGAGTCGGCGAAGGTTCCGGCTTGCTCGCGGATCGGCTGCATCTGCCCGGAATTTTCCGCGTACTTAAACGCGATGTAGGGAATATCGGCGTCCTTCAGCACGTGTTGCAGCATCGGCCGCTCGAGCAGCGCGGGATCGCAGAAGCTCGGACAGGCGAAGATCACGCCTTCGGCGCCGGAGCGGCGCACGGCGCGCACCAGATGCTGGCCCTTTTCCTTCAGGTTCGGCTCGTATTTCGCCGCGGTCGATTCCGATTGATGCAGGAAGGCGAGCGCGAGATTGTGCAGCGGATTGCCCTCGGTCGGCACGTCGGCAGTGAGCCAGCGCGTGACGAGGAGCAGATCGTCGTCGACCACGTAGCAGCCGGCGAGCTCCAGCGATTTGATCAGATTGAGCGGCGGCTGCTCGCAGAACACGCCGGTGAGTACGATCCGGCAATTGTCGCGCCGCGGTCTCTCTTCGCTGGCGGCGGCGGCGAGATAGTCGCGCAGCATCTCGGTATGTTGTTCGACCGGCAGCACCAGCCCGGCGCGCAGCGCGAGATAGACTTCCGCCGCCGGCGCCTGCCACGGGCGCTGCGCCCGGAACGAATAGAGCTCGCGCACCAGCCGGCGGTTCTCGTTGTAGCCCGCGATGGAATGGCGCAGCTCGTCGTCGGTGATCGGCTGGCCGCGCAACTCACCGAGATGGTGCATCAGCTCCGTGAGCTCGTTGACGTAGTAGTTGCCGCCGATGTCGTCGCGGTAGTTCTGCGGCACGTCGAAGTAACGCACATAGACGTTCGGGAACATCATCTTCCACATGCCGGACAGATTGCGGATCACGTCGCAAATCGACGGGAACAGCATGCCGTCCACGAAATCGAGCCGGCCGGACACGCCGAGCTCGATGGTCGAGCGCGGGATGCGGCAGATGTAACTCTGGTAATAGGCGTCGCCGTGGATGACCTCGAGCTGGTCGCCGCCGCCCACGATCCCGAGCGGCAGCATGCCGGCGGCGTGAATGATCTCGCGCGGCACATAGATCGGCATGTAGCCGACGACCTTGCGGCCGGGCGCCGCCGCCTTCCATTCGCGCGCCGACGCGAAGGAAAGATCGTCGAACAGCGCCTGCGCGCGGGCGACGATCGTCGCGGTCTTGGATCCGTTCAATGATGCTTCCATTGCGCCGCTCGCTTGCCGACGAAGGCCTGGAGTCCTTCCACCGCGTCGTGCGTGTGCATCAGTTCATCGAGATAGAGCCGCTCGACCGTTTCGATCTTCGCCTTGATGCGCGCGGCATAGTCGCTGCGCGCCGCCCTGACCGCGTAGCGCAACGAGCTCGCGCTTTTCGGCCCGAGGAACTCCTCGAAATAGGCAAGCGCCGCATGCTCCGGATCGGCCGCCACTTCGTGCACCAAGCCGATGCTCGCCGCTTCTCCGCCGCTGATGCTTCGGCCGGAAAGCAGGAGGTCGATCGCCCGGCCCGGCCCGATGAGCTCAGGCAGCAGACATGACGCCGCCGGTGCAAACACGCCGAGCTTCATCTCCGGCTGGCCGAGACTGGCATCGGGTGCGGCGAAGATGAGATGGCCGGTAAGCGCCAGCTCGAGCCCGCCGCCGAGGCATTGGCCGCGAACGGCGACGAGCACCGGGACCGGCGATTCCACCAACCGCACAATGAGGCGGTGAATTCCGCGCAGCATGGCCGCGCACTGGGCCGGTAGATGTTCCTCGACGCTCGCCCCGAAGCTGAAATGCGGGCCTTCGGCATCGAGCACGACCCCGCCGAGGCTCTCCTTGCCCAGGTGCTCGGCCAGCGCCCGGTCGAGCGCCGCGATCATCTCGGCGTCGATCAGATTTGCCTTCGGTCGGCTCAGACGAAGGCGCAGCAGCCGGCCTTCCGCCTCGAGCCAGACCTTCAGGGGCGCGTTCATGACTTGTGCATCCCCGGCTGAATGCTCTTGGTAAGCTCGTCGGACCACGGCGTATTAGCCGCCAGCGCACGCCGCAGCGCGATGAAGTCGACCTCGCGGCCGGTCTCACGCGTGCCCTCGTTGAACGCGCGGAATCCTGCACGCGCCTCGGTCATCATGTTGAGCGCGAGCCAAGCACGCGCGTTTTCCTTGTTGCGGTTCCACGCGTCGAGCTTGGGTTTGCGCAGTTCCTCGACCGTTTTCGTGGTGCAATCGGGGAAGGTGTGGAGGAGGCTGGTGCATAGCGCCTCGACCTTCTCGTCGAGCAGGCTGAGATCTACGGTGCCGCGTTTCATCAACTGCTGGCCGGCTTTCAGCGCATCGCCGCTCTTGGGCTTGCCGAATACAAGACGGCCGTAATCGTCGGTGATCCGGCTCGTCTCCACCAACGGATTGGCGACGAACTTGCCGTCCACCCTGAGCGCCGGGACGATATCGGTGAGCATCCCCATGAAGTAGCCTTCGTGTGCGGAAAACGGTTCGCACAGCACGCACGCGACCATCGCGCGTTCCGCGCCGATTACGACGGGAAGGAAATCGGTCGCGCCACCGATCGGCGCGGAGCCGTGCTTGGGCCCGGCCTGGCCGAAGCGGGCCAGATCCTGCGCGACCGAGAAGTCGCAGGCCATGCCGATCTCCTGGCCGCCGCCGATGCGCAGGCCGTTCACGCGACAGATCACCGGCTTGTCGCAGGCGAGAATCGCCGAGACCATGTCGTTGAACAGGCGCATGTAGCCGCGATACTCCTGCGGATTGCCCGCGTAGTACTCGGCATATTCCTTGGTGTTGCCGCCGGTGCAGAACGCCTTGTCGCCGCTCCAGGTGAAGACGACAGCGACGACGTCGCGCGCGGCACTGGCGGCCCGGAAGGCGAGGATCACCGCCTTCACCATGTCCGTCGTGTAGGAAT
>JAHFPN010000113.1 GCA_023269635.1 Hyphomicrobiales bacterium | reverse complement strand
ATGCGCGGCTCGCGGCGCGGGCCGCGGCGCGCACCAACGAGCGGCACAATGTCTGGGAGGCGTTCGGCGCGTTCGCGCTGGCCGGGCCGGTCGAGACCGGGGTCGCGATCACGATCGAGGGCGAGCGCGCGTCCGCGCTCGTGCGCTTCGATCCGGACGGGCCGCACGCGCGGGTGAACGGCGAGCGCGCGGCCGATTGCCTGGTGGTCGAGGTGCCGGGCGCGGCGATCGCCTGGCGCAACGGCCGACAGACCATTGTCGCGCTCGCCGACGCCACGGCAGTGGACCTTGAGCACCTCGACGCCAGCGGCATCGTGACCGCGCCCATGCACGGCAAGGTCTTGAGCCTGGAGGTGGCCGCGGGCGAAACGGTGAAGAAGGGCCAGCGCCTGCTCGTGCTCGAAGCCATGAAGATGGAGCACGCGCTGGCGGCGCCGCTCGACGGCCGGGTGACGAACGTACTGGTGACGGTCGGCGAGCAGGTGGCAGAAAACGCAAAGCTTTTGGTCATCGCTCCCGCGGCGCCGGAGCCGGCATGAGGGGCCGATGATGCTGCATCTCGTGAAACTCTGCGTCGGCGCGGATTCGATCCGCGACCTCGAGGAATGGATCGCCGAGCGGCTGGCCGAGAAGCGCCGCAAGCGCCAGCGGCCCGAGCACATCCACCGCACCCGCATGAAGCCGACGCGGAAGGATGAGCTGCTCGACGGCGGCTCGCTCTATTGGGTGATCCGCGGCGAGATCGCCTGCCGGCAGAAGCTCCTCGACATCCGGCCGTTCACCGACAGGGAAGGCGTGAAGCGCTGCGGGCTGGTGCTCGAGCCCAAGGTGGTGCCGGTGCGCCCGCGGCCGTCGCGGCCGTTCCAGGGCTGGCGCTATCTCGCGGCCAAGGAGGCACCGCCCGACTTGAAGCGCGGCGCCAAGGGCGTCGCCAAGCTGCCCGAGAAGCTCCGACGTGAGCTCCGGGAGCTGGGGCTCCTGTGATCGCGCCGCCGGCCGGCGCGGCCGCGGGTCTGATCGGGCTCGCGCTGTTGCTGGGCGCGATCGATCGCGCGGAGACTTGCGAAGTTCGGATCAGCGGCGGCTGGGCGTCGGTGCGCGGCGGTCATGGCACCATCTACGTGGCGCGAAACGGCGAGCCCTGCGGCGACACGATCTACGCGGCGCCCGCCGACAAGATCTCGGCCAGTGCACTGCGACTCGCCGCCGCGCCCGCCCACGGCGTGGTCACGATCGCGGGTGCGAGTTTCGCCTATCGGCCGAAGCCTGGATTTTCCGGCGAGGATCGCTTCGCGCTGGTGGGCACCGGCGTGAACCGCAACGGACGGCTGTTGCGGCTCCGGGGCCTCATCACCGTGATCGTGCGGTAGGCCCGTGGATCAAACGCCGAGATTGTCGATCAGCCGCGTGGCCCCGAGTTTCGCTGCGACCAGCAACCGAATCGGGCCGTCCTTGGCGGAAGCGATCGGCTTCAGCGTCTCGGCGTGGCGCGCTTCGAGATAATCGAGCGCGAAGCCGGCCGCCGTGATCGCGCTTCGCCCGCGCGCCAGCACGCTTTCGATCGGCTCGCCGGCCTTGATCGCTTTCGCGCTTTCGCCGAGCACACGAATGAGCGTCGGCGCGCGGCGGCGCTCGTCCGGGGAGAGGTAGACGTTGCGCGAAGAGAGCGCGAGGCCGTCCTGCTCCCGCACGGTCTGCCCGCCCACGATCTTGACCGGGAGGTCGAGATCGCGCGCCAGGCGCTTCACCACCTGGAGCTGCTGATAGTCCTTCTCGCCGAATACGGCGATGTCGGGCATGGCCTCGATCAGGAGCTTCGCCACCACGGTCGCGACCCCGCCGAAGAAATGCGGGCGGAAGCGGTCCTCGAGTCCGGCCTGGGCCGGGCCCTCGGGCGCGATTCGGGTGGCGAAGCCCTCCGGATAGACCTCCGCCACCGTCGGCGCGAACACGAGATCGGTGCCGGCGGCCGCGAGCTTCGCGATGTCCGTGGTCCAGGTGCGCGGATAGGTGGCGAAATCCTCGTGCGGAGCGAATTGCGCCGGGTTGACGAAGATCGAGACCACCACTCGGTCGGCGCGGCGCCCGGCCAGCCGCACCAGCGAGAGATGGCCTAAGTGCAGCGCACCCATGGTGGGGACGAGCGCGATCCGGGCGCGGCGGCGGCGCCAGCCGGCGACGGCGGCGCGCAACGCCTTCACTTTCCGCACGATGCGCGGGCCGGCCATGGGGCGCTCCGTCCCGTTCGAAGGGCGCGGAACCTAGCAGAGGCGAAAAGCGCCGGCCACGGGCGGCGGCGCGAAATCGCGCACCCGGCGCCGCGCCGGTGTCATTCGCGCTTGACCTTTGCATGGTTCGGTTCGCAGTATTCCATCACTGGGGTTCGTCCCTGCTGCGTTCCGTCCATGCGTCTCGAGAGTCCAGCCGCGGCTAATGCGGGCGTCGCGTCGAAGGGCGCGCGGACGTCCCATGTGATCGTGCTTGCCAACGAGAAGGGCGGCTCCGGCAAGACCACGACCGCGATGCATGTCATCGTCGCGCTGTTGAAGGCCGGGCAGCGCGTCGCCACGATCGACGTGGACAGTCGCCAGCGCAGCCTCACCCGCTACATCGCCAACCGGCGCGCCTGGGCGAAGAAGGTCGGGGTCGCGCTCGAGCTGCCCGACCATCACGCGGTCGATCGCGCCGACGGCCGCAACATGGACGAGAACGATGCCGCGGAATTCGCCGCCTTCGCCAACGCCGTCACCGCGGTCGAGCACACCCACGATTTCGTGGTGATCGACACGCCGGCGACCGACAGCCATCTGATGCGGCTTGCGCACGCCATGGCCGACACGCTGGTGACGCCCTTGAACGACAGCTTCGTCGATTTCGACGTGCTCGCGCGCATCGATCCCGAGAGCTACGAGGTGACGGCCACCAACCATTACGCCGACGTGGTCACCGAGGCGCGGCGCCAGCGCCGCATCATCGAGGAAGCGGTCGCGGACTGGATCGTAGTTTGCAATCGCGTCGGGCAGTTCGAGACCAGGAACGGCCGCCAGGTGGTGGAAGGGCTCGAGATACTCTCCCGCAGGCTCGGCTTCCGGCTCTCGGATGGATTCTCGGAGCGGGTGATCTACCGCGAACTGTTCCCGCGCGGGCTCACGGTGCTCGACGCGCTCGAGGAGCCGGCGCTCGGGCAGAAGGCGTCGCTCTCGCACGTCTCGGCGCGGCAGGAGGTGCGGATCCTGATCGACGCGCTGCGGCTGCCGATCGACGAGCGCGGCAAGCGCCGCGCCGCGGCGCGGGCGGAGTGGTTCAGGAACGCCGGCCAATCGCTCGACGACCCCGAGTTCGTCGAGAAGTGAACGGCGCATCCGGGCCCGTCACTTCCGATAGAGGAACCGCTTCACCGCCGCCACGGTTCGAGCCGGATCTTCTTCATGCGGCACGTGGCCGAGATCGTCGAACACGACGAGCTCGCTGCCGGCGATGTCGGCCCTGAAGCGCTCGCCGTTCTCTGGCGGGATCAGCCGGTCGCGCCCGCCCCAGAGGATGAGGGTCGGAAGCTTGAGCTCGCGGATGCGCGGGGCGAGCACGCCCAGCCGATCCTGCCGGAAGCGTTGCCCCAATGCCTGGCGATTGCCCGCGCGCAGCGCGATCTCGAAATAGCGATCGATCAATTCGGGCGTCACCTTGCCGGGATCGCCATAGACGTTGCGCACGCTGGATTCGATCAAGGCTCGCGGCAGGGCGAACCGGAACAAGTCGCTGATTCCGGGCAATTGGGCGACGCGAAATCCGATCGGCACGGACTCCGGCCGCAGCGGATAGCCGGCCGCGTCCACCAGGATCAATTTCTCGATCCGGTCGGGAAGCGCCAGCGCCGTGACCCAAGCCACGTAGCCGCCGAAGGAGTTGCCGCCGAGCACGCAGCGCCGCACTCCCAGCCGGTCTAGCGCGGCCGTCATGAAACGCACGTAGTTCGCGATCGTGTAGTTCTCGTCGGGCGCCGGGCCGGTGAGCCCGAAGCCGGGCAGATCAAGCCGAATGACGCGGCGTTCGCCGACGAGCGCCCGCGTCCAGCCGTCCCAGGTGTGCAAGCTCGCCGAGGTGCCGTGCAGAAGCACGATCGGGCTCGGGTCGTCGCGCGGGCCTTCGTCGCGCAGGTGAACCTGCATGCCCGCGATCTCGACGAACATTGACGGCGGCTGGGCCCAGCGCGCTTTCAGCTCGGACAGCGGCCGGTCAGGCGCCCAGAACGCGACCACGAGCAGCGTGATCAGGCCGAGGATCGCGAGCAGAAGGCCGGCAAGAATGCGGGCGAGCGTTCTCATGGCTCAATGTTTCCGGATCAGCTCGACAGCTTTTTCCGCGATCATGATCGTGGGCGCGTTGGTGTTGCCGCCGATTAGCGTGGGCATGATCGAAGCGTCGACCACGCGCAGGGCCTCGACGCCGCGCACGCGAAGCGCGGGGTCCACCACGGCTTGGTCGTCCGTCCCCATCCGGCAGGTGCCGACCGGATGATAGACGGTGTCGGCGCGGGCGCGCAGCGCGGCGCGTATCTGGTCGTCGGTTTCGACGCCGGCGGTGAGGAGGTCCCGGGTGCGCAGCGGCGCGAGCGCCGGCGCCTCCAGGATTCGGCGGGTGAGCCGGAACGCCTTCACCATCGCCTCGAGGTCCGCCGGATCGTCGAAAAACTTCGGATCGATCAGTGGCGGTGCCGCGGGGTCGGCGCTCTGCAGCGCGACATAGCCTCTGCTCTTCGGCCGAAGCACGCAGACATGGCAGGAGAAACCGTGCCCAAGGCCCATGGCGCGGCCGTGGTCGATCGCTCTGCCGACAACGAAATGAAGCTGGATGTCGGGCATCGGCAGGGCCGGGTCGGTCTTCAGGAATCCGCCGGCTTCGGCAAGGTTCGAAGTCAACATTCCACGCCCGTCGCGCCGGTACCTACCGACTTCCCGAGCAATGCGGGTCGCGCCACCCAGACTGATGCCGAACAAATCGCGGCTGTTCGACCCATAGGCGAACAAGAAATCGACGTGGTCCTGAAGGTTGCGGCCGACCGGCGGCAGATGATGCACGATCCCGATTCCGAATTGTTTCAGATGGGTCGCGTCGCCAATGCCGGAGAGCATGAGGAGCTGCGGCGACTGCAGCGCGCCGCAGCTCACGATGACCTCGGACCGCGCTCTAGCCCCGGTGATCTGTCCGTTACGCCGGTATTCGACCCCCGTTGCGTGGCGGCCTTCGAACAAAATCCGCGTCGCCGCGGCGCCGGTGATCACGGTGAGATTCCGCCGCGAACGATGCGGCTCGATATAGGCGCGCGCGGCGCTCAAGCGTTCGCCGTTCTTCTGCGTGACCTGGTAGAGACCGACGCCTTCCTGCTCGGCGCCGTTGAAATCATCCGCGGTCCGGAATTGCGCCTGCCGCGCGGCCTCGATGAACAGCCGCGGCACCGGATTGTCGGTGCGCAGGCCGGCGACGTTCAGCGGGCCGCCGACGCCATGGAATTCGTCCTGGATCTCCTCGTTGTTCTCGGAGCGTTTGAAATAGGGCAGCACTTCCGCATAGGACCAGCCGCGGTTCCCGAGCGAGGCCCAGTGGTCGTAATCCCAGGGGTGCCCGCGCACGTAGATCATCGCGTTAATCGCGCTCGATCCGCCGAGCGCCTTGCCGCGCGGCTGGAAGCCGCGCCGTCCGTCAAGACCCGGCTGCGGCACGGTCTCGAACGCCCAATTGTTGATCTTGGTCGGGACCATGAGCGCAATCCCGGCGGGCGTGTTCACCACCCACCCGTCGCCCGCGCCGCCGGCTTCCAGGAGGCATACCGAAGTCGAAGGGTCTTCGGAGAGCCGGCCCGCCACGACGCAACCGGCCGAGCCTCCGCCGGCGACGACGTAATCGAACTCGTCCATGGCGCATTCTAGTCAGCGGCAGGCATTTGCAGAAATCCATTCAGCATCGGGGCGAATTGCGCGAGGCCGGCCGCGCCCTATCTGCTATTATGAGTGTGTCAGGGAAAACCGATGGCCAAGGACCGCGACGAGACCCCCGCACCCGCAGTGCGGAACGAGAAAGCGCCGAAATCGACCGGCCGTGCCGAGATCGACGCGTTTCTGGCGCAAGCGCGCGCGCTCGGGCCGCGCGCGGACGGCAAGCGCGGCCGGCTCGTATTCGCGCTCGACGCCACCATGAGCCGCCAGCCGACTTGGGACCTCGCCTGCAAGCTGCAAGCGGAAATGTTCGAGGAGGCGGGGGCGGTCGGCGGGCTCGACGTGCAGCTCGTCTTTTATCGCGGCATCCATGAATGCCGCGCTTCGCCGTGGGTTTCCGATCCGGCGCGGCTCGCCGCGCTCATGGAGAAGATCGACTGCCGCGGGGGCCACACCCAGATCGGCCGCGTGCTCGGCCATCTGCGCAAGGAAACCAAGCGGCAGAAGGTCGACGCCTTCGTGTTCGTGGGCGATGCCATGGAGGAGAAGGTCGACGACCTGTGCACGATCGCGGGCGAGCTCGGGCTCTTGGGCGTTCCCGCCTTCATGTTCCAGGAAAACCGCGACCCGATTGCGGAGCAGGCGTTCCGCGAGATCGCCAGACTCACCAAGGGCGCCTGGTGTCCGTTCGACGCCGGCGCCGCGGCACAGCTGAAGGAGCTGCTGCGCGCCGCCGCCGCCTATGCGGCCGGCGGGCGGGTTGCGCTCGCCGATCTATCGAAGCGGGCGGGCGGCGAGGGCGCGGTGCGGCTCTTGAGCCAAATCCGCTAGGCGACGATGACGCTCCTGCTCGGCATCGCCGCGCTCGCCCTCGTGCTGGCGGCGCTTTGGCTGTTCATTCAGGCGGACCCGCGCCAATTGGCCCAGCGGGTGCAAACCGCGGCCGGGATCGTGATCCTGCTGGTCGCCGGCTATCTCGGCGTCACCGGGCGGCTGATCGCGGCGATCCCGCTGGCGCTCTTCGCCGCCGGCCTGCTCGGCTGGCTGCCGCAGCCGGCGAGCATCGCCGCGCGCATGCGCAAGACCCCGGGCCAGACCTCGCGCGTGCGCGCGGCCGCGGTCGAGATGGAGCTCGACCATGACACCGGCGCCATGCGCGGAAAGATGCTGATCGGGAAGTACCAGGACGTGCCGCTCGAGGCGCTCGACCGGCCGACGCTGACCGGAATCCTCGGCGATGTGGACCCCGAAAGTCGCGCGTTACTCGAAGCTTATCTCGACCGCCGGGAACCCGGCTGGCGTGAACACGTCGAGAAAGACGCGGGTGCGGGGAGCGCCGAGCCGCCGCGCCATGGCCCGATGACCGAGGAAGAGGCGTACCAGATCCTGGGGCTTGAACCGGGCGCCGGCAACTTCGAGGTGCGCCGGGCGCACCGGACGCTCATGAAGAAGCTCCACCCCGACCAGGGGGGATCGAACTATCTCGCGGCCCGCGTCAACCAGGCCAAGGACATCCTGCTTCGTCGCCATCGCTGAACTCCGAACCCAACGCACGTTTCGTTTGGCGACGCCTCTCCATCCGGTCGTTGCCGGTCAGTTCTTGAACGCCATGCAGGCGATCTCGCTCTTCTTGAGCAGCGCGCAGGCGCGCTTGGCGCCGTCCTCGTCGAGGCCGGCGAAGCGCGCCCGGAACAGCGTGGTCGAACCCCTGACCGTCGCTTCGGTGTAGGGGTCGGCCCGGCCGAGGAGCGAGCTCAAGCGCGAACGCGCGGCATCCAGGCGGTCGCGCGCCTGGCGCTCCTCGGGGAAGGCGCCGATCTGAATCTGCCAGCCGCTGCGCACCCGCGGGGCAGGGCTCGCCGGCGCGGTCGGCGGCACCGGCGCCGAAACGGTCACGCTGGCCGCCGGCGCAGCCGGGGCGGTCGCCGGCGCGGGTGCGGGCGCCGCGGTCGGAGCCGCAACAGGAATCGGTGCTGGATTTGCGGGGACCGGCCGCGGCGTGGCCGCGGGCGCGATCTGAAGCGGCTGCGCTACGACGCCGGTCGGCGTCATCAGGGAAGTGCCGAGCAGGACGCCGAGCGTGCCCGGCGCCGC
>JAHFPN010000112.1 GCA_023269635.1 Hyphomicrobiales bacterium | reverse complement strand
CCGACCTCTCCCCGTAAACGGGGAGAGGTGTAGAGGTGAAGCGAACGGGGTTGTCGGCACGGCCGCTCTTCGGCATCGTGGCAGAAGAGGCGCCCGATGACGAAACCGACCAAGCCCGGCAAACGCGACCACGTCTTTCTGGTCGACGGCTCGTCCTACATTTTCCGCGCCTATTTCGCGATGTTCCGCGCCGCCCAGGCGCGCGGGCGCAGCTTCACCCGCTCCGACGGGCTGCCGGTCGGTGCGGTGATGAACTTCTGCTCCATGTTGTGGAAGCTCCTGCGCGACGGGCTCGAGGGCGTGAAGCCGACCCACATCGGGGTCGTGTTCGACGCTTCGGGCGAGAGCTTCCGCAACAAGATCTATCCCGAATACAAGGCGACCCGCGACGAGCCGCCCGACGACCTGATCCCGCAGTTCCCGCTGATGCGCGAGGCGGTGAAAGCCTTCAGCCTGATACCGATCGAGGTCATGGGCTACGAGGCCGACGACCTGATCGCAACCTATGCGCGCGAGGCGCTGAAAGCCGGCGCCGACGTCACCGTCATCGCCGGCGACAAGGACCTGATGCAGCTGGTGCGGCCCGGCGTCGTCATGTACGACCCGATGCCCGGCAACGAGCGCAAGATCGGCCCCAAGGAAGTCGAAGAGAAATTCGGGGTCGAGCCCGAGCGCGTGGTGGAAGTGCAGGCGCTGGCCGGCGACTCGTCCGACAACGTGCCGGGCGTGCCCGGCATCGGCGTCAAGACCGCGGCCGCGCTGATCCACGAATACGGCGATCTCGAGTCGCTCCTGAAGCACGCCAAGGAGATCAAGCAGGACAAGCGGCGCGAGTCCCTGATCCAGTTCGCCGACCAGGCGCGGCTGTCGAAGAAGCTGGTGGTGCTCGACGACAAGGCGCCGGTGCCGATTCCGCTGAAAGACCTCGCCATGCACGCGGTCGACGGCAAGCGCGCGGTCGCATTTCTGAAGGCGATGGAATTCACGACGCTGACCAAGCGCGTGGCCGAAGGCACCGGCGTGGAACCCGAGGCAATCGAGCCGGATGCGAAATTGAAAGCGGGCGGCGCTCCTTTCGTCGCTCGCCAGCGCGAAGAAGGCCGCGAGCGCGGCGAGCGGCCGGCTGCAGGGGATCGAGCGACGAAGGAAAAGCAGGCCCCCCTCGCCCGCGCGGCTTCGTCGGCCGACCTCGCTGCCAAGGTGAAAGTTGAAAAGGGCGCGCTCACGCCCGCCGCCCTCGTTGCCGCGCGCGCCAAGGAAGCGCGCGCCAAAGTCGATCGCTCGAAATACGAAACCGTCCGCGACCTGAAGCGCCTGGAGGCCTGGGTCGCCAAGGCCAAGGAACGGGGCCTGGTCGCCGTCGATACCGAAACCACCTCGCTCGACGCCATGCGGGCCGAGCTCGTCGGCGTATCGCTTGCGCTCGTGCCGAACGAGGCCTGCTACATCCCGCTCGGCCACCGCACCGAAGGCGATCTGCTTTCCGGCGGCGGGCTCGTGCCCGGCCAGATCCCGATCCGCGACGCGCTGAAGTTGCTGAAGCCGCTGCTCGAAGATTCTGCCGTGCTCAAGATCGGGCAGAACCTGAAATACGACATGCTGGTGTTCGCGCAACACGGCATCGAGGTGCGGCCGCTCGACGACACCATGCTCATTTCCTACGTGCTCGACGCCGGCAAGAACGGCCATGGCATGGACGAGCTTTCGGCGCGCCACCTCGGCCACGACACCATCAAGTTCGAGGACGTGGCCGGCAAGGGGAAGACCGCGGTCGGCTTCGAGCGGGTCGAGATCGACAAGGCCACCGCCTATGCCGCCGAGGACGCCGATGTGACGCTCCGGCTGTGGCGCGCGCTGAAGCCGCGGCTGGTGGCCGAGGGCGTGGACACGGTCTACGAGACGCTGGAGCGGCCGCTCGTGCCCGTGCTCGCGCGCATGGAGCGCGCCGGCATCTCGATCGACCGCGCCATCCTCTCGCGCCTTTCCGGCGAGTTCGCGCAAAAAATCGCCCGCCTCGAACACGAGATCGGCAAGCTCGCCGGCGAGGAGTTCAACCCGGGCAGCGCCAAGCAGCTCGGCGACATCCTGTTCGGCAAGATGAAGCTGCCGGGCGGCACCAAGACCCCGACCGGCGCCTGGTCCACGCGCGCGAACGTGCTCGAGGACCTTGCCGAGGAAGGCCACGAGCTGCCGAAGAAGATCCTCGACTGGCGGCAGCTCACCAAGCTGAAATCCACCTACACCGACGCGCTGCCGTCCTTCGTCAATCCCGAGACCAAGCGCGTGCACACGTCGTACGCGCTCGCCTCGACGCCGACCGGCCGCCTTTCCTCCTCCGACCCGAATTTGCAGAACATCCCGGTGCGCACCGAGGACGGCCGCAAGATCCGCCGCGCCTTCGTGGCCGAGAAAGGATCGAAGCTGGTCTCCGCCGATTATTCGCAGATCGAGCTTCGGCTGCTCGCCGAGATCGCGGACATCGCCGCGCTCAAGAAGGCGTTCCGCGACGGGCTCGACATCCACGCGATGACAGCGTCCGAGATGTTCGGCGTGCCGATCAAAGGCATGCCCGCCGAAGTGCGCCGCCGCGCCAAGGCGATCAATTTCGGCATCATCTACGGCATTTCCGCCTTCGGGCTCGCCAACCAGCTCGGCATTCCGCGCGAGGAGGCCGGCGCCTACATCAAAAAATATTTCGAGCGTTTCCCCGGCATCCGCGACTACATGGAGGAGACCAAGGCGTTCGCGAAGAAGCACAGCTACGTGATGACGCTGTTCGGCCGCAAGTGCCACTATCCTTCCATCAACGACAAGAATCCGTCGATCCGCTCGTTCAGCGAGCGCGCGGCGATCAACGCGCGGCTGCAGGGCTCGGCCGCCGACATCATCCGCCGCGCAATGATCCGCATGGAGGGCGCGCTGAAGAAGGCGAAGCTCACGGCTACTATGCTCCTGCAGGTGCACGACGAGCTGGTGTTCGAGGTGCCGAAGGCAGAAGTGGAGAAGACCTTGCCGGTCATCACCAAGGTGATGGTCGACGCGCCGCTACCGGCGGTCGCGCTCACGGTGCCGATCCACGTCGACGCCCGCGCCGCCGACAATTGGGAAGAGGCGCATTGACTCGTCTTGACCCTCCCCGCAAGGGGGAGGGTTAAGTAGATCCGTTCTCGCGGCGCGTTTTTCGCGCCCGAACTTTGTTTCAGTTCCCCTCGACTCGAGTCGAGGGGGATGGAGCGCCGGTCGGCGCGTCCATTCTTCTCAAGTCGCGCCCCTTAGCGAAGGGCGCGGCGCCTCCGCAAGCGCTCCATCCGGCGATTTCGTACCCCGGGCCGCGCTTTTCGTGAGGCCAGGGCTAGATGCCCAGCCTCTCCGTCAGCGAGCTCCTCGCGCCGGCTCCTAATGGCCTGAGGCGGGGCCCCAGAGCATCCCGAGTGCGGGCTTGCGAACCCCGCGCGCAGCCGCCGATCTTGATCCCACATGGTTTCGCGTGGTCACACGCCCCTCGTCGGATCGAGACGGCGGCGACCATAAGGGCGCGCGGAGGCACGGGGATAGATTCTTGAAATAATTTCTAGGTGTGTTGCTGAAACAATACAGCGCCGCGCTCCCGTCACATCCACACGCTCACGTCCTCGAGCTCCTTCTTCCCGATCCTCGGCACCTTGCATTCCGCCGCCGGATAGCCGGCGACCAGGAGCACGTAAGCCTTCTCGTGCGCCGGCCGGCCGCAAATCTTGTTCAGGAATCCCATCGGCGAGGGCGTGTGCGTGAGCGTGGCGAGCCCCGCGTTGTGCAGCGCCGCGATCAGGAACCCGATCGCGATGCCGACCGATTCCGGCACGTAATAGTGCTTGATGTGCTTTCCGCCGGGCGCGACGCCGTGGCGCTGACCGAAGCAGGCGATCAGCCAGGGCGCGGTTTCGAGAAACGGCTTCCTCCAGTCGGTGCCGAGCGCCTTCAGCGCCTCGAGCCACTCATCGCCCTCGCGGCCCTCGTAGAAGGCGCGCTCCTCGGCTTCGGCTGCGGCGCGGATCTTGGCTTTGACCGCCGCGTCCGAAATGCAGACGAAGGTCCAGGGCTGCTGATTGGCGCCGGAAGGCGCGCTCGCCGCGGTCATTACCGCGTGCTCGATGATCGCGCGCGGCACCGGCCGCCCGCTGAAATCGCGCACCGTGCGCCGCCGCGCCATCAGCGCGCAAAAGGCGCGGGCGCGCTCCAGCATGGCGTGTTCGTCGTGCAGCTCGAAGTTCAGGGGCTCGTAGATGGGTCCAGTCATGGTGCACTCATTGGCTTGGCCGCGAACGTAGTTATCGGACAATCCGGGGCGCGGGCGAAGCCCGTGAGCCCGGTACCACGAACTGTGGATCGCCGGTTCAGCCGCGCGGGATTCAGTGCTAATGAGCCGGCATGGCCGCGCCTTCCCGCGTCCCCTCGCTCCCCGATCCGCTGGCGGCGCGCGCGCGGCTGGCCGAGATCATCCGCGCCAAATCCTTCGGCCGCGGCGAGATCACGCTCGCCTCCGGCCGCAAGAGCGATTTCTATTTCAACATGAAGCCCACCATGCTCGACCCCGAGGGCGCCGCGCTGATCGCGCAACTCACGCTCGACGCGCTTGAACGCGAGCGGCTCGATTTCGTGGGCGGGCTGGAGATGGGCGCGGTGCCGATCGCGGGCGCGATCGCGGCCTTCAGCGCGCTCGCCGGCAAGCCGCTTCCCGCCTTCTTCGTGCGCAAGAAGCCGAAGGAGCACGGCGCCAAATTGCAGGTCGAAGGGCTGGCACCCGGAACGACGCTCAAGGGCAAGCGCGTCGCGGTGATCGAGGACGTGACCACCACCGGCGGCTCGGCGATGAAGGCCGTGGATGCCGCGCGCGACGCCGGCGCCGAGGTCGCGCTCGTGTTCACGCTCGTGGATCGCCAGGAAGGCGCGGCCGAGGTCTTCGCCGCGGCCAAGCTTACCTTCCGCGCGCTGTTTCGCGCCGAGGAATTCCTGCGCGGCTGAGGCTCAACCGCGCTCGCTGTCCAGATGCGCCATCAGCGTCGGCGAATAGCGCTCGCCGGCGATCTGCGCCGCCGGCACCGCGGCCGCGATGCGGGCGAGCTCGGCGCCCGCAAGCTTGACCTCGAGCGCGCCCAGCGCTTCTTTGAGCTGATGGACTTTGCGCGCGCCGATCAGCGGAAAGATGTCCTCGCCGCGCGCGCGCACCCAGGCGAAGGCGAGCTGCGCCACGGTGCAGCCCTGCTCCCGCGCGATCCCCCGCAGTGTCTCCACCACGGCGAGGTTCCGCGCATAGTTCTCGCCGGCGAAGCGCGGCATGCGGGTGCGAATCTCGCCGGGCGGCAGGCCCTCGCCTTCGGGACGATCGGCGATCAGCCCGCGCGAAAGAACTCCGTACGCCACGAGCGAAATCCCAAGCTCGCGCAGCGTCGGCAGGATCGACCGTTCGACGCCGCGGCTGAAGATCGAATACTCGATCTGCAGCGCCGCGATCGGATGCACCGCGTGCGCGCGGCGGATGGTCTTGGCCGAGGCCTCCGACAGCCCGATGTGGCGCACGTAGCCGGCGCGCACCATCTCGGCGATCGCCCCGACCGTCTCCTCGATCGGCACACGGGGATCGACCCGCGCCGGCTGATAGAGATCGACATAGTGGGTGCCGAGGCGCCTTAAGCTGTAAGCGAGGAAGGTCTTCACCGCATCGGGCGAAGTATTGATGCCGAGCCACTTGCCGTCGGGCCCGCGCAGGGCGCCGAACTTGACCCCGATGAACGCCCGCTCGCGCCGCCCGCCCTTCAGCGCCTCGCGCAGGAGCATTTCGTTCTGGCCCATGCCGTAGGCGTCGGCGCTGTCGAGATAGGTGATCCCGGCGTCGAGCGCGGCATGGATCGTGGCGATGCTTTCCTTGTCGTCGGCCGGGCCGTAGCCGCCCGACATGCCCATGCAGCCGAGCCCGACCTCGGACACGAGCGGGCCGTTCCGGCCGAGCGGACGCGTGCGCAAGTTCACTCCGCCGCGATCCGCACCTCGGGCGCGGCGCGGCGCACGTCGGCGTCCACGTGCTTCTCGAACTTGACGAAGTTCTCCTGGAACATGCGCACCAGCTTCTTCGCGGTGGCGTCGAACTCGGCTTTGTCCATCCAGGTCTTCATCGGATCGAGCAGATGCGACTCGACCCCGGCCATCTCGGTCGGCACGCTGAAGCCGAAATAGGGATCGGTGCGGAACCTCGCTGATTTAAGCGAGCCGTCGAGCGCGGCCGACAACAGGGTGCGCGTCACCTTGATCGGCATCCGCCGACCGACGCCGTACTTACCGCCGGTCCAGCCCGTGTTCACCAGCCAGCAATCGACTCCCTGCGCCGCGATCAGTTCGCGCAACAGGTTGCCGTACTCGGACGGATGCCGCGGCAGGAACGGCGCCCCGAAGCAGGTGGAGAACGTCGCCTGCGGCTCGATCACGCCCTTCTCGGTGCCGGCCACCTTGGCGGTGTAGCCGGAGAGGAAGTGGTACATGGCGTGCGCCGAGGTTAGCTTCGCGATCGGCGGCATCACGCCGAAGGCGTCCGCGGTCAGCATGATGATGTTCGTGGGCTGCCCGGCCCGCCCGGTGCGCGACGCGTTCGGGATGAACTCGAGCGGATAGGCGGCGCGCGTGTTCTCGGTCTTGGAGTCGTCGTCGAAATCCGGCATCCGCGTCACCGGATCGATCACGACGTTCTCCATGATCGTCCCGAACCGGTGCGTGGTGGCGTAGATCTCGGGCTCCGCCTCGGCCGAAAGCTTGATGCACTTGGCGTAGCAGCCGCCCTCGAAATTGAACACGCCCTGCGGGCCCCAGCCGTGTTCGTCGTCGCCGATCAGCGTGCGCTTGGGGTCGGCCGACAGCGTGGTCTTGCCGGTGCCGGAGAGACCGAAGAACAGCGCGACGTCGCCGCTCAGTCCCACGTTCGCCGAACAGTGCATCGGCATCACGCTCTCGGCCGGCAGATAATAGTTGAGCGTGGTGAACACCGACTTCTTCATCTCGCCCGCATAGGAGGTGCCGCCGATCAGCACGATCTTGCGCGAGAAATCGATGGCGATGATGGTCTCGCTGCGCACCCCGTGCCGCTTCGGATCGGCCTTGAACGAGGGGAAGTCGAGGATGGTGAGATCGGGCACGAAGTGCCTGAGCTCGGCGCGCTCGGGGCGGATCAGCAGCGTGCGGATGAACAGCGAGTGCCAGGCGAGCTCGGTGAACACCCGGGTCTTGATCCGGTATTGCGGATCGGCGCCGCCATAGAGGTCCTGCGCGAACAGCGCCTTGCCCCTGGCGTGGGCGATGAAATCTTCGTGCAGCCGCTGGAACTGGTCGGAGCTGATCGCGTTGTTATTGTCCCACCAGACGGTCTTGTCGGTGAGCGCGTCGCGAACCGTGAACTTGTCCTTGGGGCTGCGGCCGGTGTGCACGCCGGTCTCGGCGACGAGCGCGCCGCCAAAGGCGATCTCCGCCTCGCGCGCGGCGATCGCGTGCTCGTAGAGCGGCGGCTCGAGCAAATTCCAATGAACCGCCTTCAGGTCCTTGAAGCCGAACTTGTCGGCGCCGAAGGCGCCGTTGCGAACGCCGGTCTCTTGCACGCACTCCTCCCCGACGCGACCCCTTGAAATTCTTGGGGGCCTTTTAGATTGCCGCCCCGCCCCTTGGGAAGGAGCATTTTATCATTTTTCGCCGGCCTCGGGGCCGCCCGCGGGACGGCGACCGGCCCACCGCCGCCTTAACCTTGATTCAGCGGGCTCGCGCCTGTTCGGCGAGCGCCGCGAATACCGTGCGCAATTCTGTCGCGCTCGTGATGCGCTGCGGAAAATCGAGCCGCCGCACGCGGTCGCCGAGCATCAGGTCGCAGCCTTCGGGATCGGTGCCGATCATGCGCCAGGCGCCCGCCTCGGCGCCGAGCAGGCGGGTGGCATAGAGCGCGATCGCCTCGCGATGTTCGTCGTTCATGTGCGCGATCGCGCCTTCCTCGGCGGCGAGCAGATCGCGCGCATCGCCGGTCGCGGCCGCAAGCTCGTCGCGCTTGAGATCGAC
>JAHFPN010000228.1 GCA_023269635.1 Hyphomicrobiales bacterium | reverse complement strand
ATCGACAGGAGCGAAGCCTCGAACGATCCCGGCCCTCCGCGCCCTGCGGGTGCTCCGGCCGGGATGACGATGGAAAAGGATATTGGCCATGGCTCCCCGCGTGCTGATCGCCGACAAGCTGTCGCCCGCCGCCGTGCAGATCTTCAAGGATCGCGGCATCGCCACCGACGTGAAGACCGGCCTCGACCGCGACGCGCTGATCAAGATCATCGGCGACTACGACGGCGTCGCCGTGCGCTCCGCGACCAAGATCACCGAAAAGGTGATCGCCGCCGCGAACCGCCTGAAGGTGATCGGCCGCGCCGGCATCGGCGTCGACAACATCGACGTGCCGGCCGCGAGCGCCAAGGGCATCATCGTGATGAACACGCCGTTCGGCAATTCCATCACCACCGCCGAGCACGCGATCGCGCTCATGCTCGCGCTTGCCCGCCAGATCCCGCAGGCCGACGTCTCCACCCAGGCCGGCAAGTGGGAGAAGAATCGCTTTCTCGGCGTCGAGCTCACCGCCAAGACGCTCGGCATCATCGGTTGCGGCAATATCGGCTCGATCGTCGCCGACCGCGCGCTCGGTCTGAAGATGAAAGTGATCGCCTACGACCCGTACCTCTCGCCCGAGCGCGCCGTCGACCTCGGCGTCGAGAAGGTCGAGCTCGACGAGCTGTTCGCCCGCGCGGACTTCATCAGCCTGCACACGCCGATGACGGAAAAGACCAAGAACATCATCAATGCCGCCAATCTCGCAAAATGCCGGAAGGGCGTGCGCATCATCAATTGCGCGCGCGGCGGGCTGGTGGACGAAGCGGCGCTGCGCGCGGCGCTCGATTCCGGCCAGGTGGCGGGCGCCGCCTTCGACGTGTTCTCGACCGAGCCCGCGACCGCTAACCCGCTGTTCGGGCACCCGAACGTGGTCTGCACGCCGCATCTCGGCGCCGCCACCAACGAGGCGCAGGAGAACGTGGCGCTCCAGGTCGCCGAGCAGATGGCGGACTATCTCCTGCGCGGCGCGATCTCGAACGCGGTGAACTTCCCCTCGATCTCCGCCGAGGAGGCACCGAAGCTGAAGCCCTTCGTCGCGCTCGCCGAGAAGCTCGGCTCCTTCGTCGGCCAGCTCACCGAGACCGGGATCAAGTCTTTGCGCATCGCCTACGAAGGCCAGGTCGCGCAGATGAATACCAAGGCGCTGACCTCGGCCGCGGTCTCCGGCCTGCTCCGGCCGATGTTGCAGAACGTGAACTTCGTCTCGGCGCCGATCGTGGCCAAGGAGCGCGGCATCGTGGTGGAGGAGACCACGCGCGAGGCGGAGGGCGACTACGACAGCCTGATCAAGCTCACGGTGGTGACCGAGCGCCAGGAGCGCACGGTCGCCGGCACCGTCTATGCCGACGGCCGGCCGCGGATCGTGAACATCAAGGGCATCCGCATGGACGCCGAGTTCGGCCCCTCGATGCTCTACATCACCAATCTGGACAAGCCGGGTTTCATCGGAAAATTCTCGACCACGCTCGGCGACGCCGGCATCAACATCGCGACCTTCCACGTCGGCCGCGAGGCACCCGGCGGCAACGCCATCGCGCTGATCGAGATCGACGGCGAATTGCCGCCCGACGTGCTTGCCAAGGTGCAGGCGCTGCCGCAGGTGCAGCAGGCGAGACCGCTCAGGTTCTGACCGTGCTCTTGCCGCGCGTGGCGATCCAGATTCCGGCGAGCACGAGCGCATAGCCGACGCCGTGATAGAGCGCCGGCCGCTCGCCGAGGAAGATGATGGCGAGCGTCGCGCCGAATACTTGCGTCAGATAAAACAGTGGCGCCGCCCGGTTCGCGCTCACGAGCTCGACCCCGCGGAAGAAGAAGAAATGCGCGAGCAGGGAAGGGAACACGATCACGTACAGCATGGCGAGCACCGTGGTGAGGTCGAGCTTCAGCACGTAGCCGGTGGAAATCTCGACCGCATAGACCGGCAGCAAGAGCACCGCGCCCCAGCCCATGGTGAGCGTCAGGAACGAAAGCGGATGCATCTGTGGCTTCAGCCGCAGCAGCACCGAATAGAGTGCATAGGCCGCAAGCGCCGCGAGAATACAAATGTCGCCGGGATTGAACCGCACGGCCAGAAGCGCCGTGAGATCGCCGCGGCTCACGATCACCGCAATGCCGGCGATGCACACGAGCATGCCGAAGAGCTGGCGTCTGCTCAGGCGGTCCCCGAACAAGAGCAGCGCCCAGCCGGCGATGAAGGGCGGCGTGGTCGTGCCCAAGAGCAGCGCGTTGATCGCCTCGGTATATTGCAGCCCGTAATAGGTCAGCGTGTTGAAGGCCGAGATGCTGGCGAGCGAGAGGATGGTGAGGATGCCCGCGTTCGCGCGGATCGTCTTCCAGTCCGCGCGCAGGAACGGCCAGGCGAAGCCGATCACGATCAGCGTGGCGCCGATCCAGCGGATGGTGCCGAGCGCCACCGGCGGCACGTGGCCGGCCACGTAACGGCCGACCACGAGGTTGCCCGACCAGAACAGCATGGTCAGCACCAGCAGGAGATAGGGCGCGTCGAACAGGCGCCGGCCGAGGCGGCTGAATAGCGGGATCATGCGGGCGGGGGAGAGCTGTGGCCCGTGGTCTTAGAGACTGTTTGAGAATGGATTGTGTGAAGGTTTGAGGCGTGATTCAAGCTTGGGATGTGGACCCGAGCGAATCGTGGCCGGATGGCCGACATTGAGAAGAAGACGAAGCGGTACCCG
>JAHFPN010000111.1 GCA_023269635.1 Hyphomicrobiales bacterium | reverse complement strand
GGCATCTACACCGCCTGCGCGCCGTGCAAGGACGACCCGAAGAAGCCGCCGCTCTGGCAGATCAAAGCCGCTCGCATCATCCACGACGAGGGCGAGCGGGTGATCCACTACGAGGACGCCCGGCTCGAGTTCTTCGGCATTCCGGTGATGTGGCTTCCGTTCTTCTCGCATCCGGATCCGACGGTCACGCGCAAGTCCGGACTGCTCATGCCGCACTACCACTCCACGAGCCGGACCGGATTTGGCATCGACATTCCGTATTTCTGGGCGCTGGCACCGAATTATGACACCACGATCACGGTGGTCCCCCTGACCCGGCAGGGCGCGCTCCTGAAGAACGAATGGCGCCACCGGCTGATCGACGGGTCTTACACGATCCGGACCGCGGGAATCTTTCAACTCGACAAGCAAGCGTTCAAATTCGACCCGCCGTCGCCGTCGCCGGGCTATCGCAACTTCCGCGGCTCGTTGGAAACCACCGGACTGTTCTATATCAATAAGCAATGGTCCTGGGGCTGGGACGCGACGTTACTGACCGACCGTACGTTCCTCGGCGATTACTGGCTCATCAACGCCCCGCTCTCCGGCCTGCGGCTGACCGAACGCACGAGTCAGGCCTACCTCGTCGGGCAGGGCGAGCGCAGCTACTTCGCGCTGCGCGCTATGGCGTTCACCGGGCTCGCGCTCGCGGACCGAAACAACGAACAGCCGTTTATTCACCCGATCCTCGATTACTCGAACATATTGAGTAAGCAGGTGGCAGGCGGCGAGCTCGCGTATCGCGTGAACCTGACCAGCCTGTCACGACAAGAAGCCGATTTTGCCCCCACCAATTTGGTCGCCAAGGCGACAACGATCTGCGACAGCCGTTCGTTGTTCCTCGCCGCGACCCCGGCCAACTGCCTGTTGCGCGGCGCACCCGGCGACTATACGCGGCTCTCGGCCGAAATGACCTGGCGCCGCACCATCATCAATAACTGGGGCATCATGATCACCCCGTTCATCAGCACGCGCGCGGACGCGGCCTATCGTAGAACCGCCAACGACCCGAGCGTCAGCAACTTCATCGCCACCACGCCCGAGGCGCTGATCCGTGGCATGCCGGCGATCGGCGTGGAGACGCGTTGGCCGTTCATTTCAGTCCATCCTTGGGGCACCCAGATCATTGAGCCGATCGCCCAGCTGATCGTTCGTCCGAACGAGACGCAAATCGGCCGCTTCCCGAACGAGGACGCCCAAAGCCTGATCTTCGACGACACCAACCTTTTCGCCATCGACAAGAATACCGGATACGACCGCGTCGAGGGCGGCACGCGCGTGAACGTCGGTGTGCAGTACACCGCCGTCATCAACGGCATTGGAACGTTCAACATGCTCGCGGGCCAATCGTATCATCTGTTCGGTCAGAACTCGTTCGCTCTCGGCGGCACGGCGAACGTCGGACTGCAATCCGGCCTGGAGACCAAGGTGTCGGACTATGTCGGGCGCATGTCGCTCGTCACCAACCGCAACCTCACCTTCGTCACGCGCGCCCGTTTCGATAAAGATGATTTCGCCGTGCGCCGGTTCGAGGCCGAAGTCAGCACCGGATGGGGCCCGGTGAGCTTGTCCACGATTTTCGGTCGCTACGATGCCCAACCGCTGCAAGGTCAACTGGAGCGGCGCGTCGGCATGATGCAGACCGTTTCCTACAAGGTGAACACCAACTGGACTGTTAGCGGTTCGTTCCGCTACGACTTCAAGCGCGAGAAGGTCGATCTCGGCGTCTTCACCGTCCGCTATCTCGACGAGTGCTTCGACATGATGGCGCAATATGTCGCCGACCTCACCAATCTCACCTCCCCGAGACCGGATCACCGATTCATGTTGCGCATGAACTTGCGAACGGTAAGCGCCACGCCCTAGGGCACTACTGCCAACTCGATAGCCAGCGGCGGATAGCCAAGGCCGCGCTGCCCGACGCCTGCCCGCGTACCCGCCTACAAACTGGCGGCTAGCCATGAGATATTGCAAGATGAAGCCGGAATGCTTGAGGACGACCGCACGGTCATCTCGATGAGCGTCGTTTGCGCGCGTATCCTTGCTCGGCTCTTCGCCGCGTCCCTGCTCGTGGTGGTTGGGGGCGCGACGGTGGCGCCGCTATCGACCCCGGCTTTCGCGCAATACGTGGTCGCGGTGGTCAATGGCGAGCCGGTCACCGCGCTCGACGTGGCGCAGCGTATGCGACTGCATCAGATCGGCGGCCGCCGCCCACCGTCGCGGCCGGAAATCATCGAGGAGCTGATCAACGAGAAACTCAAGCTGCAGGCGGCCGATCGCCTCGGCATCGTGATCACCGACGAGGAGGTGGATCGGATCTTCTCCCAGATCGGACGCAATGCCGGCCGCGGCGTCACCGAATTCACCAAGGGTCTCACCCAATCGGGCGTCGACATCCGCCGGTTCAAGACGCGGATCAAGTCGGAGCTGGTCTGGCGTCAGGTGATGCAACAGCGCGCGCCGGCCTCGTTCATGGTGCGCGACGCCGACATCGTCGCCCTGCTCGCCGCGCGCGGCCAGACGACGCAGATCACCGCCATCCAATATTCCCTGCGCCAGTTCGTGTTCGTCGTACCGCGCCGCTCGAGCCCGGCCGTGCTGGCCGCGCGCATGCGCGAGGCCGAAGCGTTCCGCAAGAGCTTCGCCAACTGCGAGGAAGGCGCCCTGCGGGCACGGCAGCTCCGCGAGGTCGTGGTCAGGGATCCGGTGACCCGTGTTTCCACCGATCTCGCACCGCGGCTCAAGGACTTGCTCGAGCGTACGCCGATCGGCTCGCTCACTCCGCCCGAGCCGATCGCCGGCGGCATCGAAGTCGTCGCGGTGTGCGGGCGCAAGGAGACGCTCGCCGACGTTTCGTCACGCCGCGAGATGCGCGAGGAACTGCTCGGCCAGCGCCTGCAGAGCGGTGAAAAAGAGCTGCTCGAGAAACTTCGCAAGACCTCGATCATCGAGTATCGGAACACGACAGAGCCGAAGCCGTGACCGCGCCGCTTGCGCTCACGCTCGGCGAGCCGGCGGGGGTCGGGCCCGAGCTTGCGCTGGTGCTCTGGGCCAAGCGGGCGCTGTTCGGCGTGCCCACTTTCGTGCTGCTCGGCGACCCGGCTCTGATTGCGGCGCGGGCGAAACTCCTCAACCTCGAGGTCCCGATCGCCGAATCGAACGCCGCGCAAGCTGCGGGGCGCTTCGCTACCGCGCTGCCGGTGCTGCCCATCGGAATTGCCGCCAAGGCCAAGCCGGGCAAGCCGGACGCGACCAGCGCGCCCGCTGCGCGCGCCGCGATCGATCGCGCGGTCGCCCTCGTGCAGGGCGGCCAGGTTGCCGCAATCGTCACCAATCCGATCGCGAAATCGGTGATGTACGGCGCCGGCTTCGCGTTTCCCGGCCACACCGAGTATCTCGCCCATCTCTCGACCAAGCCGGGCGAGCCGGCGCCGCACTCGGTGATGCTGATTTGGTCCGAGGAGCTGAAAGTGGTGCCGGTCACGGTCCACGTGCCGCTCGCCGACGTGCCGCGGCTGCTCACGACCGAACTGATCGTGGAGACCGGCCGAATCGTCGCCCGCGAGCTCAAGAGCCGTTTTGGCATTGCGGCACCGCGGCTCGCGGTCGCCGGCCTCAATCCCCATGCCGGCGAAGGCGGCAGCCTCGGCCACGAGGAGGAAACCGTGATCCAGCCGGCAGTGGAACGGCTTCGGGCGGATGGGATCGCGGTATCCGGCCCCCACTCCGCCGACACGCTGTTTCACGCCGAAGCGCGAATCCGCTACGATGTGGTTCTGGGGATGTATCACGACCAAGTGCTCGTGCCGATCAAGACGCTCGCCTTCGAGCGCGCGGTAAACGTGACGCTCGGCCTTCCGTTCGTGCGTACCTCGCCGGATCACGGCACCGCGTTCGAGCTCGCGGGAACCGGCCGCGCCGATCCGTCGAGCCTGCTCGCTGCGTTGAAGCTCGCCCGACGCCTTGCGGGAGCCGCATGAGCCCACCCGACGACCTGCCGCCGCTGCGCGACGTGATCCGCCGCCACGGTATTTCCGCCAAGAAGTCGCTGGGCCAGCATTTCATCCTCGATCCAAACCTCACCGACCGCATCGCGCGTGCCGGCGGGCCGCTGCAGGGCGCGACCATCCTCGAAGTCGGCCCGGGCCCCGGCGGACTCACGCGCTCGCTGATCGCTCAGGGCGCGCGCCGCGTGGTCGCGATCGAGCGCGATCCCAAGAGCGTCGAAGCGCTACAGGAGCTGGTGCAGCACTTCCCAGGCCGGCTCGTGGTGGTGCAAGGCGACGCTCTGGTGGTGGACCCGCGTCCGCACTTCGGCCCCGGTCCGGTGCGCATCGTCGCCAACCTGCCCTACAACGTCGCGACCGCCTTGCTCATTCACTGGCTCAGCATCGAGCCGTGGCCGCCCTGGTACGACGCGGCGACCCTCATGTTCCAGAAGGAAGTGGCCGAGCGGCTGGTGGCCGGCCCGAAGTCGAAAGCCTATGGCCGGCTCAGCGTACTGGTCGGCTGGCGCATGCAGGCGAGCATCCTGTTCGAGGTCAAGCCGCAGGCGTTCGTGCCCCCGCCCAAGGTGACCTCCGCCGTGGTGCAGCTCGTTCCGCGGCCCTCGCCCGCTTCCTGCGACCGCGGGCACCTGGAGCGGGTGACCGAAGCGGCATTCGGCCAGCGCCGCAAGATGCTGCGCCAGAGCTTGAAGACGCTTGCCGTCGATCCCGCCGCGCTGTTGGCGGCGGCCGGGATCGAGCCGACGCTGCGAGCCGAAGACGTGCCGGTATCCAGCTTCGTGTCGCTTGCCAACGCGCTCGCGCGTACGAGCGCGGCGCAGCGGGTTCAGAGATCGTCCTGAAGCGAGCGGACGAAGGCCGAGAGCTTGGTCTGGCGTTCGCGCTTCAAGCGCTCGGCCGCGAGGATCGCGCGCAGCTCCGTGTAGGCGCGGTCGATATCGCGATTGATCACGATGTAATCGTATTCCGGCCAGTGACTCATTTCCTCCTTGGCTTCGGTCAGCCGGCGCCGGATGGTCGCCTCGGAATCCTGCGCGCGGCTCTTCAGCCGTCGCTTGAGCTCCGCGATCGAAGGCGGCAACAGGAAGACGCTCACCAGATCCGCTCGCGCCTTCTCGCGCAGTTGCTGGGTGCCCTGCCAATCGATGTCGAACAGCACGTCGCGACCCGCCGCGAGCGCGCGCTGCACCGCCTTTTTCGGGGTGCCGTAGCGATACCCGAACACTTCCGCCCACTCGAGCAGCTCGCTCCTTGCGACCATCGCCTCGAAGCGCGCGTCGTCGATGAAATGATAGTGCCGGCCGCGAATTTCGCTCGGCCGCCGCGGCCGCGTGGTCACCGAGATCGAAAGCTCGACCGACGGGTCGCTGTTCAGGAGCATGCGCGAGAGCGTGGTCTTGCCCGCGCCCGAGGGCGAAGAAAGCACAAACATCAAGCCGCGGCGCGCGAACGGCGATGTCCGCCGCGCTCTCCGCTTCGCGCCGCGCTTGGCCGATCGTTTCCGCGCCGCCCGTTTCATCGCCCGACTCATTCGAGATTCTGCACCTGCTCGCGGAACTGGTCGACGGCGGCCTTGAGCTCGAGGCCGATGGCCGTGAGCGAGACGTCGCCCGCCTTGGCGCACAACGTGTTGGCCTCGCGATTGAATTCCTGGGCGAGGAAATCGAGCCGGCGGCCCACCGCCCCGTCCTCGCTCAGAAGCGCACGCGCTGCCGCGACATGGGCCGCGAGCCGGTCGAGCTCCTCGCGCACATCGGCCTTGGCCGCCAGCAACATCGCCTCTTGATGCAGCCGGTCGGGGTCGAGCTTCTCGCCGGTGGCAAGCAACGCCTTGATTTGCTCGGCCAGGCGCGCACGGATCGCATCGGGCCGGCGCGGCGGATTGCGCACCGCGGCGCCGGTGAGCCGCGCGATCTCGTCGACGCGTTGGCTGAGCACGCGACCGAGCGCGTCGCCTTCCCGCCGCCGCTCGAGCACGAGCCGCGCAAGCGCTTGGTCGAAGCCGGCGACCACCGCCGCTTCCGCCCTGGCGCGCTCGGCTTCATCTTCCTCGGCGTCGGCGACTTCGATCACGCCTTTCAGGCTGAGAATGCCATCGAGGCTAGGCGGCTCCGCCTCGACGCGTTTGGACACGTCGCGGATCGCGGCCAGCACCGCCTCCAGGACCGGCGCATTGACGCGCACGGTGGGCGCGGCGCCCTCGCGCTTCACTTCCAGGGCAGCGCCGACATTGCCGCGCGCGAGCGCGCGCGCCACGCTAGCGCGCGCGGCGGTTTCGATCGAATCCCAGCCCGGCGGCAGCCGCAGCCGAAGATCGAGTCCCTTGCCGTTGACCGATTTAATTTCCCAAGCCCACGCGTAAGTGCCCGCCGTCCCGTGGGCGCGCGCGAAGCCGGTCATGCTCGCAAGTGACATTGTGTGGAGACGGCTCGGGCTAAACGAATGGCGCAGACTTTAGCCGCGCGGCTCCGGCCCCTCAAGCGGCCGGCTATT
This sequence comes from Hyphomicrobiales bacterium, assembly GCA_023269635.1. Lineage (GTDB taxonomy): Bacteria > Pseudomonadota > Alphaproteobacteria > Rhizobiales > Xanthobacteraceae > JAHFPN01. Next base: position 1,707 of record JAHFPN010000111.1, on the reverse strand, counting down.
GGGTGCGCGTCGCGGGGCGCGGGGCCGGATTGGTGCGCGCCGGTGGAAGCGTGGGGGTCGGGGCGAATTGCGAGGCGGTCGGCACCGGCGCGCCGCCGACCATCGGCGCCGTAGTGGCCGTTTCGCGTTCGATCTCACGCCAGCGCGCGACGTTCTTCAGGTGCTGCTCGTAGGTCTCGGCAAACACGTGCCCGCCGGTCCCGTCGGCGACGAAATAGAGCTCGCGCGTGCGCGACGGATTGGCCGCGGCCTCGAGCGAGGCGCGGCCGGGATTGGCGATCGGTCCCGGCGGCAGCCCGTCGATCACGTAAGTGTTGTAGGGGGTGACCTGGGTCTTTTCCTGCGCCTGGATCGGGCGGCCGAGCGTGCCCTTGGTGCCGACCAAGCCATAGATGATGGTCGGATCCGCCTGCAGTTTCATGCGGCGGACCAGACGGTTGACGAATACGCCGGCGACGCGCGTGCGCTCCTCGGCCTTGCCGGTTTCCTTCTCGACGATGGAGGCGAGGACCACGAGCTCTTCCGGCGTCTTGATCGGCAGCTCGGGCGCGCGTCGCTCCCAGATCTCCTGCACCAACCGCTTGTGAGCGTTGTTCATGCGCGCCAGCAGCTGATCGCGCGTGGTGCCGCGCGTGACCTTGTAGGTCTCCGGCAGCAGCGTCCCTTCCTTGGGAATCTCGCGCACCGTGCCGGTGAGCACTTCCGCTTCCATGAGCTTCTGGACGATCTGCTCGCTGGTCAGCCCTTCCGGGACCGTGACCTGATGCTGGATCGAGCGGCCTTCCACGATGGTGTCGACCACCTCGCGCATGCTGGCGTTGCGCTCGAACAGGTATTCGCCGGCCTTGAGTTCGTTGGTGACGCGCAGCAGCGTGGCCGCGCCCACGAACAGAAGCGGCTGGTCGATCACGCCCTCGCGGCGCAGCAACTCGGCGATCTCGCGGATGCCCTGCCCGCGCGGGATCAGGACGGTGCGTTCACGGTCGAGCGGCCCCGGCGCCTCGTAGCGGGTCTTGCCGAGATAGATTCCGGCTCCGCCGGCGATGATCAAGAGAACGATCGCGGTCAGGATCGCGTTACCGACCACCACGATCGGGTGGCGGGCGCGCCGCGAATAGGGCGGCGGCGGTACCGTCTCCGGCATCAGCGCCTGGCGCGGGCTCTTGGGATGGACGATCGGCCGCGCTTCGTCCTCGGGCGGCGCCGCAATCTCGTCGGGTCGCTTCAGGTCGTCCATCGGCCGATCACACCAACGCAGCGAAGAGCCATGATTTGCAGGCCGCCCGGACCAAAATCGACGCGACGCAACGGAAACACCCGAGCACTGCCCAGCGGCTCAAGTGTCGCGGCTCGCAAGCTTCGATGCAAGCCGCAACCGGGACGAGCCTACCGTCAAATGTGGCGATTCCGGGAATGAAATCCCGGCGAAATCACCCGTTGACCCGGCGGAACACGAGCGATGCATTGGTGCCGCCAAAGCCGAAGGAATTGGACAGCACGGTATCGATCTGCCGTTTGCGCGGCACGTGCGGCACGAGGTCGACCGGGGTCTCGACCGAGGGGTTGTCGAGGTTGATGGTCGGCGGCGCGACCTGATCGCGGATCGCAAGCACCGAGAAGATCGCCTCGACCGCGCCGGCGGCGCCGAGCAGATGTCCGGTCGCGGACTTGGTCGAAGACATGGAGATGCGGCCCGCCGCATTGCCG
>JAHFPN010000014.1 GCA_023269635.1 Hyphomicrobiales bacterium | reverse complement strand
TATGCGTCGGGCAAGCTGATATACCCGTACGAAAAGGCCAAGTGATCACGGCAGCCGGTCGGACCGATCCGGCCTCCGGAAATGCGAGCGCCGCGCGGGCTTCCCGCGCGGCGCGTCGTTCTCGGGCCGAGCCGCTCACTCGGCGGCGGTCGCGATCGCTTCGGGAATTTCCAGCGGCTTGTTGGCGCTGTTTAGGAACTCGACCGTCGTGAACACGAGCTCTTGGCTGCCGATATTCTCGAGGTCATGCACCTTGAACTCGCCCGGCCCGTAGCGCTCGTGCCGGGTCTCGCCGGCCTCGTATTCGCCCTCGACCGTCGAGCCGTCCTGCAGGTGCGAACGCGCGCGGCCGGGCGTCACCGCGGTCCAGAAATAGTCGAGCACATGGCGGTGGAAGCCGATCCGCTCGCCCGGCCGGAGCCGGATTTCCCATACCCGCACGCGGTCGTCTTGCGAAAGCAGCCTGCTACCGACGCAGCCGTTGAATTGCCGTTGCTGGAATTCGCGGGTCACCGACGGCGGCCATGCGGCCCGGTCGGTGCGCGCGAGCGCCTTTTCCTTCATGGTCAGCGCCATGGCGTTCCTCCGCTGCAGACCGCCAGCATAATATAGTTGCGAAGCGAAATGAATGGCGGGGAGACCACCCTTGGCCGGCGACAACGATAGACGAGCCCTGGTCATCGGCGGATCGATGAGCGGTCTGTTCGCGGCGCTCCTGCTGCGGCAGGCGGGATGGGACGTCGAGGTATTCGAGCGAAGCGAGACCGAATTGACCGGGCGCGGCGCCGGCATCGTCACCCATATCGAGCTCGCCGACGCGCTCGCCGCCGTGGGTCTCGATCCCGCCTCCAAGCTCGGGGTCGAGGTCGCCGGCCGCAAGACGCTCGATCGTGCGGGCAATGTCGTCGGCGAGCATCCTTGTCCGCAGACGGTGACTTCCTGGGACCGGGTATTCCGGATGCTGCGCAAGGCGCTGCCGGCGAAACGCTATCATCTCGGCAAGGAGCTGATCCGGGTCGATGAGCGAGCGGGGCACGTTGTTGCCCAGTTCACCGACGGGGCGCGCGAAGCCGATCTCCTGGTCGGCGCCGACGGATTTCGATCGACGGTGCGGGCGCAATTCTTCCCCGCTGCGCGGCCGCGCTATGCGGGCTATGTCGCCTGGCGGGGGCTGGTCGCCGAGCGCGCGCTGTCGCAGCGCACGCTGAAGGACATCTTCGAATCCATGGTGTTTTGCCTGCCTCCCGGCGAGCAGATGCTCGGCTATCCGGTCGCCGGTCCGAAGGACGACATGCGCATCCGACACCGGCGGTATAATTTCGTCTGGTATCGCCCGACCGCCGAATCGCACGAACTAACGCGGCTATTGACGGACCGGAGCGGCAAGGCCCACGCGCTTTCGATTCCACCGCCGCTCATCCGAAAAGAATTCATACGCGAACTCAAGGAGGCCGCCGAGAATTTGCTCGCGCCACAGCTTGCCGAGGTGGTGAGCCTCGCGCCGCAGCCCTTCGTGCAGCCGATCTATGATGTCGAGACACCGAACATGGCTTCTCGCCGCATAGCATTGATCGGCGATGCGGCTTTTCTCGCTAGGCCCCATGTCGGGGCCGGCGTGACCAAGGCGGCGCAGGATGCGCTTGCGCTCGTGGCCGCGCTGGGGCCTGAGGGCAATGTCGAGGGCGCGCTGGAGAGCTTCGAGCGTGCGCGAACGGGTGCGAACCGCCGCATCATTGAACGGGCACGCGAACTCGGCGCTTATCTGGAATCGAAACCGAAGTCGGCAAGCCAACGGCGCGAGGCCGAGCGGCATCGGACCCCGCAGGCGGTGATGACGGAGATCGCGCTGCTCGATTTTCTTCGCGGCCGGGCCGAGGGCAATCCATGCTGAACGCGGCGCTCGTCGGTCTCGGCTGGTGCGGCAGGGAGCTGGTGCGATCCGTGCAGGGGACGAGCAAGCTTATCCGCTTCGTTCGCGGCGTCACGCTCGAGCCGGAGGCGGCGGCAAGTACAGCCACGATTGGCTCGCGAACCAGCCGGCCGATCACTGGCGCTCGGCGGCCGCCGAGATCCGAGCCGGCGGCATGACCGGCATGGGGATTCATCTGCTCGATGCCTATAGCTTCCTGGTCGGACCTATGCGGCGCGTCAGCGCCTTGTCGGCCCGGCGCCAATTGCCGCTCGAGAGCGGGGACATCACCGCCGCGCTGATCGAATTTCGCGGAGGCGCCACCGCCACGATCAAGGAATCCTGCACACGGTCGCCGCGCTCGAAGCGGTGTTTCGCTCGGCCGAGCAGGGCGGCGCCTGGCAGGACGTGGCCTGACCTATGCCGTTGTCTATTGCCTACTTGATCGCCTGCGGATTGATCGGCGAGCCCGTTCCGCCGGTGATCACGAGCGGCGGCCCGCAGAAGAAGAATTCGAAGACCTTATCCTTGGCGCAATCCTCGGCGAGCTCCTTCAAGTAGAAGATTTCGCCCATGCACAGGCCCATGGCCGGAATCACCACCCAGTGCCAGGGCTGGTTCGCCTCTTTGGTTTCGTTCGGCCGCACCTCGACGCCCCAGGTGTCCGTGCAGATCGCGGCGATCTCCTTCTCTTGGCACCAGTAGCAGTTCTCGAACTTGACGCCGGGCGCGTCGCCGCCGGCATAGCCGCCCCATTTCTTCTCTTTCAGGCAGCGCTCCATCTGGCCGGTGCGTACGATGACGAAGTCGCCGCGCCCGATCTCGACCTTGGCGGCGCGCGCGCATTGGTCGAGCTCATCGTTGGAGATGCCTTCGCCGTCCTTGAGCCAGTCGACCCCACGAAAGCGGGCGATGTCCAGGAGCACGCCGCGCCCGACCATCTTGTCCTTAGAATGCTCGATGCCGAGAACGCTCAAGCCCTTGGCGTCGATTAGCTTGGCATCGTAGCCGTTATAAGCCTTGTCTTCGTAGAAGATGTGCCCGAGCGCATCCCAGTGGGTCGCGCCTTGCACACACAAATTGAGCGTATCGTCGGCGTAGCGGATCTTGTTCCAGTCCTGCCGTCCGGCAATGGCGTCGGTGCCGGTGGCGAGCATCTGGTGGATCGGATTGAAGCGCCCGCCGAACAGGCCGGTTTGCGGGCCGTTGCTGTCGAGCGGGATGCCGAGCGCGAACACCTTGCCGCGCCTGATCAGCCCCGCCGCCCGCACGATGTCTTCGGGCCGGACGTGGTTGAGGGTGCCGATCTGATCGTCCTTGCCCCAGCGGCCCCAGTTCTTGAGCTTTTCGGTGGCTTCGGCGATCGCGTTCTTGCCCACATTGATGTTCACGGCCGCTTCCTCCCTCTCATCGTGTTGTGCCGACACCGGCGGCTTTCACATACCAATCGTAAATCTCGGCGCCGGTCCAGAACAGAACGCCATCGCGCTTCAGCGCGCGATAGAGCCGCTCCAGATGCACGAACCGGTGCGGGTGGCCGGTGAGGTAGGGATGCAGCGCGATCGACATGATCTTGGCGCGTTTCGCGCCTTCGGCGTAGAGCTGCTCGAACTGGTCGATGCCGCGCTCGTGGAAATGCTTGCCGGCATGGTGCTGAAGGGCCATGACCGTGATGTCGCTCATTTCAACCGTATAGGGGAGCGTGACCAAATCGCCGTGCTTGGTCTTGACCTTTGACGGCTCCTCGTCGTGAACGAAATCGCAGACGTAACGCAGGCCGGCCGCGGCGAGATGGTCCATCGTTTCCAAAGTCTGGGTCAGCCCCGGCGCGAGCCAGCCGATTGGTCGCGTTCCGGCGCTCTGCTCAATCACATCGAGCGCGCGCTTGATCGCCGCCGGCTGGTCCGCGAGCTTGTGCATGGGCACCTGCTCGTAGCCGTGGGCCATGAACTCCCATCCGGCATCTTTCACGGCGCGCGCGACGCGCGGATAGACTTCGCACACCCGGCCGTTGATCGCGGCCGAGGCGCGGATGCCGAGCGCGGCGAATAGATCGAAATAGCGCCAGACCCCGACCCGCATCCCGTACTCGTGCCAGGACCAATTGGGCACGTCGGGCAAGAGCGGTTGGCCCATGGGCGCCGGCAGCACCTGCCGCGGCATTGCGCGAGCGATGTCCCAGACTTCGAGATTGACGATGGTCCACACCACCACGCGCGCGCCGCCGGGCAGCTTCAATGCCGGCCGGTCGACGATCGCGGAATAGGACGCGCGCTCACTTGGCAGCATGGGATTGGCCATGGAGCTAACTCCCTCTCACAAGCCGGCTGGCCGAAGCGGTGATCCGGAACACATATTTTTCCCGTCGCCGCATGGGGTCCATCGCGGAATGTTGCGAACAGCGCGCATCGGCGCAATAGAACTGAAGCCGCGCGGCGTTTCGCAGCGAAATTCGCGGTCGCTGCCAAGGAAATGCGGGACCCGGCCGCTTGGTGCGCGCCTTTCAGTGCCTCGGTTGCCAGGTTGCGGGTTCGAGTCTTTTTTTGGCCTCCGGTTGGACGCATTGCACCACCAACCGCCCACAACCATGCATTGCGATGGATTGCCACCAAGGCCCTTCGTTCTCGCGGCCTGACCTCGGACGCGCGGCCGCCGCCGCCGCAGCCGTAATCCCGTACCGGCGATATGGCGTGCCCGGGCAAATTATCGCGGCGGGCTGAACGGAATTTTCATCTTATCCCGAGACACTAAGCGTGGCCTCAACTCTCAGTCGCGACATTCATGTTTGCCTGGCGAACTCAGCTGCGTACCCGGCACAGCGAAAGCGTGCCGCCGGAAATCTATATTTCCGTCGTCGACTCGCTCTATGGCGACTCGCGCACATTGTATTTGGGATCGATCGCGACATCCTTGGCGGTATTGCTTACCGCCTTTCGAACTGGTCAGACGCTGCTCTATCTCTGCGCGCTAGCCATTGCGAGCGTTGCCGTCGCGCGTGCAGTGAACATTCGCGCGTATTTCCGGATGCGCTCAAACGTGATGAACACCGAGGTGGCGCGGCATTGGGAATTCAAGTACGTGGTGGGTACCTGTGCCCACGTTTCTCTGCTCGGCACTTGGTGTGTTGTCGCTTTCGCGTACACATCCGATCCATTCGTACATCTTGTTAGTATCACTTCGACGATCGCGTACTTGATCGGCATTGCTGGACGGAACTTCGGCAGCAACCGGTTGGTGATCGCGCAGATTCTGTGTGCAGCTCCACTGATTACCCTGGCGTTCCTCCTGTCCGGAGACGTTTACTATTACGTCTTCGCATTCCTCTTGCTAGCGTTCTTCGTCAGCGTGAAATTCATCTCCGAACGGCTACGCCAGACGTTGCTGGATGCGGTGATAGCCACGCGGGACATCACGTTCCTTGCGACCCGCTTCGATACCGCGCTGAACAACATGCCGCACGGCCTCTGCATGTTTGACAAAAATGGACACCTGGTCGTTTCCAACCGCCGCCTCGCGGACCTGCTTGGCGTCGCGCCTGAAATCGCTCGCCGGGGCGTGACGGCCCGGGAATTCCTGTTTGCCTGTGTGCAGGCCGGCACGATTGAGCCCCCGACCGCGGACCGGCTGGCCGCCGAATTCGAAAGTTGTCTCGCCGGCAATGTCGATGGGGGACTTTCGATCGACACGCTACGCGGCCGGACGCTTGCGATCACGTTCCAGCAAATGAAGGACGGCGGATCGGTCGTATTGTTCGAGGATGTGACCGAGCGCAAGCTTGCCGAGGCCAAGATCCACCATCTTGCCCGCTATGACGTTCTGACCGGCCTGCCCAACCGGACCTTCTTCCACGATCAGATCGAGCTGGCCGTCACCAAGCTGAGGCGCGGCAAGGATTCGTGCGCGGTGCTGTTCGTCGATCTCGATCAATTCAAGCAAGTCAATGATACCATGGGCCACCCGTTCGGGGACGAACTTCTGTGTGCGGTCGCCGACCGGTTGCGCGGCATAGTCCGGGAATCGGACATTGTGGCGCGCTTCGGCGGCGATGAGTTCGTGATCCTTCAATCGCCGCTGCGCCGGCCGGAGGAAGCCGCGGCCTTGGCTCGTCGCGTGGTCGAGGTGTTGGGAGAAACCTTCGAGATCGAAGGCCAATATGTCGTGATCGGTGCGAGCATCGGAATCTCGGTCGCGCCCCAGGACGGCCTCGACGCCGACCTCTTGATGAAGAACGCCGACATGGCGCTCTATCGCACCAAGTCCGAGGGCCGCGGCGCCTGGCGCTTCTTCGAACGCGAGATGGACGTCAAGGCGCAGGCCCGCCGCAGCCTCGAACAGGATCTGCGGAACGCGCTCGCCAACGACGTGTTCGAGGTCTATTATCAGCCCCTGTTCAACCTCAAAACCAAGCGCATCTCGACCTGCGAGGCGCTGTTGCGCTGGCCGCATCCCGAGCGCGGGATGATCTCGCCCGCGGATTTCATACCGGTGGCCGAGGAGATGGGCTTGATCGTCGAGATCGGCAATCGGGTCCTGCGGCGCGCCTGCGGCGAGTGCCGGAAATGGCCGGCCGACGTGCGGGTCGCAGTCAATCTGTCGCCGATCCAATTCCGCCGCGGCAACGTGGTCGAAGCGATCCAGAAAGCGCTCCAGGCCTCGGGACTGCCAGCGAACCGGCTCGAAATCGAGATCACGGAGTCCTTGCTCGTTCAGGATACCGAGGCGACCCGCGCCGCGCTGCTCCAGCTGCGGGAGCTCGGGGTGCGCATTTCGCTCGACGACTTCGGCACCGGCTATTCGAGCTTGAGCTATCTGCACAGCTTCCCGCTCGACAAGGTGAAGATCGATCGCTCGTTCCTGCAGGGAATCGCCGATAGCGAGCGCTCGCTGACCCTGCTGCGCGGGGTGGCGCGCCTAAGCGCCGACCTCGGCATCTCGGTCGCGGTGGAGGGCGTCGAGACCGACGCCGAGCTCGCGCTGGTCGCAAGCGAGGCGGGTGTGGACGAAGCGCAGGGCTTTCTCTTCAGCCCAGCCATTCCGGGCAGCGCGATCCGTAAGCTCCTGTATGCAGGCCCGTCGAAACTGATCAAAGTTGCTTGAACGCCGCGTCCGCGCGGGTTGCGGCCGCATCGCGGCCGCCTGCTGCCACGCAATTGTCTCATTTTGGAACTGCGCATTGGCGTTCTTGAGCCGCGCACGGGTATCCGCGTAGTCATACACGCGTAGATTATGCCACTGCAGGCCGGGTTCTCGTCAATCGACAGCCAGACTCGAGTCCGCGACTTTCCACCGAACCCTTTGATTAACGTTACTTCTTTACAATGGTTAATGTCGCGTTACCTTGTCCCTTCGGGTGGCCAAGCGCCGTCCGAAGGAGGTTTCGCGTATGGGCGCGCCGGCGCTGGCCCCGTCGCCGAGTCTTGTCGATCGCGTCACGCTTCTATTGGAGCGCGTCGATTACCGGCGCGCGGACGCCACCGAGGTGCGGGACCAGATTTATCGGCTGCGCTACCTAGCTTACCGCCGCGAGACCGCGATTCAGTCCAATCACAACAAACGATTCTCGGATACATATGACGATCTGCCGAACGCTTTCACGTTCGGGCTATACATCGACGACAAGCTGGCGAGTTCGTTCCGCATGCATGTCTCGACCGAGAAATATTCAGACTTGCCGGCCGCGCATGTCTTTCCCGAAATTCTGAAGCCAGAGATCGAAGCAGGGAAGACGATCATCGATCCGACCCGCTTTGTCGCCGATGCTGATGCTGCGCGTCTCTATCCGGAGCTTCCATACGCGACGGTACGTCTCGGCTATTTGGCAGCGGAATATTTTTCGGCCGATATCGTGCTTGCTACGGTGCGTGCAGAGCACCAAGCGTTCTATAAGCGGGTGTTCGGGCATCGGCCGATTTGCCCGCCGCGACCGTATCCGACTCTGTCGAAGCCGATCAGCCTGATGACGTTGCATTTTCCCCCGGCGCGCGAACAGATCATCCGTCGCTACCCCTTCTTCCATTCGACCGCATTCGAACGCCGAATGCTGTTCGAGCGGCAAGCGAAAGTCGCGCAACGTTCGGCCGCCTGAATTCTACGCCCTTTGGCGAAACGCCGCCAAATCCCCTATGCTGAGATGTTGACCGCAATCGGCTGACCGCGGCGCAACGCGGCGGCCACGACCTTACCGGGAGTAACCATGGGCACGATGCTCAAGCTCAAAGCTCAAGACGGATTCCAGCTCGGCGCCTATCACGCCGACCCCAAGGGCGCGCCCAAGGGCCGCGTAGTGGTGCTGCAGGAGATTTTCGGCGTCAATCACCACATCAAGTCGGTGTGCGACCGCCTGGCGGAGGCGGGCTATGTGGCGCTCGCGCCCGCCGTGTTCGACCGCATCGTGCCGAACTTCGAGACCGGCTATTCCGACGCCGAGGTCGCCAAGGCGCGCGAATACATCCCGAAGGTCGACTGGGCCAAGCTCATGCTCGACGTCCAGGCGGCGGTGGACGCGCTCAAGCAGGAGGGATCGGTCGCGATCCTCGGCTTCTGCCTCGGCGGCACCGTGGCCTTTCTCGCCGCCACCAAGATCGACGGGCTTAAGGCCGCGGTCTCCTATTACGGCGGCATGGTCGCCAAGCACGCGGACAACAAGCCGAAATGCCCGGTGCAGATGCATTTCGGCGAAAAGGACGCCCACATCCCGCTTTCCGACGTGGACTCGATCAAGCAGAAGCGCCCGGAGAGCGAGGTCCATGTCTATGCCGGCGCCGGGCACGGCTTTCACTGCGACGAGCGCGGCAGCTACGAGCCGAACAGCGCCAAGCTCGCCTGGGGCCGCTCGCTCGCGTTCCTGGAGAAGGCATTCAAGAACAAATGAACCCGTCGTCCCCGCGAAGGCGGGGACCCATAGTCGCCGACTTAGCGAATTCGCGAGTGACGGTGGTTATGGGTCCCAGCTCGCGCTCGCCCCGGACCAAATCCGGGGCTCGCTTGGCCGGGACGACGAAGTTGATTCAGCCGCCGAACTCGGCCTCCGGCAGCCCGCGCACCCCGGGCGCGACCGCGAACAGGCCGCCGGCGAGCGGCTCGGCCGCGAGCCGCTCCGGCGTCATGCGGAAGCACGCGGTGGTGATATAGAGCGTGTCGAGCCTTTCGCCGCCGAAACAGCAACAAGTCGGGTTGCTCGTGGGCAGCGCGATGATGCGATCGACGCGCCCATCCGGCGCGTAGCGCACCACGCGCGCGAGCCGGTATTGCGCGTTCCACAGGTAGCCGTCGGCATCCACGCACGATCCGTCCGGCCCGCCGGCGTCCGCGTCGAGCTTGGCGAAGACGCGGCGATTGCTGATGGCGCCGTCGGCAAGGTCGAGGTCGTAGGCCCAGATTTCGCGTTTGAACGAGTCGGCGAAATAGAAGGTGCGGTCGTCGGGCGAGAACGCGATCGAATTCGGCACCGTGATCCCGTCGAAGAAGCGCGTCACCTTGAGGTCCAGATCGATGCGATAGAGGCTGCCGCTCGGCTCGCGCATTTCGGTGTGCATGGAGCCGACCCAGAAGCGGCCGGCGCGGTCGGCGCGGCCGTCATTGAGCCGGTTCTGTTCGCGGCCGGGCTCCGGGTTCACCAGCGCGCGCATGGCGCCGCTTGCGGGATCGAAGCCGTGCAGCCCGCTGTTGGTGGCGAGCACGAAGCCGCCGGATTTTCGGATTGCGAAGCTCCCGCAATCGCGACCTTTGAGCGGATATTTTCGGTGCTCACCGCTCGCCGGATCGAAGGACTGGAGGCAGGGCGCCAGGATGTCGACCCACCAGAGCTTGCGCGTGCGCGGGTCCCAGATCGAGCACTCGCCGAGCTGGTCGCGGCCGTGCACCACGCACTCGACGTCGCTCATTTGCGTTCCCGGCGCACGATCGGCGCGGCCGCCTTGAGGCTCGCAATATCGGTGTAGCCGATTTGCGCGAGCGTCCGGCTCGCCTCGTCCACGAGCAAATCGATCGCGGTCTTGGGGCCGGCGGCGCCGAGCGCCGCCACCGCGTACATCATGGCCCGACCCACCAGCACGAAGTCGGCGCCGGCCGCGAGCGCCTTCACGATGCTCTCGCCCGAGCGCACGCCGCTGTCGAGGATGAGCGGAAACGCCGGCCCGACCGCGGCGCGGATCTCGGGCAAGACGTCGATCGGCGCCGGCAGCGAGGAAAGCTGGCGGCCGCCGTGGTTCGAGATCACGATGCCGTCGCAGCCGAGCGCACGCGCGCGCTTGGCGTCTTCGGCCGCGAGCAGGCCCTTGACCACCAGCTTGCGCTTCCAGCGCTTGCGCAGCTTCTTCAGGTCGTTCCAATCGAAGCGGCCGGTGACCTGCGACGACATATAGGCGGTGACGTTCTGGTAGCGCTTGACGGTGGCGTAGCGCTCCATGTTGGCGAACCGCGGCCGGCCGGCGGCGAGCGTGCGCAGGCTCCATTCCGGGTGGGTCGCGAGCTCGTAGAGCACACGTGGGCTGAAGCGAAACGGCACCGAGAAATTGTTGCGGATGTCCCGATGCCGGCGCGGCGCCACCGGCACGTCGATGGTGACCAGCATCACGTCGTAGCCGGCGGCATCGGCGCGCTCGACCAGGCCCGCCACCATCTCCTCGGCGCGGCCCACATAGAGCTGGAACCAGGCATTCTTGCCGGCGATTTCCGCGATCCGCTCGAGCGTAGTGCAAGCGGGCGTCGAGAGCGAGTAGGGCAGGTTGGCGGCGACGCAGGCGCGCGCGATCGTCTCCTCCGCGTGCGGCCAGATCAGATTGCCGAGGCCGATCGGCGCGGTGCCGAAGGGCGCCGCCCATTTGCGGCCGAGAAAGGTGGTCGAAAGATCGCGCTGCTCGACGTTCACCAGCATGCGCGGCTTGAGCTCGAGCGCGTCGAAGGCGGCCTCGTTCCTACGGATGCCGGCCTCCGCGCCCGCGCCGCCGTCCATGTAATCGAACACGAACTTCGGCAGGCGACGCTCGGCCCGCGCGCGGAAATCTGCGACCGCGGCGATGGTCATGGGACGGACTTGCACATTTCGCTTCGACCGCAGGGGAAGTCGACTGTTCGAGAATACGCTATGCACGCGATTTTTTCTTGCCCGCGGCGAAGTACTTTTTCATCGGCTTCCAATAATACTCGTTCCAGCCGCTGCGGTACTGCTTCACCTGCGGCGGCGTGAGCTTGGAATGAATGAAGACCAGCTTCGAGCCGCTCTTGCCCGAAGGGTGGATGCAGAGCTCGATCTGCGAATCCGGCGCGCTCTTGGGGAACTCGCTGGTGCGCCAGGATTGCACGATGCACCATTTCGGCTTGAGCCGGAGATTCTTGCCGCGGACATAGCCGTCCCAGGCGGTGAAGCGGCCGCCCTTGCGCGCGCTCACCTTGGCCTTGCCGCCGGTCATGGCGGAATGGATGCGGCTCGAAAGCCAGGCCTTGTAGATTTCGTTCGGCTCGACCGGGAATCGAACCGTCGTCCGGATGCTTGCCATCGGAATCTCCCTTGTCTTCAACGCCTGCCGCGCAAGGTCTCGAGATAGGCCACGATCGCCGCGATGTCGGCGGGCGGGAACACGAACTCCGGCATGTCGCGGTGGCCGGTGACCAGGCCCTCGGCCAGCGCCTCCTCCAGCGATTGCGGCGGGTAGCGCTGCATCAGCACGTGGAACGCCGGCGCCCCGCGTCGCGGGCTCTCGCCGCTGCGGCCGATGGCGTGGCACGCGGCGCATCTCGCGCGCAGCAATTCCTCGCCGCGTTTTTGCAGCGGCGCCTGCGCCGCGGCGGCTGCGATCGAAACGAGCAGCGCACTGAGCACGAGAACCAAGAGCCGCATCACCCCTCCGCCTGCCGTAGACCGCCCTTGCCGATGGCACGGCGCGTCGTTAGATAGACCCGGATTTCCCCGAGCGCGAACCCGAATCGAAAGAAAGGCGGCGCCGAAGCTGCCAGAAGCACATGGCTGCGTACCAGTACGTCTATCACATGCAGGGTCTCTCCAAGACCTATCCGGGCGGCCGGAAGGTGCTGGAGAACGTCAATCTTTCCTTCTACCCGGACGCCAAGATCGGCGTCCTCGGGCTGAACGGCTCGGGCAAATCCACGCTTCTGCGCATCATGGCCGGCCTCGACAAGGAGTTCGTGGGCGAGGCCTGGGCCGCGGAAGGCGCGCGCGTGGGCTATCTGCCGCAGGAGCCGCTGCTCGATCCCGACAAGAACGTGCGCGGTAACGTGATGGATGGCGTCGCGGCGAGCCGCGCGCTGTTGGATCGCTACAACGAGCTCGCCGCCAACTACTCGGACGAGACCGCCGACGAGATGGCGAAATTGCAGGACCAGATCGAGGCCAAGGGGCTCTGGGATCTCGATTCCAAGATCGACCAGGCCATGGACGCGCTGCGCTGCCCGCCGGACGACGCCAAGGTGGAGATGCTTTCCGGCGGCGAGAGTCGACGCGTTGCGCTCTGCCGGCTGCTCCTGGAGCAGCCGGAGCTCTTGTTGCTCGACGAGCCCACCAACCATCTCGACGCCGAAACCGTGGCCTGGCTCGAGGGCCACTTGAAGCAATATCCCGGTGCGGTGCTGATCGTCACCCACGATCGCTACTTTCTCGACCACGTCACCGGCTGGATTTTGGAGCTCGACCGCGGCCGCGGGATTCCCTACCAGGGCAATTATTCGTCGTGGCTGGTGCAGAAGCAGGAGCGCCTCGCACAGGAAGGCCGCGAGGAGGAGGCGCGCCAGCGCTCGATCGCCCGCGAGCGCGAATGGATTTCCGCTTCGCCCAAGGCGCGCCAGGCCAAGGGCAAGGCGCGCATCAAGGCCTATGACGAGTTGCTCGCGCAATCGGCCGAGCGCGCGCCCGGCTCGGCGCAGATCGTGATCCCGGCCGGCCCGCGCCTCGGCGACGTGGTGATCGAGGCCAACGGCCTCGCCAAGGGCTATGGCGACAAGCTGCTGTTCGAGGGGCTTTCGTTCCGCCTGCCGCCCGGCGGCATCGTGGGCGTGATCGGCCCGAACGGCGTCGGCAAGACCACGTTGTTCCGGCTCATCACCGGGCAGGAGAAGCCCGACGCCGGCACCATCAAGATCGGCGACACCGCGCGGCTCGCCTATGTGGACCAGAGCCGCGACACCCTCGACGGCAAGAACAACGTTTGGGAGGAAATTTCCGGCGGCAAGGACGTGGTTCAGCTGGGAAAACGCGAAATGCCGAGCCGCGCCTATGTGGCCGCGTTCAATTTCAAGGGCGGCGACCAGCAGAAGAAGGTGGGGAGCCTTTCCGGCGGCGAGCGCAACCGCGTGCATCTCGCCAAGGTGCTGAAGTCCGGCGCCAACGTGCTGCTGCTGGACGAGCCCACCAACGATCTCGATGTCGAGACGCTACGCGCGCTGGAAGAAGGGTTGGAGGATTTTGCCGGCTGCGCCGTGATCATCACCCACGATCGCTTCTTCCTCGACCGCATCGCGACCCACATCCTCGCGTTCGAAGGCGACTCTCACGTCGATTGGTTCGAGGGCAATTTCGAAGCCTACGAAGCCGACCGGAAGCGCCGGCTCGGGGTCGATGCGGAAATCCCGCACCGGATCAAGTATAAGAAGTTCACGCGCTAGGCCGCCGCGAGGCCGTGCGGAAGGAGAAGAACGTGGACGACAGAACCAAGGCCCGCACCCGCACCGTTTCCTGGAAGGACCCGGTCACCAGCGTCGAGGCGGCGCGCAAATTGAGCGGCCTCGAACATCTGCGCCGCATCCGCGACGGCATGACGCCGAATCCGCCGATCGCCGAACTCTTGGGCTTCAGCCTCACCAAGGTCGAGCTCGGCGAGGCGGTGTTCGAGTTCGACCCGGCCGAATACCACTACAACCCAGTCGGCACCGTGCACGGCGGCGTCGCCGCGACGCTGCTCGATTCGGCCATGACCTGCGCGGTGCAGACCACCTGCCCCGCCGGCACGCTTTGCACCACGCTCGAATTCAAGATCAATTTCGTGCGGCCGATCGTGGAAAAGACCGGCCATCTGCGCGCCGAGGCCAAGCTCATCCACGGCGGCTCGCGCATCGCCACCGCCGAGGCCCGGCTCGTGGATGGCGACGGCAAGATCTATGCCCACGCCACCACGACCTGCCTGATATTTTCGTAGCCTTATTCCGTCATCCCGGCCAAGCGAGCGCGCGATAGCGCGTAAGCGCGAGCCGGGATCCATGGTCGCCGACTGAGCGATTGTCATCGCACGGTGGTTATGGGTCCCGGGTCTCGCGCCGCTCTGGCGGCGCTCGCCCGGGATGACAACGATTTATTGGCTCTTCGGCGGTGGGGGCGGCGGCATCGTCGCCTTGTAGCTCTCGCGCGCGGTATGGCGGTCGATGTAGCCCGATAGATTCTTGGTCTTCTTGATCATTGCGTCGAGTTCGGGGAAGCGGCGCGCGGTCGAAAGCGTCGTGGTCATGTAGATGTCGGCAAGCGTGAAGCGATCGCCCACGAGGTGGCCGCTCGCCACTGCCTGATCCAGCACCTCGACCTCGCGTGCGAGCGCGGGCTGCATCCCGTCGATCGCGTCGCGGTCCGGCTTCTTGTCCGCCGTCTTCGGAAACACGTAGGCGAATGAGTATTTCCGGATGAACAGCGGATCGATGATGGAGTTGTGGTATGAGATCCATTGCTCGACCTGCGCATCGCCCGCCGGCGTGCGCGGGGTCAGCGCCGGCCCCGGGAAGTGGTCGTCGATGTAATGCGTGATCGCCCGCGACTCGAATATGGTCACGTCGCCGTGGCGCATCACCGGAACCTTTCCGGCCGGGTGGATCGCCTTGACCTCGGGAGAGTGCGGCCCAGCCACCACGAAATCGTAGGCGATGCCCTTTTCCAGAGCCGCCATGCGCGCGATGCGGGTGAAATTCGATTGCGGAATGCCGATGATCTGCAACGCGGCCATGAGATCCTCCCGGTGCGTTCTTGGTTCGGATCATACCTGCGCCCTAAGCGGCCGCGAGGTACTGCTCCAGTGACTTGAAGGTCGAAGTCCAGCCTTCGCCGTGGCGGTCGCGGTGCACGGTTTCCACGAACAGCGCCTGCACCAGCGTCAGCCGCGTGTGCTTGCCCACCGGCTCGAAGGTCACCGTCACCTCGGTCTCGTGTCCGCGCGAGCCGTCGTCTTGCTGCCAGGCCCAGGTGAAGACCAAGCGCTTGTTCTTTTCCACGGCGCGGAATTCGCCGCTCACCCTCGGCAGGCTCCCGTCCGGCAGTTTCATCACCGTGTACCATTTGCCGCCCGGCCGCACGTCGAGCGAATATTCCGGGATCTCCGCGTATTCCGGCCCCCACCATTGCGCCACCTGCTCGGGCACGGTCCAGGCCTCGAACACCCGTTCCACCGGCGCTCGGATCACCCGCTGCAACCGCAGCGTCCGGTTTTCGTTCGCGTTCATGATCGTCTCCGTTTCTTCCCGACCATGCGCTCGAGCCGGTCGAGCGAGCCGGTCCAGAACGCGCGATGATGGGAAAGCCAGTCGTCGATGGTGCGCAACGCCTCGGGCCGCACGCGGTAGCGCCGCCACTGGCGGTCGACCCGCCGCTCGATCAGGCCGGCGTCCTCGAGCACGCGGATGTGGCGCGACACCGCCGGCATGCTGATCGGGAGCGGCGCCGCAAGCTCGCCGACCGAGTGCTCGCCCTCGCGCAAGAGCCGCTCGACGATCAGGAGCCGGGTCGGGTCCGCGAGCGCGGCGAAGGTGGATGCAAGTTCGGGCATTTTCGATCCCTGTTGCCTTATTATTTAACTGGATCGTTAAATGATGGCGCGGCCGGGGTCAAGCCGGAAACGTCCGCGTCGCTCGTCATGGCGGGCTGGTGCCGCGTTCCCGCTACAACGGGCACCGCCGTGCGATACTGACGCTGATGACCAGCGAGGAAGGGGAGAGGCGCCATGCCGATCAAAGCCGCCGTGGTGCAGAAGCCGCCCGTGATGCTCGACCGCGCCGCCACCCTCGGCCGCGTTGTTGACGCGATCGCCGAAGCCGCGGCAGCGGGCGCCGCGCTCGTGGTGTTTCCGGAGAGCTACCTGCCTGGTTACCCGGCCTGGGTCTGGCGGCTCGAGCCCGGACGCGACATGCCGCTGCTCAGCGAGCTCCATGCGCGGCTGCGTACCAATGCCGTGAACCTCGCCGCCGGCGATCTCGACCCGGCGCGCGAAGCCGCCTGGAAGCACCGCGTGACCGTCGTGCTCGGATTGCACGAGCTCGACTCCGAGTTCAGCGGCACCACGCTCTACAACACCGTGGTGGTGATCGGCCCCGACGGCGCGATCCTGAACAAGCACCGCAAGCTGATGCCGACCAATCCCGAGCGCATGGTCTGGGGCCGCGGCGACGCCCGCGGGCTGAAGGTGGTGGAAACCCCCGTGGGCCGCATCGGCTGTTTGATCTGCTGGGAAAACTACATGCCGCTCGCGCGCTACGCGCTCTATGCCCAAAACATGGACATCCTGGTGGCGCCGACCTGGGACTGCGGCGACGAGTGGATCGCGACCATGAAGCACATCGCCAAGGAAGGCGGCTGCTGGGTGATCGGCGTCGGCACCGCGCTCCAGGGCAAGGATTTGCCCGAGAGCTTCCCCGAGCGAAACAAGGTGGCCGAGGACGAGGACTGGCTATGCGACGGCGACGCGGTGATCGTGCGGCCGTTCGGCAAGATCGCCGCCGGGCCGCTGCGCCGCGAACGCGGCATCCTCTACGGCGAGATCGAGCGCGAGGCGGCGCCGCGTTCGCGCCGGACCCTCGACGTGGCCGGGCACTATTCGCGGCCGGACGTGTTCAAGCTCGAGGTGAACCGGGCGCCGATGCCGCCGGTCGAGTTCCGCGACGGCTGATTGCTATCTTCCGGCCGCGGGCTGTGGCAGCGGCATGGCGGCGGCGAGCGGCGCGACGCTAGGCTGCTCCGGAACGGTCTTGGCGATCATGGGGCCAATGGCCGCCGGCGGCATTGCCGCGACGATCGCCCGCGCCAGAATCTCGGCCCAGCAGGCGTAGCTCCAGTCGTTCATGTGGAACAGGTCTTCGGACAGGAACCGCTCGAACGGGATTTGCTGGTTCTTGTTCCAGTGGCGCATGAGCGCGAAGCGCTGGAACACCGCGACGCTGTCCATGTGCCCGATCTCGTCGATCAACTCGACCATGCTCTCGGCGTCGGGGTCCTTGAGCACCTTGGGCGCGTATTGCGGATCGACCAGGATCAGGTCGGCACCGATGGCGCGGACGCGCTGAACGCCCTCGCGGATCACCGGCGCCTCGCGCATGATTCCGTCGTCATCCAAGAGCGCGTTGGTACCGAGCTGCCAGAGCACGAGATCGGGCTTCTCGTCGCGAACGTCCCGGTCGAAGCGCAGGAGCATTTCGCGGACGTCTTCGCCGCCGACGCCCCGGTTGATCACGCGGAACACCGCGCCCGGCACGCGCGCGCTGAGTTCGGCCATGAGCCGGCTCGGGTAGTTGGCGGCGATCGTCGTGGCGCCCGTGCCGGCCGTGGACGAGGAGCCGATGGCGACGATGGTCACCGGCTCGCCGCGCGCGAGACGATTGGCCACGCGCACGAGCGGCTGGCTCAGCTTCACGATCTCGGTCGGCGCGGTGCATCGGAACGTCGGCTGCGGCGCGCTCTCCGCGCGCGCCGCGGCAGCGGCCAGGATCCCGAATAGGATGAGCGGAAGCCGGCGCATGTCAGCGGCTCGCATTGGCGTTGAGGGTGGCGGCGCGAACCAGGAATTCGGCCATCAGCGCGCCGATGCAGCGGTGGATTTCTTCGTACTCGGTGCGGCCGATATGCAGCGCCGCGAGATCGAAGGCGCCGGTCTCGCTCCACTCGCGCATGACCCGGTAGCGGTTGAAGAACGGCACGTCGCGGGCCTGACCTACCGCGCGCATCACTTCGGTATAGGCGGCCGCGTCCACCATCGCGTCGGTGCGCGGGCTATATTGCATGTTCACCAGGAGCACGTCGGTTCCGCCTTCGAGCAGCAGGCCGACGCCGACCTGCAGCTTGCGGCCGTAGCCGTCGGCATCGATGCCGCGATAGGCCTCGACCGTGCCGCTCTGCCAGATGACCAGCGTCGGCTTCTCCTCGGCGAGGATCTGGGGCAGCGTCGGGATCAGCTCGATGGCGCTCCGGCGCGGTGCGGCGCGAACCACGACGCGGATCTGCGTGTTCGGGAGCCGCTCGCGCAGTTCCTTCTCCAGGAACCAGGGATAGCTGCGCGGCCCGTCGCCCAATCCAACCTGCGACGGCGCGCCGGACAGCACCACGATGTCGAGCTTCTGTTCGCGCTTCACCGCGTGCGAGACCCTCGGCAGGAGCGCATGCGGCTCGACGAGCGCGTGGGGAACCATGCAGCGCTCCGGCACTGCCGCATTCGCGGCGGCGCCGAGCGCCAGTGTCGCCGCCAGCGCGGCAAACGCACGCATTGGTCTGAAACCCCCTTGGTCCCTCACTTTAGGTCGCCGGTTTTGGTCCCTCGCTTTACGTCGCCGGTTGTCGCGCCCGGCGATCCATGTCGTTGTACCACTTCATCAGCCAAGCCAAGGCCACCATCAGGAGAATCCCGGTCAGACTGACCGTGATCTGCATCAATACCCTGGCCGAAACCTCGACTAGCACGAAATACGCCGTAAAGGATAAGAATACCCCTAGGCAGAAGACCTCGAGCGAGTGCTGACCGCACAGTATCAGGGGTTTTGACCAGGCCGAACGCAGGAAACCGGCCTCCGGCGGCACCAAGCGCACCACCAGGAGCGCCAGCACCAGGAAATGGCTGAGTCGCCATGGCGACAGGCCGGTCTTGTCCAGCGGAAAGATGAATATCCAGCTCGGCAGGCGTTGGGCCACGGCCGGAAACAGCCAGGATGTCGCGAGCCAGAGCGCGAACACGAGATAGACCACGCATAGCGCCGCGACCGCGTTCGAGCGCAGAAGCTTGCTCAGCCACTCCGCCCGGCCCACCGCGCACCAGCCCCCGATCACAAACAGAAGCTGCCAGGCGAGCGGGTTGAAGAACCACTCGCGGTCGACCGGATAGAGCCGGAAATTCAGGTCCATGGCCTTGGCGCCGATATAGATGGCGAGCGAGACCGCGAGCGCGAAATAGGGGCTTTTCAGGAGCAGCCAGAGCATCAGCGGAAACGCCAGCATCAGCACGATATAGATCGGCAGCACGTCGACGTTGGGCAGCAGGAACCGCAACCGCAGCACCTCCAGGAGCGCGATCTCGGGCCGTTGCAGGAAGTGCAGAACGATCATCTCTTCGGCGAACAGCGGGTTGTCGAAATTGCTCGCCACGTATGCGATCTCCGCGATGTAGAACACCGAAAGAAACACGAACGCGACATAGAGCTGCCATACGCGCTTCAGGATGCGCGCGGCGCCGACCACGAAGCCGCGCTCCGCCATCACCCGCCCATAGACGAAGGAAGCGGTATAGCCGGAGATGAACACGAAGATCTCGGCCGCGTCGCTGAACCCGAAATTGCGAATGGTGATCCAGCCGATCGTGTTCGACGGCACATGGTCGATGAAGATGAACCAGAGCGACAGCCCGCGGAAGAAATCGAGCCGCAGGTCGCGGGCGGGTTTGACAACTGGGGGCATCGGCGGCGTCCGCTGATCGCCGCCTCTATAGGCGAGGGCAGCGCCCTTGAGAATGCCCGCCCGGCGCGCAAGAACAATAATCTGTCATCCTGGACGCCGCGAAGCGGCGATCCGGGATCCAGGATCACCGCCGGTGCGAGTACGGACTGACGGTGATCCTGGGTCCCGGGTCTCGCGTCACTTGCGCGCCGCTCGCCCGGGACGACAGAAAATGAGCAGCCTTCGAGCGCGGGCGCTTCGCTGTCACGCCGCAAACAGGTCGAGCTGGCCGCCTACGGCCCGAGGCCGCTTGAAATGGGCTGAAGTGAGCCGGGCTCGGCGCTGGTTGAGCCCGAGCCGCTTGCAAGCAAGCTCGAAGCGGCGGCCGATCGACCAGGCATAGGGGCCGGTCCCGGTCTGACGCTTGCCGAAGGTCGGGTCGTAATCCTTGCCGCCGTGCAGGTCGCGCACCAGCGCGATCACGTGGTCGAGCTTGTCGGGGAAGTGCTCGCGCAGCCACTCGCGAAACAGGTCCTTAATCTCGAGCGGCATGCGCAGCATGATGTAGCCTGCCTCGCTCGCGCCCGCGGCCGCGGCGGCATCGAGGATGCGCTCGATCTCGGCGTCGTTGATGGCGGGCACGATGGGCGCAACCAGCACCGCGGCCGGCACGCCGGCGGCGGCGAGCTTGCGGATCGCTTCGAGCCGGCGCTGCGGCGTCGAGGCGCGCGGCTCCATGGCGCGCGCGAGCCGGTGGTCTAGGCTCGTCACCGAGAGCGCGACCTTGGCGAGGTTCTTCCGCGCCATGTCGGACAGGATGTCGAGGTCGCGAAGCACGAGGGCCGATTTGGTGACGATTCCGACCGGGTGCCCGGCGTCGCGCAGCACTTCCAGAATCCGGCGCGTCACCTGCCATTGCTTCTCGATCGGCTGGTAGGGGTCGGTATTAGTGCCGAGCGCGATCATGCGCGGCTCGTAGCCGGGCGCGGCGAGTTCGCGCGCGAGCAATTCGGGCGCGTCGGGCTTGACGAACAGGCGGGTCTCGAAATCGAGCCCGGGCGAGAGGCCCTGAAAGGCGTGGGTCGGCCGCGCGTAGCAATAAATGCAGCCGTGCTCGCAGCCGCGATAGGGATTGATCGAGCGGTCGAAGCCCAGGTCCGGCGACTGATTGCGGGTGATGATGCGCCGCGGTTTTTCGACCTGCACGTAGGTCTTGAACGCGGGCAGCTCGTCGAGGCTCTGCCAGCCGTCGTCGAACGGCATCTTCGCCAGCGGTTCAAAGCGGCCCGAGGCGTTGGTGACCGAGCCGCGGCCGCGCCGGCGCTCGCGCTCGATGTTCAAATCGTGCGCATCGTCGGCAACGGGCGCGGGGCCGCGCGTGTCGTCCAATCTGCCGTCCATGACGCCATCGTAGCGGTTCTTCGGAACAAAACAAGAACAAGCTTCCGAGCCGCTTTATGACCCTATATAGGGGGCCGACGCGACAATTGAATAACAAGGGCTAGGGGCCGGCATTGATCAGCGTCATTTTGCCGACGCGCGAATCGGAGCGCGTGCTGGTGCCGACCTTGGCCGCGCTGGTCGCGGGCTCGGCCGCCGGTCTCGTCCGCGACGTCTTGATCGCCGACGCCGGCTCGCGCGACGACACCGCGAAGGTCGCCGACGCCGCGGGCTGCGTGTTCTTGCCCGGCCCGGCCGATCTCGGCGCGCGGCTCCGCGCCGCGGCTCAAGTCGCGCGCGGCAACTGGCTGTTGTTTCTCGATCCCGCCAGCGTCTTGGAGGAGGGCTGGACCCGCGAAGTGCGCGCGTTCGTCGACAACGCCGAACGGACAGGCGCCGTGGAGCGGCGTGCCGCCACCTTCCGGCTCCGCATGGCGCGCTTCGGCGTGGCCCCGCGTCTTGCCGAAGCGGCGGCCGCGACCCGGCTCGTGCTCATCGGCCGTCCGCGCCTGGAGCAGGGGCTCCTCATCGCCAAGCGCTTCTACCAGGCGCTCGGCGGCCACGGCGAAGGCGCCGCCGCGCACCGCCGCCTGGTTGGCCGCATCGGCCGCCGCATCGTCGTATTGCGGACGCGGGTCACGCTCGCCGGCGGCGGCTGACAGATACTTGACTCAGTCAACTAATTGCCCGAGACTTTCTCGGTCATGCCAGCGCGCGAAATTGCCGGGCGGATCGCCGCGGTGCGGCGCTTCAACCGCTTCTACACGCGTAAGATCGGCGTGCTCGAGGAGCGGCTGTTGCAAAGCCCGTTCGCGCTCGCCGAGGCGCGGGTCCTCTATGAGCTCGCACACCGTAGACTGCCGACCGCCACCGAAATCGGCCGCGAGCTCGGCCTCGATGCCGGCTACCTGAGCCGCATCCTCACGCGCTTCGAGCGCAAGCGGCTGATCGAGCGCACCGTCTCCAAGACCGACGCCCGTCAGTCCTTGCTCCGGCTTACCGCCACGGGCCGCCAGGCATTTGCACCGCTGGAATCGAGATCGCGCGACCTCGTGCGCGGAATCTTGAAGCCGCTTTCGCCGCCGGATCAGGGCCGTCTGCTGGACAATATGCAGTCGATCGAGTCGATCCTCGGCGGTCGGCGCGCCGACGAGGGCAACGTCACGCTGCGGACCCACCGGTATGGCGATATGGCCTGGGTCGTCGCGCGCCAGATCGAGATCTATGCGCAGGAATATGGCTGGGGCGCGCGCTTCGAGGCACTGATGATCCGTATCGCCGCCGACATCCTTGAGAATTTCGACCCCGCGCGCGAACGAATCTGGATCGCCGAGGCGGACGGCGAGCGGGTCGGTTCGGTGTGCGTGATCGCGGAATCGAACTCGACGGCGAGGCTTCGTCTGCTCTTAGTCGAGCCCAAGGCGCGCGGCCTGGGGCTCGGCAAGAAGCTGGTCGAACAATGCATCGAGTTCGCGCGCGCGGCCGGATTCCGCAAGATGACGCTGTGGACGCAGGACGTCCTGCACGCGGCCCGCCGCATCTATGAGAAGGCCGGCTTCCGACTGATCGAAAGAAAGAAGCACCGGGACTTCGGCGTCGCGCTCGTGGGCGAGACCTGGGAGCTCGATCTTTAGCGCGGCTTACCGCTTTTTCCGCGCCTTCCCGCGTTTCAGGTGCTCGTCGAGCCGCGGCATGATCTCGACGAAATTGCACGGGCGGTAGCGGTAGTCGAGCTGGTGCACCAGGATCTCGTCCCAGGCGTCGCGGCAGGCGCCGGGCGATCCCGGCAGGCAGAAAATATAGGTGGCGTTGGCGACGCCGGCCGTGGCCCGGGTCTGGATCGCCGACGAGCCGATCTTCGGCGCGCTCACCATCAGGAACATGGTCGAGAAGCCGTCCATGCGCTTCTCGAACAGCGGCTCCACCGCCTCCGGCGTCACGTCGCGGCCGGTGAAGCCGGTGCCGCCGGTGGTGATGACCACGTCGATCTTGTTGTCCTTGATCCAGCGCTTCACCTGCGCGCGGATTGTGCGCACCTCGTCCTTGACGATGGCGCGGGCGGCGAGCCGGTGCCCGGCGGCCGTGATCCGATCCGCGAGCAACGCGCCGGACTTGTCCTCGGCGAGCGCGCGCGTGTCGGAAACCGTGAGCACCGCGATCGCAAGCGGCACGAAGGATTTCGAAGGGTCGATGCCGGGCATGAATTGCTCAATTCAAGGGCGTCGCGTCGCGCGCGAACGTATTGCAGCGCGAGGTCTGGCCGGACTTGAGTCCGGTGGTAAACCAAGCCGCCCGCTGCTGCGAGGTGCCGTGGGTGAAGCTGTCCGGCACCACGAAGCCCCGTTGCCGCTGCTGCAGCCGGTCGTCGCCGATGGCGCTGGCGGCGGCGAGCGCCTTTTCCACGTCGCCCGCCTCCAGAATCCGGAAGCGTTCGTTCGCGTGATAGGCCCACACCCCGGCGAAGCAATCCGCCTGCAACTCGAGCCGCACCGAGAGCGCGTTCGACTGCGCCTTCGGCAACGTCCGCCGCTGCTCGGTAATGCGCGGGAGAATGCCCAACAGATTTTGGATATGATGGCCGATCTCGTGCGCGATCACATAGGCTTGCGCGAATTCGCCGGGCGCGCGGAAACGGTCACGCAACTCGCGGAAGAAGGCGACGTCGAGATAGACCCGTCTGTCGGGCGGGCAATAGAACGGGCCGGTGGCCGATTGTGCGAAGCCGCAAGCCGACTGCGTCGAGCGTGAGAACAGCACCAGCCGCGGCGCTTCGTAGCGCCGGTTCTGCTCGGTGAAGATCTGCTTCCACACGTCCTCGGTCTGCGCCAGCACCACTGACACGAACCGGCCGACCTGGTCCTGGGGCGGGGCCTTGGTCCGAGTCGGCGTCGAAGGCGGCACCCGGTAGCGCTGCTCGTAGCGCGGCTGGTTCATGACCTGGTCGAGATTGCCGATCAGCATGCGCGGATCGACGCCGAGCGCGAGCGCGATGATGCCGACCACGATCAGCCCGCCGATGCCGAGGCCGCCGGTGCCGATCGGAAGCTGCATCCCGCCGAGGCTCGGGCCGTCGTCGCGCCGGTCCTCGACATTGTCGCTGCGCCTATAGTCTTCCCACCGCATCGGAACTCTCGCCGTACCCTAAAATCCGGCGAATATAGTGGCCGACCTGTGGGTTGCCGGCAATGTCGCCGTTCCCCGCATTGCGAAGCGGCCGCGCCAGTTGCACTGTCCGTCCCCGGGCGGGGGGACGGCGGTGAGTCGCAACGGAAACAAGGCTTCGCGCATGCTGCCGAATTTCCGCCGCGAGCAACGCGCCTATGCGCGCGGCCTTGGCCCCGTCGCCGGCGCCGACGAAGCCGGCGTCGCGCCCTGGGCCGGGCCGGTATCGGCTGCGGCCGTGGTGTTCGACCCCAAGCGCGTGCCGAAAGGGCTCGACGATTCCAAGCGGCTCTCGCCCGAGCGCCGCGAGGAGCTGTTCGCGGTAATCTGCGCCTGCGCCGAAGTCGGGGTCGCCTTCGCCCCGCCGGCGCGCATCGACCGCGACAACATCCTCCGCGCCCGGCTGTGGGCGCTCGCGCAAGCGGTGCGCGCGCTGCCCTGCCGGCCCGCGCTCGTGCTGGTCGACGGGCCGCACCGGCCGCCGCTCGAGCAGGGCTATTGCATGGTGCAACCGATCGTGGACGGCGACGCGCTCTCGGCCTCGATCGCGGCTGCCTCGATCGTGGCCAAGGTCATGCGCGACCGTCTGATGCGCCAGCTCGGCGCCGCCTTCCCGGCCTACGGCTTCGAGCAGCACAAGGGCTACGGCACCGAGCTGCACGCCGCGGCGCTGGTCCGCCACGGGCCCACGCCCCATCACCGCGTCTCGTTCGCGCCGGTGGTTGCAAGCCGCAGCGCGGCGGCGTCCGGACGCTGATGCGCGCACCGACCGGACCGGGGCCGCTCGAGGCCACCATCCTCACCGAGGCGCTGCGCGCGCGCCCGGCCGCGTTCCTCGCTCTCGCGCTGGTCGTGCACGCAGGCCTGTGGACGCTCGCCCGCGCCATCGCCGATCCCACGCCCGCGCCCGAGGTGTTGATCGGGCTCGCGCTGGGCCGCGAATGGCGGCTCGGCTACCTCGAGGGCCCGCCGCTCGCGTTTTGGCTGCTCGACATCGTCTACGGTTTCGGCGGCAGCTTCGTCGTCGCCTATCTGCTGCCGGCGGTGACGGTCGCGCTCACCGGCTGGCTCGTGTTCGCCTTCGCCCGCGATTTTCTCGGCGACCGCCATGCGGCGATCGCGGTGCTGCTGATGGTCGGCGTGCACCCGGTCGCGTTTCCGGTCGGCGCGATCAATGCCGACCTCCTGCAAATGCCGCTGGTCGCCGCCGCCGTGCTGGTGTGGTGGCGGGCGGTGAAAAGCGGCAGCCGCTATGCGCGCTACCTGTTCGCGGTCCTGGTGGTGCTCATCGCCTATGCCGGCGCGCAGGGCCTCTTGGTGGTGCTCGCGTTGTTCGGCCTGGCGCTCGCCAACAAGGGCGGGCGCGAGGCGCTCGCCGGCCTCCTGCTCATCACCAAGGATTGGCGCGCCGCGCTCGCCGGACGCGACGCGCTGATCGCGATCATCGCGGTCCTCGTGCTGGTGGCGCCGCGTTTCATTTGGCTGGTGCTGAACAACTTCGCCGGCCTGGTGCCCGGCGAGGCGAGCGGGCTCGAGTCGGTATCACTCGACGGCGCCGCTGATGTCGCGGTGCAGGCACTGGCCGGCCATCTCGGCCTGCTCGTGCTCCTGGTGGTCGCTTCCGCCTGGTTCGCCAGCGACCGCGACTCGGCGCCGACCTTCGTGCGGCCGCCGCTCGCGCGCTTCGCGCGCGCATGCGTGATCGTGATCGCGACGTTGCCGCCGCTCGCGGCACTCGGGCTCGGGTTCGTGGCCGGCGCGCGGCTACCGGTGAGCGCGGCGGCGCCGTTGCTGCTGTATTCCGGGGTGCTTGCGCTGGTGCTCGCGGACGATGTTGTGCGCGTGCACCGCCAGCGTTCGGTCGCGGTTGCGGCGCTCGCCTTGCTGCTGTTGCCGCCCACGCTGGATGCGGCCTCGAGCCTGATTGCGCCCTGGGTCGCGGACCGCGGCCGGCCGACCAATTTCCCGGCCGCCGCCGCCGGGCGTTATCTCACCGACGTTTTTCGCAACCGCACCTCGCGCCGGTTCGAATACGTGATCGGCGACGCCAGGATCGCGAGCGCCATCGCCTTCGGCAGCCGCGACCGGCCGCACGTGTTCATCGACGCCGATCCGCAGCGCTCGCCCTGGATCGACCGCGAACGCCTGCAGCGGAGCGGTGCCCTGGTGGTCTGGTCGGTGACCGGCCGCAACCCGGCGCCGCCGCCCACGCTCGCAAGCCGCCTGCCGCCGCTCACCCCGGAGGCGACCTTCACGCTCAATTGGGTGATCTCGGGCCGGCTCGACCCGGTGCGCATCGGCTGGGCCATCATCCCGCCGGCGCAATGAGCGGCGAGCGCGTGTCATGACCGGCTTCGTCGACGCCCATCACCACGTTTGGCGCAAGCGCGACCTACCCTGGCTCGAAGGGCCGATGCAGCCGCGCATCTTCGGGCCCTATGAACCGATCCGCCGCGACTACGGAATCGAGGAATACCGCGCCGATTGCGAGCCGCACGGCGTCGTGCGCTCGGTCTATGTGCAGGCGAATTGGCCGGCGGCGAGGGCGCTCGACGAGATCCGCTGGGTGCAGTCGGTGGCGGATGCGAGCGGCTGGCCGCACGCGATCGTGGGCTATGTCGATCTGCTGGCCGACGATTGCGCGCCCGCGCTTGACGCCGCGCTCAACGCATCGAAGCTGCTGCGCGGCATGCGCATGCAGCTGCATTGGCACGAGAACCCGCTCTACCGCTTCGCGCCGCGGCCGGACCTTTGCGACGACCCTAAAGCGCGAAAGAACCTAGCCCGCCTCGCCGAGCGCGGGCTCCTGTTCGAGCTGCAGGTGTTCGCGCCGCAGATGGCGGGTGCGGCGCGCTTGGCCCGGGCGCTGCCACGGCTTCAGTTCGTGCTCATGCACGCGGGCATGCTCGAGGACACCTCGAAAGAAGGCATCGCCCTGTGGCGCGACGGATTGGCGCAGCTCGCCGACTGCCCGAACGTCGCCGTGAAGCTCTCCGGCCTCGGCACGTTTCTGCATCGGATCGACCGCGACTATATCGGGTTCGTCGCGAACGAGGCCGTGCACGCGTTCGGTGCCGAACGCTGCATGTTCGGCTCGAACTTCCCAATCGAGAAGCTGTGGACCGATTACGGCGCGCTCGTCGCCGCGTACCGCGCCGTGCTCGCGCCGTTCACCGACGCCGAGCGCGAGCAGATTTTCTCCGCCACCGCTCGGCGGATCTATCGGATCGATTGAGTCACGCCGTCATCCTGATCCACGCCGTCATCCAGAGGTGCGAGCCCACCGATCTCGGGTAAACCCGAGATCGGTGGCGGCCACCTCAGGACGACGGCCTTTGGTCAATGATAGCCCTCGCCCTCGCGCACCTTGCCGCGGAAGATCCAGTACACGTAGGCGATATAGCCGAGGATGATCGGCAGCAGCACGAGCACGCCGATCAGCATGAATACTTGCGAGGCCGGCACCGCCGCCGTCTGCCACACGGTGAGGCTCGGCGGCACCAGATACGGGAAGTTCGAGATCACGATGCCGAGGTAGCCGAGCAGGAACAGCCCGATCGCCGCCAGGAACGGCAGCGCCTCGCGCCCGTCGTCGAGCCACTTCCAGCATGCCCAGGCGACCCAGGCGGCGAGCAGCGGCACCGGCCACAGGATGAAGACGTTCGGCGTCGTGAACCAGCGCGCCGCGACGCGCTCGATCTGCAGCGGCGTCCACAGGCTCACCACCGCCATGAACCCGAGCACCACGACCACCAGCCACTTGCCCTGCTCGCGCGAGCGCTTGGCGACCTTGCCCTCGGTCTTGAGCACGAGCCAGGTGGCGCCCAGGAGCGCGTAGCCGGCGACCACGGCGACGCCGGTGAGCGCCGCGAACGGCGTCGCCCAGTCGAATGCCCCGCCCGCGTACTCGCCGTTCTTCACCGCGACGCCCTGGATCAGCCCGCCCAGAATCGTGCCCTGAAAGAAGGCGGCGACCGTCGAGCCGAGCCAGAACGCAAGGTTCCACCACCGCTTGCTCGTTCGCGCGACCCAGCGGAACTCGAAGGCGACGCCGCGAAACACGAGCGCGAGCAGCATCAGGATCACCGGCAAATAGAACGCCGGCATGATCACTGCATAGGCCCGCGGGAACGCGACCCACAAGCC
>JAHFPN010000110.1 GCA_023269635.1 Hyphomicrobiales bacterium | reverse complement strand
CGCGCAATGCGCGCCGGGAGGGGGTCATCCAGCGCGCGCGGTGATCGACCCCTCCCCGGATCGCCTTCGGCGATCCGACCCTCCCCTTTCAGGGGAGGGTTGATGGAAAGAGTTCAGCTCCCCCGATAGGTAGCATAGCTCCAGGGCGAGACCAGCAGCGGCACGTGATAGTGCCCCTCGGGCTCAGCGACGGAAAACCGCACCGGCACCACGTCGAGGAACGGCGGCGCCGGCAGGCCGAGCTTCCGCCCTGCGAAATAGTCGCCGACATGGAAGCGCAGCTCGTAGCGGCCGACACGGAGCGGCCCGCCGGCGAGCAGCGGCTGGTCGGTGCGGCCGTCGGCGTTGGTGATCGCCTTGGCAATGAGCGCGGAAGCGCTGGCGCCGATCTCATGCAGCTCGATCGCGACGCCGGCAGCCGGCCGGCCGGAATGAGTGTCGAGCACGTGGGTGGTGAGTCGCCCCTCGGTTTTCGGCATGCCCGGTCCTTCCACTTTCTCCGCGAGCCGCAGCCGCGCGATCAGCGAAATCTCGGCGAGCGCGGTCGCGAGCTCGGCTCCCGCATCGTTCTTGAGGCGCCACTCGAACGCATCCAGTATCGCATCGCGGGTCTGCCGGCGCACGCAGATCACGAAGGGAAAGCTGAATTTCTCCTTATACGCCCGATTCAGCCGCTCAAAACGATCGAACTCCTTACCTGAGAACTTGTCGAGCCCGAGCCCGCCCTGCTCCGCGGCCGAGGCCGTGCTGAGCTTCCCCGCCCGCGCCGCTTGGCCTGCGAGATCCGGATGCGCACGCACGAGGGCGAGCTTCTCCTCGCGCGTCGCGTGCGCGACCGCCGCGGCCATGGCCTCGAACAGACCCGCGACCGTGGCAAACGGCGCGTGCGCATGCGCGCGCTCGGCAACCCAGGGCGAATGCTCGAAAACGCCGCCGAGGGCGGCGCTGAAGTCGGCACGCGTCGCGGCGTTGAGGGTTTCGATGTTGACGCGCATGCGAGCAACTTCCGTCATTCCGGGCGAACGCCGCGCCAGTGGCGTAAGGCCCGGACTCCATAACCACCTGCATTCCGAGCCAAGTGAGGCCGGCGGATATGGATTCCGGCCCTCGCGCTTCGCGCTCGGCCGGAATGACATGACGGGGACGCTCGGGACAAGCCCGGCCATGACGAATTCGAAGAAGTCCGCTAGCCTCGGCTTCCCTGATCTCGTCAAGGTGAGATCCCCATGAACCTCGCCCGCATGCTGCGCCAACGCGCCGAAGCCGGCCGCCCGGTGCGCGTCGGTGTGATCGGGGCCGGAAAATTCAGCTCCATGTTCCTGGCCCAGGCGCGCACCACGGCGGGCCTGCACGTGCTCGGCATCGCCGACCTCATGCCCGAGCGCGCACGCGAGGCAATGAAGAATACCGGCTGGGATCTCTCCACCCAGGTCGCGAAGAATTTTTCCGACGCGCTCGCGACCGGCAAGACCGCGGTCACCGAGGACGCGAGCGCACTGATCAAGGCCGACGGGCTCGAGGTCGTGGTCGACATCACCGGCAATCCGGCCGCCGCGACCCGCCACGTGCTGCAAGCGATCGAGCACGGCCGCCACGTGGTGAACGTCACCATCGAAGCCGACGTGCTGGTCGGGCCGTTGCTGGCCGAGCGTGCGAAGAAGGCCGGCGTCGTCTATGCGCTCGCCTATGGCGACCAGCCCGCGCTGGTGTGCGAGATGGTCGATTGGGCCGAGGCCTGCGGCTTCCGCGTGGTCGCGGCCGGCAAGGGCACCAAGTATCTGCCCGGCTATCACCAGTCGACGCCCGAGACGGTGTGGACGCATTTCGGCATCACGCCCGAGCGCGCAGCGGCCGCCGGCATGAATCCGCAGATGTTCAACTCGTTCGTGGACGGCACCAAGTCGGCGATCGAGATGGCGGCGATCTCGAATGCCACCGGCTTGCAGGCGCCGCGCGACGGGCTCGCGTTCCCGCCCTGCGGCCACCATGACCTGCCATCGGTGCTGCGCCCGCGCGCTGAGGGCGGCGTGCTGGAACAGCCCGGCCTGGTCGAAGTGGTCTCCAGCATGGAGCGCGACGGCCGCCCGGTGACGAACGATCTGCGCTGGGGCGTCTATGTGGTGTTCGAGGCCGGCGCCGACGACGCGCGCGCGACCTATACCCGCGATTGCTTCCGCGACTACGCCATGATCCGCGACGCTTCCGGCCGCTACGCGGCGATGTATCGCTCGCATCATCTGGTCGGCATGGAGCTCGGCATCTCGATTGCGGCCGCGGCGTTGCGGAAAGAGGCGACCGGCGCGCCGAGCGCGTTCCGCTCCGACGTGGTCGCCACCGCGAAGAAGCCGCTCTGCGCCGGCGACACGCTCGACGGCGAAGGCGGCTATGCGGTCTATGGCAAGCTCATGCGCGCCGAGGATTCGCTTGCGCGCCGCGCGCTCCCGCTCGGGCTCGCGCACGGGATCAAGCTGGTGCGGCCGGTCGGCGCCGGCGACTCGTTGAGCTGGGACGACGTCGCGATCGAGGAGACCGACGTGGTGCGGCTGCGGCGCGAGATGGAGCGCGCGTTCGCGCCGAAGCCGGCGCGGAAATCAGCGGCGGCATGATTATTCGCCTTTCGGCTTTCGCACTCGCGTTCCTGCTGGCGGTCGGTTGCGTCCCGGCTTCTGCCGACGAGGCGGGCCTCGCCGCGCTGAAACTCGGCGGTCACGTGATGATCGTGCGCCACGGGCTGACCACGCCCGGATTCGGCGATCCGCCGAATTTCCGCCTCGACGACTGCGCGACCCAGCGCAATCTCATCGAAGAAGGGCGCGAGCAGGCGCGCACACTCGGCCGGCTGCTGCGCGAGCAGAAGATCGCGGTTGAGCGCGTGCTCTCCTCGCAATGGTGCCGGGCGCGCGAGACCGCCAAGCTGATCGATGCGGGCGAGGTCGGATTGCTCGCCCTCTCCAACAATCTTTACGGCCGCCCGCAGCAGCGCGAGGCGCAGACACGCGAGCTGCGCGCGGCAATCGCGGCCTGGAATGGCAAGGGCAACCTGCTCCTGGTCAGCCACGGCTCGGTGATCTTCTCGATCACCGGCAAGAGCCCAAGCGAAGCCGAAGGCTACGTGCTGAAGCCGATGCCGGGCACCGAGCAAGGCTTCGTGATCGTGGGAACCATCGGCCCGGGTGGCTGAGCTATTCCGCCGCCACCGGCCGCTTCTCTTCCTCGGTCGAGACCGGCCCGAGCGCGGGCTCCTCTTCGCCCACGGCCTTGGCAATCCTGCGGTCGAAGCGGTCGAGATAGAGATAGATCACGGGCGTGATGTAGAGCGTGAGCAGCTGCGACATGAGCAGCCCGCCCACCACCGCGATGCCGAGCGGCTGGCGCAGCTCGGCGCCGGCCCCGGTGCCGAGCGCGATCGGGAGCGTCCCGAAGATCGCGGCCATGGTGGTCATCATGATCGGCCGGAAGCGGAGAAGTGCCGCCTCGCGGATCGCCTCAAGCGCGGCCATGCCCTGCCGGCGCCGGTCGATGGCGAAGTCGACCATCATGATCGCGTTCTTCTTCACGATCCCGACCAGCATCACGATGCCGATGATGGCGATCACCGAGAGATCGAGCCCGAACAGCGTGAGCGTCAACAGCGCGCCGATGCCGGCGGACGGGAGCCCCGAGAGAATCGTGATCGGATGGATGAAGCTTTCGTACAAAATCCCGAGCACGATATAGATCACGATCACCGCGGCGAGCAGCAAGAGCGGCTGGTTCGAAAGCGAATCCTGGAACACCTGCGCGGTGCCCTGGAAGCCGGTGGCGACCACGTCCGGCACATGGGCGTTGCGCTCGGCCTGCCGGATCGCCTCCACCGCTTCGCCGAGCGCGACGCCGGGAGCGAGATTGAAGGAGATCGTCACCGCCGGCTGCTGCTGCTGGTGCGCGACCAGCAGCGGCCCCACGGTGCGGCGCACGGTGGCGATGGAATCGAGCGGAACCACCTGCCCCGCGCTCCCGCGCAAGTACACCTTCGAGAGGTCGGAGGCGTCGCGCTGGTAGCGCGGATCGACCTCGGCGATGATCGGAAACTGGTTGCTGGCGGTGAACAGCGTCGCCACCTCGCGGGTGCCGAACGAGGTGTAGAGCACGTTCCTGATCTGGTCGTCGCCGATGCCGAGCGCGCGCGCCTTGTCGCGGTCGATGTCGAGGGTGAGCTGCGGATTGGTGATCTGCAGGTCGGAGGTGACGTCGCGGAGCTGCGGCAGCGCGGCGAGGATGTCCTGCATCTTCGGCGCCAGCTCATAGAGCGTGCCGGTATCGGCGCTCTGCAGCGTGTACTGGTACTGGCTCTTGGATATCACGCCGCCGATCGAGATGTTCTGCACCGGCTGGAAGAACACCTGCACGCCGGGAATTTGCGTCACCGTTCGCCGCAGACGCTGGATGATCTCGAACGCCGATTGCTTGCGCTGGTCGCGGGGTTTCAGCGCGATGAACAAGCGGCCGGTATTGCTGGTGCGGCTGATGAAGGTCGCGCCCGCGATCGAAATCGCGTATTCGACATCGGGATCGCGACGCACCGTAGCGGCCACTTCCTGCTGGCGCTCGTACATGGCCTGGAACGAGATGTCGGTCGCGGCCTCGACCGTGCCGGAGATGAAGCCGGTGTCCTCGGTCGGGAAGAAGCCCTTGGGAATCCAGGCGTAAAGGCCGACGGCGAGAAGAAGCGTCGCGAGCGTGATGGCGAGCGTGGCCGGGCGGTGGCGCAGCACGAAATCGAGGCTCTTGCGGTAGCCGGCGAGCCAGGCGTCGAACACGCGCTCGGAAATGCGCATGAAGGCGCCCGGCTTCTTCAGATGATCGATCGGCTTCAACATGCGCGCGCACAACATGGGCGTGAGCGTCAGCGACACGAAGCCGGAGACCAGGATCGCGACCGAGATGGTGACCGCGAATTCGCGGAAAACGCGGCCGACCACGCCGCCCATGAACAGCACCGGAATGAACACGGCGACCAGCGAGAGCGTCATCGAGAGAATGGTGAAGCCGATCTCGCGCGAGCCCTTGAGCGCGGCCTGGAACGGCGGCATCCCGCGCTCGACGTAGCGGTAGATGTTCTCCAGCACCACGATGGCGTCGTCCACGACGAAGCCGACGCACAGCACGAGCGCGAGCAACGTCATGTTGTTGATCGAGAAATTGAGCCCCCACATCACCGCGAAGGTGGCGACGATGGAAAGCGGCAGCGCCAGCGAGGGAATGATGGTGGCGCGGCCGTTCCTGAGGAACAGGAAGATCACCAGCACCACCAGCATGATCGCCTCGGCCAGGGTGTGCTGCACCGACTCGACCGAGTTGCGGATCGAGATCGAGCGGTCCATCAGGACCTGGACGCCGATCGCGGCCGGCACCTGCTCGCGGAACTCGGGCAGACGCTTCTTCACCGCGTCCACCACCTCGATGGTGTTGGCCTCGGGCTGCCGGTAAACGGCGAGGTTGATCGAGCGGATATTGTTGAACCAGCCGGCGATGCGTTCGTTCTCGACGCCGTCCTCGACGCGGGCGATTTCCTCGAGCCGCACCGGGGCGCCGTTGCGCCAGGCCACGATCACGCGGCGGTAATTGTCGGCGCTCGCGGTCTGCAGGCCCATGTCGAGGGTCAGGGTCTGCTTGGGCCCGGACATCACGCCGATCGGGATATTGGAGGCGGCCTGGGTGACGGCGGCCTGGATCTCCGACATGGAGATGCCGCGCGCGGCCGCCGCTTCCGGATCGAGGCGCACGCGCACGGCATATTTCTGCCCGCCGAACACCTGCACCTGGGCGACGCCGGAAATCTGCGAAATCTGCTGCGCCAGCAGCGTGTCGCCGTACTCGTGCACGGTCGAGAGCGGCAAGGTGTCCGAGTACAAGGTCATGAACAGCACCGGCGCGTCGGCCGGGTTCACCTTGCGGAAGCTCGGCGGCGCCGGCAGCTCGTTCGGCAGGAAGCGCTGCGCCGCGCTGAGCGCGCTCTGCACGTCGAGGGCGGCGGCGTCGATGTTGCGGCTGAGATCGAATTGGACGGTGATCGAGGTCGCGCCGGTCGAGCTCGACGAGGTCATCGAGGTGATGCCGGCGATGGTCGCAAGCTGCCGCTCGATCGGGGTGGCGACCGAGGCCGCCATGGTCTCCGGGCTCGCGCCCGGCAGCGAGGCGCTGATATTGATGGTCGGGAAATCCACCCGCGGCAGCGCCGCCACCGCCAGCAGCCGATAGCCGAATACGCCCCCGACGATGAGGGAGACCATGAACAGCGTGGTCATCACCGGCCGGCGGATGCAGAGTTCGGGCAGCGTCATTTCAGGTTCCCGGCGCGCGCTTGATGTCGACCCGGCTGCCGTCGCGTAGCGACAATTGCCCTTCGGTCACCACGGTCTCGCCCGCCTTCAGGCCGTTGGTGATCACGGCTTGCCCGTCCACGGTGCGAGCGACCGTCACCGGGCGGACCTTGGCGGAATTGTTCTCGACCACGAACACGAACGTGCCCTTTTGGCCGCTCTGCACCGCCTCGGCCGGCACCAGGAGCGCGCCGCGGTCCACCCGCAGCGTGAGTTGCACGTTCACCAGCGTGCCGGGCCAGAGCCGCTCGTCCTGGTTCGGGAAGCTCGCCCGCACCAGAATGGTCGCGGTCAGCGGGTCGACGGCGTTCTCGATGAAGGCGACGCGGCCGCCCGGGATGGCGGCGCTCTGCGCGAACGCGGTCACGCCGGCCTGGTCACCTGCCGCCCGGAGCTCGGCGAGGTAGCGCTCGGGAATGCCGAAGGCGACATAGATCGGCGCCATCTGGTTCACGGTGGCGAGCGGCGGCGCCGTATCGGAAGCGCGCACCACCGCGCCGGGTCGGACACCGGCGATGCCGACACGCCCGGTCGCCGGCGCCTTGACGTCGTAATAGGTGCGGAGCACGCGCAGATTCTGCAGCGTGGCCTCGTCCTGCAGCACCGTGGCTTTCAGCATTTCGTTGTTGGTGCGGGCGTCGGCGAGCTGCACCGCGGTGTAGGTGCCCTTCGCGGCAAGACCGGCGATGCGCTCGAGGTCGCGCTCGGCCTTGTCCAGTTGCGCCTTGTCGCGCACGAGCGTGGCCTCGGCCTGGCGGACCTGCGCCTCGATCGCCCGCGCGTCGAGGGTGAACAGAAGATCGCCTTCCTTGACCAGCGCGCCGTCGGCGAAGTGGATCTTGTCGACCTGGCTGTCCACCCGCGAGCGCACGGCGACGCTGACCATGGGCTGCACGGTGCCGAGCGCCTCGACCCGGTACGGCGCGTCCTTCTGCTCGACGCGGGCGACGGAAACGGCGACCGCGCGCTCGGGCCGCGGCGCGGTCTGCTGCGCCTTGGCGCCGAACCCGCCGGTGATCGACCACCAAGCGACGCCGCCGGCGACGGCGAACAGGCCGGCACCGATGACGAAGGTAAACAGCTCGGATTTCGCGGAAAGCTTCATCGAATCGACCGGGCCAGGCGAACGCGCAAGTACCTCATCCGTCAGGCACTTCTCTGCGCCCGCCGCCCCTTTCCTTCCTCACCTTCGGGTCGCAATTAACACGCGTCCGCGGCACTGTCTTGACCGCCGGCGCGGGCCGTGGGCGCCGGCGTTGAGCGGGCTCGAACATAGCATGAACCCCCTTGCCCAATCTTAAATTTCCGCAATCTTGGGCGCGCGCTCAGGCGGCAAGGCCGCCCTGTTCCTCGACGAAGCGCGCGATTTCGGCAACCCCCGTGCCGGCCTTGAGATTGGCGAACACGAACGGGCGGTCGCCGCGCATCTTGCGGGAGTCGCGATCCATGACCTCGAGCGAGGCGCCGACCATGGGCGCCAGATCGATCTTGTTGATGACCAGAAGGTCGGAGCGGGTGATGCCGGGGCCGCCCTTGCGCGGAATCTTGTCGCCGGCGGAAACGTCGATCACGTAGATCGTGAGATCGGCGAGCTCGGGCGAGAAGGTCGCGGCCAGGTTGTCACCGCCGGATTCGATCAACACCAGGTCGAGATCGGGGAAGCGCCCGCGCATTTCGGAAACCGCTGCAAGGTTGATCGAGGCGTCCTCGCGGATCGCGGTGTGCGGGCAGCCGCCGGTCTCGACGCCGAGAATGCGCTCGGACGGCAGCGCGCCGACGCGGGTGAGAATTTCCGCATCCTCCTTCGTATAGATGTCGTTGGTGATGGCGCAGAGCTGATAGCGATCGCGGAACGCGAGGCAGAGCTGCTCCATGAGCTTGGTCTTGCCGGAGCCGACCGGGCCGCCGATGCCGACACGCAAGGGGCCGTGGGTCGAGGGCTGAT
>JAHFPN010000109.1 GCA_023269635.1 Hyphomicrobiales bacterium | reverse complement strand
GCTGTGGGCGCGACTCATGATGATGAGCTGCTGCTTGCGAAGCTTCAGGAGATTGCGCGCGCGCGTCAGAAACTCGTGATGATCCACCGGGCTCTGCAGGAAGTCGGTGGCGCCGGCTTCGAGCGCGCGGATGCGGGAACTGCGCTCCTCGTACACGGTAAGCACGACCACCGGCACGTCGGCGCAGCCGGGAATCTCGCGGAAGCGGCGCACGAACTCGGCGCCGTCCAGATGCGGCATCTTGAAGTCGGAGAAGACGAGATCGGGCGTGTTGCTCTCAAGCCACGCGAGCGCCTCGACCGGATCGCCGAAGGCGCGCACGACCACGCCGTCCTCGATCGAAGCCGCAAGCTTCGCGAAGATGTTCCGGTTGGTGACCCGGTCGTCGAGTATGACGATAAGCGACATAGGCCCCGCCGCCCGGTCCGCCTGCGGGATGCGGCCCGAACTACGCAGAATCACTCCCCCGCCGAGAAGCACGAATAGGCGGCGGCGATTAAGGACGGCTCAAACCGTGGGCGGAACGCGGTTTATGGTTACGAATCGGTTCTGCCCGCACGCTTGGCGCGGCCTGCGGGTAGGCTGGACGTGGTTAGCGTTTCGTTATCGCGTCCGGCGCCGGGTATCAGCGCAAGTCAAAACGGACCGGTGCTGCGAATTCCATGCGCGGGCGGTTCAGCCCGGCCGGAAACGGCGGGAACGGCGATGCGCGGAGCACCATGGCGAGCGCGGATTCGTCCAGCACCTTGGCGCCGCTCGTGCGCGCGAGCGACGCGGCCATGACCTTGCCGTCGCTCGCGAGCGTGAAGCGGACGGCGACGACGCCGGTGATGCCGCGATCTCGCGCTTCCGCCGGATAGGAGCGGAAGCGGGAAAGGTGCGCGAGCACCTGCGCCTGATAGGACGAGACCAAAGCCGGGCCGCCGGTCACGAGCTCGCCGCGGGCGCCGACGATGCCGGTGGTGAGCGACGCTGCGGGGCGGGCCGGGCTCGCCGGTGCGCTCACTGCCGGGCGCGGGGTGGTCTCCTCCATCGTGACGCGATCGGTGAGCTTGGCGCGGTCCTCCGACTTCTCGGGCGGGCGCAGTTCCTCGGTCGCCTCGACCAAGGACGGAACCGGGAGCTTGGAATCGAGCGGCTCGGCGTCGGGCGGTGTCGGCGCTTTCGCCGGATCGGTCGCCGCGGCCACCGGCGTCTTGGCATCGGGCGCGGTGGCATCGGTCGGCGCCGGCGCCGCGGGCAGCGTCGAATCCGCCACCACCTCGACCTCAATGATAATGGCGGTTCCGTCGCTGACGGCCGAGATCGCGCTGCCGATCGGCCGCGCCAGGCCGTCGGCGTTCTGCCATTGCGTTGCCGCTACGACCGCGACATGCGCCGCGAGCGACAGCGCCAACGCCAGAAGAAACCAATTGGCCGGCGACTGGGGTGCCGGCGGCCGGCCGCGCGGAACAACAGCGAACGCGTCCTCGCCGCGGCGCGCCGGAAACGCGACCACGACCCCGCCCGCTGCGGGCTCGTTCCGCTTCGCCGCCGTGCGGTTGCCCCCCATGCCAATTCCTATTCCGCGGTCCAGCCGCCGTCCACCACGAGCGAAGTGCCGGTCACCAGCGCGGAGGCGTCGGAGGCGAGATAGACGATCGCGCCCATCAGATCCTCGAACTGGCCGACGCGGCCGAGCTTGATCTTCTTCAGCACGTCCTCGCGGTACGTCTTGCTCTATGTAAGTGATATGGTTTCTAGATTCACAGTTCGATGTGGCGAAATATACTTCACGTCCAATATCATACCAACATGGTTATGGGCTTTTCGATGAAACCCCGGAAGGCTGCAAGCAGTTGGGCGCCTAGCGCGCCATCGACCACGCGGTGATCGCAGGACAGTGTCACGGTCATTTGACTGACAAAGGCGATCTTACCACCATTTTTTTCAATTGGCGCTCGCCGCGCTGCGCCTATCGCGATGATCGTGGCGTGAGGTGGATTTATGATAGCCGAGAATTCGCGCACGCCATACATGCCGAGATTGGAGATGGCGGTCGACCCGCCCTGATACTCGTCCGGCTTCAGCCGGCGCATGCGGGCGCGGGCGGCAAGATCCTTCATTTCTGCCGAGATCGCTTTCACAGTCTTGATTTCGGCCTTGCGGATCAACGGAGTGATCAGGCCTCCCTCGATGGCGACAGCCACCGCAATATCCGAATGTCGGAAACGTAGAATCCGATCTTCCGCCCAGACCGCATTCGCATTCGGCACGCTCTGCAGGGCCCATCCCCACGCCTTGATGATGAAATCGTTGACCGAGAGCTTGAAGGCCGGATTGTCTGTCGAGTTGCGCGGCGCGGTAGAGTTCACATGCTCACGCACGCTGAGAAGCTCGCCGATCTCTATATCCATAGACAGATAAAAGTGCGGAATGGTCTGCTTGGCTTGGACGAGGCGCATAGCAATCGTCTTGCGCATGCCATCGAGCGGCACTTCGTCGAAGGGCGTGTCGCGATAAAGCGATTTTATCTCGGCAACGCCCGCGCCGGCGGCGGAGACTGGTGCGATTTTTACCCTTGCGCCAGCAGTCTCTATATCGCGGGCAACGATGCGCCCTCGCGGGCCGGATCCTCGCACGCGAGACAGATCGATACCTGCTTGCGCCATTAGCCTACGAGCTAGAGGAGTGACCTCCGTGCCCCCGATTCTGGCCGGGCCAAAATTCTTATCCGGCGTGCGCACTTCGAAGAACGGATCGAGCACGACTGGGCCGATGTGGCCCCGAGATTCAGGCACGATCACGGGTGTCGCCATGTTCCGCCCGGACGAGATTATAGCGGGCGCCGGAGATTTTGGCGCCGGGTTACTGACACGTGTCGGCGCGTTTGCAACCGCTTCAGATTCATCCGCAATT
Organism: Hyphomicrobiales bacterium; assembly: GCA_023269635.1. Classification (GTDB taxonomy): domain Bacteria; phylum Pseudomonadota; class Alphaproteobacteria; order Rhizobiales; family Xanthobacteraceae; genus JAHFPN01. The sequence continues at coordinate 5,494 of JAHFPN010000109.1, read as the reverse complement.
ACCGCCACCACGGTACCGACGGATACGGTATCACCAGCCGAAACTCTGATTTCAGAAAGAACACCACCTGCGATCGCTTGGATTTCCATTGAAACCTTATCGGTTTCGATCATGAAGAGGTTCTCGCCCGGCTGCACTTTGTCACCCGGGTTTTTGAACCATTCGGTGATCTTACCTTCGGCGACCGTTTCACCGAGCTGCGGCATCAGGACGTCCATTCGCGCCGCCCCTTACCAACTCACTGAGATGTATTGTGTTTCCAAAAACTCCATCAGCCCCTCGTGGGCACCTTCACGGCCGATGCCCGATTGTTTCATGCCGCCGAATGGCGCCGCTGGATCGGAAACCACTCCGCGATTGAGCCCGATCATGCCGAAGTCGAGCTGCTCGGACACGCGAAGGCCGCGGCTAAGGTCCTTCGTGTAAAGATAGGCGACGAGACCATATTCAGTGGCATTCGCGCGCTTGATCACCTCGTCCTCTGTCTTGAATGTCTGAATTGAGGCGACCGGCCCGAATATCTCCTCATGCAGCAAGTCAGCACTGTCGGGTACATTGGTCAGGACGGTAGCGGGATAGAAGTAGCCCCGCCCATCGGGTGCCTTACCGCCGGTGAGCACTTTCGCACCCTTCTTCACCGCATCATTGACAAGACTTGCCACCTTGTCCCGGCCTTCGGCGTTGACTAACGGGCCCAGCGCGACCCCGTCTTCAAGGCCATTGCCCATTTTCAGCGCCTTCATCTTGTCGGTGAGCTTCTTCGCGAATTCGTCGTGCACGCTCTCGTGCACATAAAATCGATTGGCTGCCGTGCAGGCCTCGCCCATGTTGCGCATCTTGGCCACCATCGCGCCCTCGATCGCGACATCGATGTCGGCATCCTCGAATACCAAGAAAGGTGCGTTACCGCCAAGCTCCATGGCCGTCTTCAACACATGATCAGCAGAGCTGTGGAGGAGTTTGCGGCCGACTTCAGTCGAGCCAGTGAAGGATACCACACGCACGCGCGGATCATGCAGCATGGCATCGACGATCATGCCAGACCGTCGCGAGGGGATCACGTTCACGACGCCGGGTGGGACACCCGCCTCTTCAAGGATCGGCATCAATGTCAGCATCGTGAGTGGCGTCTCCGACGCGGGCTTCAGCACGACGGGGCAACCTGCCGCGAGTGCCGGACCTATCTTGCGCGTAGCCATCGCTGCGGGAAAATTCCACGGTGTCACCAGCACGGCGACGCCTGCAGGTTTGTGGTGTACGAAAATACGGGCACCGGAGGACGGCGCGCGGCCGACCTCGCCTATATTGCGGACCGCCTCCTCGGCATACCAACGGAAGAACTCGGCGGAATAGGCGATTTCGGCGCGGGAATCGGTAAGCGCCTTGCCGTTTTCTATGGTGATCAGCTGCGCAAGTCGCTCCTGATCGCGCATGATGAGTTCGAAGGCCTTACGCAGTACCTCACCGCGTTCGCGCGGTTTCCTCGCTGCCCAGCCCTCGAATGCGTGGCTCGCGGCGTCAATCGCAGCCTTCGCGTCCTCTACGCTCGCACTCGCGACGGAAGCTATTTTTTGCTCGGTCGCCGGGTCGATAACGTGGAAGCGCTCGTTATCGGACGATTTTCGCCATTGACCGCCGATCCACAGATCGGTTGGCACATTGGTAAGCAGGTTGCCGTACATGATACGCGTCCTTGCATTTAAACGTCACGGTTGGGCCTCCCACCATAGCTCGGACCTACAGCGCTGTGTCCGCCTGATCGGAACCGCCCTGATCGGAACCACTAGGTCGCGCCGCTGCGGAATCGACTCGTGACAATGGAATCCTCAATTTTCCATCGAACGTCTGACGCGATCGACGATGCGATCGACGCTCGGCAGTGCGAGATCTTCGAGAATGTCCGCGGCCGGTAACGGAATATGCGGCGTGGTGATCCGCACGGGCGGCCCATCTAGCTCGTAAAAGGCCTCATCGGCAACGATTGAGACGATCTCCGCGCCCCAGCCACACAGCCGAGGATTCTCCTCCACTGTGAATAGTCGGTGGGTGCGTGCGACTGAGTTCAGAATCGCCTGTGTATCGAGTGGTACCAGCGAGCGCACGTCGATCACTTCGCAATCGATACCGAATTCGGATTTCAGTTTTTCAGCGGCCGCGAACGCACGGGGAACCATCAAAGCAAGTGCCAGAATTGTCGCGTCCTTGCCGGGCCGGACGATGCTCGCTGTACCGAGCGTGTCCAAGATTTCCCCGTCGGGCACCTCGCCCTTTACCGCGTATAGCGATTTGTGCTCCAGAAAAATAACCGGATCCGGGTCGCGAACCGACGCGGCAAGCAGGCCAATGACATCGCGCGGCGTCGATGGCGCCACCACCTTGAGACCAGGGATCATCATGCACCAGTTCTCAACGCTCTGGCTATGTTGCGCGCCGAACCGGGCGCCGCCACCATTGCCCGTGCGTACGACCAACGGGCATTTCGTCTGGCCGTTCGACATATAGCGACCCTTCGGGATTTCATTTGCGATATAGTCAAAGCAGACCGCGAAAAAGTCCGAGAACATGATCTCGGCAATGGGCTTTAGCCCGGTCATGGCCGCGCCCATAGCGGCGCCGAGAATTGCCTGTTCGGAGATCGGCGTGTCGCGCACGCGTAGCGGGCCGAACTGTTCGAGCAACCCGACAGTAGCCTTGAATACGCCTCCAGCCTTAGCCACGTCCTCGCCGAGGAACACGACATCTGGGTCGCGCGCCATCTCCTGGGCGATACCGCGCACAACTGCGTCGCGATAAGTCAGTTCCGCCATGCCCATCCCCCGTCGGCATAAACATCGGTAGTCAAAATATCGAGCGACGGCATCGGCGCTGCTTTGCACTTCTCGGTTGCTTCATCGATCTTGCGTTTGCTCTCCGCCTCAATCTCGGTGACCACGCGTTCATCAACGCCAAATTGGAGAAGCCGCTCGCGATAGATTTTTATCGGATCGCGCTTGAGCCATTTGTCGAGCTCGCCGGAGGGCCTATACTTGGCCGGGTCGGCACGCGAGTGGCCACTGTAGCGATAGGTCTTGCATTCGATCAGCGAGGGCCCGTGACCGGCGCGCGCCTTTTCATAGGCGGAAACGGCTGCGCGATAAACCTCGTCCGCATCCTGGCCGTCGATAATGATCGAATCGAGTCCATAGGCGGACGCACGGCCAGCAGCCGGATGTTCCACCGCGGTCACCTCGCTGATCGGCGTGTACTCCATATAGAGATTATTTTCACACACGAAAACAACGGGCAGTTTCCAGACCGCAGCGAAGTTCAGTGCCTCGTGAAATGCCCCGATATTCGTTGTTCCGTCCCCGAAGAAGCAGACGGAGACGTCGCTGTCACCTTTGTACTGCGCCCGCCACGCGGCGCCGCACGCAATCGGCAGATGCGCACCGATGATAGCGTAGGAGCCCATTACACCATGCTTCTCCGAGGTGAGGTGCATGGAGCCGCCCTTGCCGCGCATAAGTCCATTGTCGCGCTGCATCAATTCGCCCAGCACCGCCTCGATCGGCACGCCGCGCGCAAGTGTATGGGCATGGCCGCGATACGTGCAGAAGCTCAGGTCACCCGGCTTCATCGCGCAAGCGAACCCGACTGCAACCGCTTCCTGTCCAAGCGAGAGGTGACTCGTGCCCTTGACCAGATTCTGCAGGAATAGATCGAAGGCACGCTGTTCCGCGTCGCGGATCTCAACCTGCATGCGGTACATGCGCAGACGCAGTTGCTCGCCAATATCGTCATTCATGCTGGAAGCAGACACTCGCGCCAAAGTGGGTTTCTTGGTCATCTCTGATGTCCGACGATTCGATACGCGTAGGGCGACGACCAATCAACGTATGATGCAAGTCGCGAGAATACAATAATTAGAATCAAGACAGCTAGCTGATCAGCCTTCATTGAGTTGTCCGAGTTGAATGTTAGTTTAGAGCTGGCGGCGGCGCCCACATGGCCGGCGGAGCACGTCGGGTATGTGCAGCCGGCCACGCGGTATGTGGGCACGAAAACCTCCAGCGCTGGTGGCCAATAACTGAGAAAGGCGTGCGGGCGGATTGTGTTGTTGTGGCGCCGCCAGCTCTAAATAACATTCGCCCCGAACTAGTCAGCGGGGGCCGATCGGAGCCCTATGCCACGGCCGGCACCGGTGACCAGGGTGCGCTTGCCATCGTGGCGGAACGAAGGAGTTTTCGGCAGCCGCCCGGTCATTTGTTCTTCGCGGCCTCGCGCAAGGCAGCGATCGTGGTGCGGGTCGAGACCTGTTCCGGATCAACCTTGAGCTCGATCACCGCGGGCTTGCCCGACTTCAGCGCGCGCTCGAAGGTGGGCGCGAATTCCTCGGTGCGGCTCACGGTCTCGCCGTGCGCGCCGAGCGCGCGGCCGAGCGCGGCGAAATCCGGATTGACCAGATCGGAGGCGGAGACGCGGCCGGGATGCTCGCGCTCCTGATGCATGCGGATGGTGCCGTACATATTGTTGTTGAAGACCAGGATGATCGGCTTGCCGCCGTGCTGCACGGCGGTCGCAATCTCCTGGCCGGACATCATGAAGCCGCCGTCGCCGACGCAGCCGATCACCAGGCGATCCTTGTGCACGAGCGAGGCGGCGACCGCCGCCGGAACGCCGTAACCCATCGCGCCGGAGATCGGGCCGAGCTCCCGGCACGGGCGCGTATAGGTGAGAAAGCGATGCACCCAGCCGGAGAAATTGCCGGCATCGATGGTGACGATGAAATCGGCGGGCAGCTTGGCGCCGAGCTCCTTGAAGGCACGGCCGATGTCGAGCGGCCAGCGCGTGGGCGGCGGCTCGGTCGAGGCGAGATGTTCCTTGCGCGCGGCCTGGCGCCAGGCGCGCCATTTCGTGCCGTCGAGCGGCTTGATGTTCGCCGCCGCCGCGGCGAAGGCGCCGACGCTCGAAGGGATCGCGAGCGCGGGCGTGAAGATGCGGCCAATCTCGTCCGGATCGGGATAGACGTGCACGAGCCGCTGGCGCGGATCGGGCGATTCCAGGAGCGCGTAGCCTTGGGTCGCGATCTCGCCGAGGCGGGCACCCACGAGCACGATGAGATCGGCTTCCTTTACGCGGCGGCTGAGCGTCGGCGCGATCGAAGTCGAGAGGTCGCCGACGAAGCACTCCGAGCGATTGTCGAACACGTCCTGACGGCGGAACGAGCAGGCCGCCGGCAGCCCGTTCGTCTCGGCGAAGGCGACGATCTCCTTGCAGGCCGCGTCGCTCCAGCCGAAACCACCCACGATCAGGAGCGGCCGCTCGGCTTTCTCAATGATCTGGCGCAGCGCCGCCATATGCTCCGGCGTCGCCGCCGGCTGCGCGCTCACATGGGGCGATGCGTCCTCGACCTCTGCGGTTTCGCTCAACATGTCCTCGGGCAGCGCCAGAACCACCGGGCCGGGCCGGCCGGAGGTAGCGAGATGGAAGGCGCGCGCGAGATATTCGGGAATGC
>JAHFPN010000227.1 GCA_023269635.1 Hyphomicrobiales bacterium | reverse complement strand
AGACGAAATACCTCGGCGAGCTTTGCGAGCGCTATCCGATCGCCTCGATCGAGGACGGCATGGCCGAGGACGATTGGGCCGGCTGGAAATTGCTCACCGAGCGCCTCGGCAAGAAGGTGCAGCTCGTGGGCGACGATATTTTCGTCACCAACGAAACGCGCCTCAAGAAGGGCATCGCCGAAGGGGTGGCGAATGCCATCCTCGTGAAGGTCAACCAGATCGGCACGCTCACCGAGACCTTGGCCGCGGTCGAGACCGCGCACCGGGCCGCCTATCGCGCGGTGATGTCGCACCGCTCGGGCGAGACCGAGGACGCGACCATTTCCGATCTCGCGGTCGCCACTGCTTGCGGCCAGATCAAGACCGGCTCGCTCGCGCGCTCGGATCGCACGGCTAAGTACAATCAGCTCCTGCGCATCGAGGAGGAGCTCGGTAAAGAAGCGCGCTATGCGGGGCGTGCGGCGCTGAAGGCGCTGGGCTAATCCGCCAAGGCGTTAACGCCAAGGCAACCGGGCGCCGGGCATAAAGCCGGCATGGTCATCCGCACCCGCTTGCGCCGCTTCCTGCAGGGGCTCGTGCTCTATCTCGGGGCCGCGGCGCTGATCGGCTATTTCGCGTTCCACGCCTATCACGGCAATCACGGGATCGTGGCCAAGCGCGCCTTCGAGCAGGAGGCGGCCGCGCTCGCGCGCGAGCGCGACGCCGTGCATGCCGAGCGCACCGAATGGGAGCGCAGGATCGCGCTGTTGCAGCCGGAATCCCTCGACCCCGATCTGGTCGAGGAACTGGCCCGCCGCGACCTGTTCTTCGGCTTGCCCAACGATCTCGTGGTGCTCGTTCCCACGCGCTGAAACGACGTTGCGCCCGCAGAGGGGCGCCGGCAATTCCGTTGCCGGTCATGCGTTTTGCGCTGCAGCGCTCTGTGGACCGCGCCGTGGCGCGCCTCCGAGATTTCCGGTAAGCATTCCTGAGCGGAGGATCGAGGAACGCCATGCCCGTCGCCGCAAAGTCCGCGGAACCCCAGAAATCCCCGAACCGACCGGCCGGCAACGGCAAGGGAGCCGCCGCGGCCGCCGCGCTCGGCCGTGAGGAGGAGCTGCGCGCCTTTCGCGACATGCTCCTGATCCGCCGCTTCGAGGAGAAGGCCGGCCAGCTCTACGGCATGGGGCTGATCGGCGGCTTCTGCCACCTCTATATCGGCCAGGAAGCGGTGGTGGTCGGCATGCAGATGGCGCTCGAGGAGGGCGATCAGGTCATCACCGGCTATCGCGACCACGGCCACATGCTTTCGAGCGGCATGGACCCCAAGGGCGTGATGGCCGAACTCACCGGCCGGCGCGGGGGCTACTCCAAGGGCAAGGGCGGCTCGATGCACATGTTTTCGATCGAGCGGAACTTCTTCGGCGGCCACGGCATCGTGGGCGCGCAGGTTTCGCTCGGCAACGGAATCGCGTTCGCCAACCGCTATCGCGGCAATGGCCGCGTGTGCCTAACCTATTTCGGCGACGGCGCCGCCAACCAGGGCCAGGTCTATGAGAGCTTCAACATGGCGGAGCTCTGGAAGCTTCCGGTCGTGTACGTGATCGAGAACAACATGTATGCCATGGGCACGTCGATTCACCGCGCCACCGCGCAGCCGGATTTTTCGCGGCGCGGCGCCTCGTTCGACATCCCGGGCGAGCAGGTGGACGGCATGGACGTGCGCGCGGTGAAGGAAGCGGGCGACCGTGCGATCGCGTTCGCGCGTTCGGGCAAGGGGCCCTACATCCTCGAAATGCAGACCTACCGCTACCGCGGTCACTCCATGTCCGACCCGGCCAAGTATCGCAGCCGGGAAGAGGTGGAGAAGATCCGCACCGAGCACGACCCCATCGACATGGTGCGGGCGCGGCTGGTGGAGACCAATCGGGCGAGCGAGGACGAGCTGAAGAAGCTCGAGTCCGAAGTGCGGACCATCATCAGCGAGGCGGCCGAGTTCGCCTCGCACGACCGCGAGCCCGACGCCTCCGAGCTCTACACGGACGTCGTGCGCTGAGAGGCTGGCCCCGTGCCCATCGAAGTCCTGATGCCGGCGCTGTCTCCGACCATGGAGAAGGGCAATCTTGCCAAGTGGGTCAAGCGCGAGGGCGAGAAGGTCAAGGCCGGCGACGTGATCGCCGAGATCGAGACCGACAAGGCCACCATGGAAGTGGAGGCGATCGACGAGGGCACGCTCGGCAAGATTCTGATCCCTGAGGGCACCCAGGACGTGGCGGTGAACACGCCGATTGCGCTGATCCTGGTGGACGGCGAGAGCGCCGGCGCTTTGGCGAAGCCGGCCTCATCCTTCGAGACGGCCGCTCCGCGGCCTCCTCAGGATGAGGACAAGAGAAGCCCTCGTCCTGAGGAGGGCGCGAAAGCGCCCGTCTCGAAGGCCGAGGGCGCCAAGCCGGCCGCGATCTTCGCGAGCGAGCCGGAGGTGCCGGCCGGCACCGAGATGGTGCAGATGACCGTGCGTGAGGCGCTGCGCGACGCCATGGCCGAGGAGATGCGGCGCGACCAGGACGTGTTCGTGCTCGGCGAGGAAGTCGCGGAATATCAGGGCGCCTACAAGGTGACGCAGGGGCTGCTGCAGGAGTTCGGCGACAAGCGGGTGGTCGATACCCCGATCACCGAGCACGGCTTCGCGGGCTTCGGCGTCGGCGCGGCGCTCGCGGGCCTGAAGCCGATCGTCGAATTCATGACCTGGAACTTCGCCATGCAGGCGATCGACCAGATCATCAATTCGGCGGCGAAGACGCTCTAT
>JAHFPN010000108.1 GCA_023269635.1 Hyphomicrobiales bacterium | reverse complement strand
CCGCCCGCGCCGCGGCGGCGTGGTCGGCCGGCCGGGGCGCGCCGCCGAGGACTTGCAGCTCGCGGTCGATCAGCCCGGTATCGACGCGCCCCTCGCGTACTTCCGGCGCGCTCGCCAGCGCGCGCAGGAACGCGACGTTGCTCTTCGGCCCGATCACCACCGTCTCCGAGAGCGCCTTGGCCAGCCGGTTGAACGCCGCCTCGCGCGAGCGGCCGTGGGCGATGACCTTGGCAAGCATCGGGTCGTAATAGGGCGTGACCTCCGATCCGCTCTCGACGCCCGCATCGACGCGGATGCCCTCGCCCTCGGGCAGGCCGAGCGCGTAGAGCCGGCCGGTCGAGGGCAGGAAGCCGCGCTCCGGGTCCTCGGCATAGAGCCGCGCCTCGACCGCGTGCCCGTCGAGGCGGATCTCGTTCTGCAACTTCGGCAGCCGCTCGCCGGCGGCGACGCGGAATTGCCATTCCACCAGATCGACGCCGGTGACCGCCTCGGTCACCGGGTGCTCCACCTGCAGGCGCGTGTTCATCTCCAGGAACCAGAATCCGTCCGGCCGCAGCTCGACGCCTTCGGCCAGGAATTCCACGGTGCCGGCGCCCTGGTAACCGACCGCGCGCGCCGCCTCGACCGCGGCGCGGACCATGGCCTCGCGCGTCGCCGGCGTGATGCCGGGCGCCGGGCTCTCCTCAAGCACCTTCTGATGCCGCCGCTGCAGCGAGCAGTCGCGCTCGTAGAGATGCACGACATTGCCGTGCGTGTCGGCGAACACCTGCATTTCCACGTGGCGCGGATTGGCCACGTAGCGCTCGAGCATCACGCGCGCGTCGCCGAAGGCGGATTCTGCCTCGCGCATCGCGCCTTCGAGCGCGCTATCGAACTCGATCGCCTTCTCGACGCGGCGCATGCCGCGGCCGCCGCCGCCGGCGATCGCCTTGATCAGCACCGGGTAGCCGATCTCGTAGGCCTTCTGCCGTAAGAACTTGGCCTCCTGGTTGTCGCCGAAATAGCCCGGCACCACCGGCACGCCGTTCTTGGCCATCAGCGCCTTGGCTTCGTTCTTGAGCCCCATGGCGCGCATGGCCGCGGCCGGCGGCCCGACGAACACGACCCCCGCCGTGGCGCAGGCCTCAGGCAATTCCGGCCGCTCCGAGAGAAAGCCGTAGCCCGGGTGCAGGCACTCCGCCCGCGCGGTCCGCGCCACCTGCATCAAGCGATCGAGGTCGAGATAGGACTCGCGCGCCGGCGCCGGACCGATCGCGTGCGCCTCGTCGGCGAGCCGCACGTGCAAGCCATCCCGGTCGGCTTCCGAATAGACCGCGATCGTGCGGATCCCGAGCGCACGCGCGCTCCGGATGATGCGCACCGCGACCTCGCCGCGATTGGCGATCAGCACCGAGCGGAACATGGCGCGATTCTAACGGCCGCGGCAGAAGATGCCAGCTTCCGGCTCAGTTCTGCCGCGGCGGGGTGATCGGGGTCGGCGCCGGCAGCGTGCTCGCGGCCGGCGGCGTGGTGGCCGGTGCCGGCGTCTCTTCTTCTTCGGGCTCCAGATAGCGGCGCGGCACCACGCGCGGCAGGCCGGGCACCGGCTCGGGGATGCGGCGCTGCGCGGTGGTCGGCGCGCGCGGGCCGTTCGGGGTGGTGGTGGCGCGCGGGCCGGCCTTGTCCTTCTGCTTCGGCGTCGTGGTGGGGCGTGGCGTTGCCGGTGTTGCCGGCGCCGCGGGCGTCGTCGGCGTCGTGGTCGAGGTCCGTTCAGGAGTCTCCGGCGCCGTCGGCGCGGGCGCCGGCGTCGGCATGGCCACGGTCGGCGTCTCGGTCGCCGGCTTCGGCGCCGAAATCTTCTCGGGCTCGCGCCAGGCCGCGGCGTGCTTGTTCACCAGCGTCTCGAGCCGCTTGGCTCCGAGATTCTCCTTCACCTTCGCGGGATCGCGCAGGAGCCCGAAGCTCGCGCAAGCTTCGGCGGTGCAACGGTATTCGGTCGCCAGCACGTGCGCGACGAAACCATAAGCGTCGCTGCCGAGGTCGTCGCGGAGCTCCTTGATGCGATCGAGGTAGCTCGGGTCGCGCGCCGAGGCATAGGCGACCGCGTCGCCCACGAATTGCAGCCGCGCGCGCACGTGCGCGAGCGCGGCCGCGACCCGCTGCGGCTCCGCGAACAGCGTGCGCTCGCAGGCTTCCGCGAGCGCCGGTTCGCTCGCCCTGTCGACGCAGGCGAGCACCGAGCCGGGCTGCGATGCGCGCGCCACAAGCGCCGCCGCCCGCTCCTCGAGCGCGCGGCGTTCGGCCCGCGCCGAGCCCTCCTCGAGCTGGCGCAGGCCGAGATAGGCGGCGCCGCCGATCACGACCACGAGCGCGAACTGGGTGAGCACCGAGAATGTGTTCTGCCCCTCCCCGCCGCTGCGAAACAGCAGGAGCACGAGGGCGATGATCGCGAACGCGCCCAAGCCCGCCGCCCAGGCGGGGATGGTTATTGCAGTGAAGATGGCCTCCATGGCTCGACCCTAGCGAAATTCGAACGGCCCGTCGACACGGGGCCGGAAGCGCTCGCTGCTTGAGGCCGCGGGGCCCGCGGCCGCGTTAGACGACGACTTGGGTCCCGATTTCGACCACGCGCTCCGAGGGGATCTGGAAATAGTTGGTGGCGTCGTCGGCCGAGCGCGCCAGCCCGATGAACAGCCGGTCCTGCAGCCGGGGCAGACCCGAGCGCGCCTCCGGCCGCAAGCTGCGCCGCGACAGGAAAAACGAGGTCGACATGATGTCGAACGCCCAGCCGAGCTTGCGCGCGATCGCCAGCGCTTTCGGCACATTCGGGCTTTCCATGTAGCCGAAGGTCAGCACCACGCGCATGAAATGCGGCGAGGACTGCAGGATTTGCACGCGGTCCTCCTCGGCGACGCGCGGCTTGTCGGCGGTGACGATGGTCAAGATCACGTTGTGCTCGTGCAGCACCTTGTTGTGCTTGAGGTTGTGCAGGAGCGCGGTCGGTGCGAACTGCAGATCGCTGGTGAGGAATACGGCGGTGCCCGGCACCAAGTGCGGCGGCTTCTTCTCCAGGCTGCGCACCAGCGGCTCGAACGGCACCTCGATCCGCCGCGTCTTCTGCGCCAGGATATTGGTGCCGCGGCGCCAGCTCACCATGGCAAAAACCAATATCGCTCCGAACAGCACCGGCACCCAGGCGCCTTCGAACAGCTTGAGCAAGTTCGCGGACAGGAACGTGACGTCCACCACGACGAACGGCACCATCAGGAGCGCGACCGTCCACGGTTTCCATTGCCACAATTTCCAGATCACGATGAAGGCCAGCAGCCCGTCCACAACCATGCTGGTGGACACCGCGATGCCATAGGCCGAGGCGAGCGCGCTCGAGGAGCGGAACAAGCCCACGAGCAGGAGCACGGCGACCAGAAGCAGCACGTTGACGCGCGGAAGATAGATCTGGCCCGACAGCGCCTCGCTGGTGTGGCGCACGGCGAGCCGCGGCAACAGCCCGAGCTGGATCGCCTGGCGGGTGAGCGAATAGGCGCCGGTGATCACCGCCTGACTCGCGATCACGGTCGCGGCGGTGGCGAGCGCCACCATCGGTAACAGCAGCGGCTCCGGCACCAGTCGATAGAACGGGTTCTCGATCGCCGCCGGATCGTGGAGCACGAGCGCGCCCTGGCCGAAATAATTGATCACCAGCGCCGGCAGCACCAGCCCGAGCCAGGCGAACTGGATCGGCTTCCGGCCGAAATGGCCGAGATCCGCGTACAGCGCCTCGCCGCCGGTCACCACCAGGAACACCGCACCGAGCGTGATCAGCCCGATGACGCCGTGGCCGGACAGAAACGAGATCGCGTAATAGGGATTGATCGCGGCCAGCACCCCGGGATCGTCGCGGATGTGCACGGCGCCCGCGATTGCGATGGAGACGAACCAAATCGCCGTGATCGGCCCGAAAAAGGTCGAGACGCGCGCGGTGCCGCGCGATTGCACCGCGAAGAGTGCGACCAGGATGACCACCGTAAGCGGGACGACGTAAGGCTCGAACGCCGGAGTCGCAATCTTCAAACCTTCCACCGCCGAGAGCACCGAGATCGCCGGCGTGATCACCGAATCGCCGTAAAACATGGAGGCGCCGACCACGCCGAGCACGAACACCGGCATGGTGCGCCGTCCGAACGCGCGAAACGCGAGCGCGGTAAGCGAGAGCGTACCGCCCTCGCCGTGGTTGTCCGCGCGCAAGAGGATGATGACGTACTTGAGCGTGACCACGACGATCAGCGCCCACAGGATGAGCGAAAGCACGCCGAGCACCGCGTCGCGCGTGATGGTGCCGCCGGTGCCGACCGCCGCCTGCACCGCCTCGCGGAACGCATAGAGCGGGCTGGTGCCGATGTCGCCATAGACGACGCCGATCGACCCGACGGTGAGCGCGAAAAAGCCCGGCGAGGAGCGGGCGCTGCCGTTCCCGTGTGCCGAGGTCACGGCGCCTTGCGGGCCCGACACGGTTTGCGCCATGGGCTGGAGCGGCTTCTCCGCGCTGCGTCCGAGGGCAGCGGGCCGGGCTTCTAGCACGACCGCGGGGGCCGTGTCATGTATGGCAGGATCGCCGTCTGGCGGCCACGCCGTTCTAAACGTTCGACTTTTTTCGCGAGCCAGCGACGCTCGACCTCAATCCAGCTTGATGCCCGCCTTCTCCACGATCGGGCCCCATTTCGCGAAGTCGGCGCGCGTGATCGCCGCGAGCTCGACCGGACCTTGCGCGATGATGTCGACGCCCAGCGCGCCGAGGCGCTCCTTGACCGCGGGCAGCGCCAGGATCGCGAGCACCTCGCGATTGAGCTTCTCCACGATCTCGCGCGGGGTCTTGGCCGGCGCGTAGATGCCGAACCAGGTCGCGGCCTCGAAGCCGGGCACGCCGGCTTCGATCACGGTCGGCACGTCGGGCATCACCGGCGAGCGCTTGGCGCCGGTGGTGGCGAGCGCGCGCACCTTGCCCTCGCGCACGTGCGGCAGGCCGGTCAGCACGAAGTCGAAAAACACCGGCACGCGTCCCCCGATCACGTCGAGGATCGCGAGCGGATTGCCGCGATAGGGCACGTGCAGAAGGTCGATCCCGGTCTGTACCTTGAACAGCTCGACCGCGAGATGATTGGTGGTGCCGTTGCCGGCCGAAGCGTAGGGGATTTCGCCCGGCTTCTGCTTGGCGAGCGCGACCAGTTCGGCGATCGACTTGGCCGGAAATGCCGGGTGCACCACCACGACCATGGGAATGCTGCCGACCAGCGTGACCGGCTCATAGTCCTTGATCGGATCGTAGTTGAGCTTCCGGTAGAGATGCGGCGAGATCGCGATCGAGCTCGCCGCCATCAGCAACGTGTAGCCGTCGGGCGCCGCCTTGGCGACCGCCTCCTGGCCGATATTGCCGCCGGTGCCCGGCTTGTTCTCGACCACGACCGGCGTGCGCCAGCGCTCGGAAAGGTGGAAACCGATGAGGCGGATAATCGTATCGGCGGAGCCGCCGGCCGGGAACGGCACGACGAAGGTGATGGTCCGCGATGGATAAGTCTGCGCCGACGGGCTCGATGCCGGCGCCACCAGCATCAGGGCGAACAGCGAGATCGCCAGAATTCGACGCCACACGATCATGACCGTACCTCCCGAGCGGGACCGAGTCCCGTCAATCCCGCAAACGCCCTGCGGTTTTCGATATTCCCCCGTCGGCAGGCCGACCCGCAAGGGCACGACCGATGAGTGCGCGTTGCCCGGGGAGCTCGAGCCCGATCCCCGCGTCACGCCGACCCGGCGGATCGGAACGAGCCCGACAGCATCGCCGCCTCGGCGAGCGCCGTCTTGGCTTCGAGCGAGGTCATGGCGACGGTGGTCTTCACGTCCGTGATGCCGCCGCCGGCGATCCCGGCCAACAGCGCGGAGGAATATTCCTTGTTGCCGGGCGCTTCGGAGATCACCATGAAGTCGTACTCGCCGAGCGCGAAGTAATATCCGAGCAGCCGGCCGCCCACACGCCGCAAGTGCTCGGCAACGACCGCCGCGCGATCTTCCGGTTTGGCCACCATTCCTTTGATGGCGTCGCGGGTGAAGCTTCCCTGGGTCACGTAGATCGGCATGGCATCCTCCCCCAACCGCCTTCATTTTGGATTTGCTGAACCAGGCGGTATGTTATTGCCTTTGAATTTGCCCCGGCGCCCGGCTGAAGCAAGCTAATGCTCCCTAAGTCACCGATATATTTTGCTTTTCCACGGAATATCCTCAGACGCCCGAGAAGGTTGCAACCAATTAATGCTACAATCGCGTTGCCAAGTCCACACCATTGGGCAGATTGGCAGCAGCACGTGCAGCGCCACGATCGCCCAGCCAAGGAATTCGTCACCGCGCGCTGGTGCGCGAGCAACGCCGTCGCCCGCGGCCGAACTCGCCGCGCAACGCATCCGTGATCGGCGGCCAGGGCCGGACTAGCGCTTGCCGAACGCGAAATAGGCGAAGCCGATGGTGAACAGCGCGTGCAGCACCACCAGCGCCCAGCCCATGGAATTGAGCACGCCGATCGAAATTCCATAATAGGCCAGGATCACGTCGAGCGCGTTGGAAATGACGCCGGCGTAGAGAACCGCCTGCAACAGGTCCGACCATCCCGCGTTTCGCGCGGCCCAGTAGATGATCGCTTGCCCGATCACCACCGTGCCGAACACGCGCGCGATCAGCACGCCGGCGGCGTTGAAGCTCAGGCCGTACACGGCCATGAATTCCGACGGCGCCACCAGCAGGCCGATGCCGAAGATCGCGAAAATGATTGCGACGATGGCTAAGAATAGGCTGCTTTGCATGATTGCCTCCCTGGATTGGTTGTCTTGCTCCGGTCAGCGCTTGCCGAGCAGGAAGTAGGCGAAGCCCGCGCCGAGCACGAGGTGCAGCGCCACCGTGGCCCAGCCGATGCTGTTGCCGATCACGCCGGCCATCGTGGCCTGGCCCGAGATCAAAAGATCGAGCGCGTTGGTGATCAGTCCCGCGGTGAGCACGCCGCGCAGCATTTCCGGGCCCTTCCGGTCGCGGGCGCAATAGACGATGATCGCGAGGCCGATCAACGAGGAGCCTGCGATCCGCGCCACCACCGTGCCGCCGGCATTGAAGGTCGTGCCGTAGGTCGCCGCCATCTCGGCCGGAAACAGCAGCAGCCCGATCCCGAACAGCACCGTGATGATGGCCGCGATGACGAGGAATTGGTTGAGTTTCATTGCTTCCCCCCTTCCCCATGCCGCGCCCATGCGCGACGCCCATGAATTCTAGCATATCGCGCGCCGTCAGAATTTCTCAACCCAGGGTCTCAGCTCCAGCTCCCAGCTCCAGGCGCTGCGCGGCTGCGCCAGCACGTGCAGGTAGCTCGCGGCGATGGCGTCGGGATCGAGCATGGAATCGGGCCGTTCCGCCGGGTCGGGGCGGCGCGCGCTCCTGATCCCGCCGTCGATCACGAAATGGGCGACGTGGATGCCGAGCGGCGAAAGCTCGCGCGCCAGCGATTGGGCGAGCCCGCGCAGCGCGAACTTGCCCATGGCGAACGGCGCCGACTGGGCATAACCCTTGATGCTCGCGGACGCCCCGGTGAACAGGATCGCGCCACGCCCGCCCGCCAGCATGCGCTTCGCCGCCGCTTGCGCCACCAGGAAGCCGCCGAAGGCGGCGACCTGGAGCGTCTTTTCGACCTCGGCCGGGTCGAGCTCCACGAACGGCCCGCGCGTGCGATAGCTCGCGTTATAGACGACCACCTCCGGCTCGCCGATCGCGCTAGTAACCGCGGCGAACAGCGCATCGACGTCGGCGCACTTGACCGCGTCGCAGGCGAACGGCTTGGCGCCGGTCTCCTTCGCCAAGGCGGCAAGATCGTCGATGCTGCGCGCGGCGAGCGCGACCTTGATCCCGGCCTTGGCGAAGGCGCGGGCGAGCGCGGCGCTCAAGCCCGCCCCGGCGCCGACGATCAGCGCATTGCGATAGGGAATTTCCGTCATGGCGCGACCATAGCCGCTCGCGGCCTCACTTGTCCCCATTCGCTTGCGGCGCTGGTCGGGCGGCAGAGCCTCGGGCTAGAATGGCTCGTTACCGCAGGCCCCGTTGGGGGACTTTCAGGAGACGGACGATGCCGAGACCGCTTGCCTCGCTCGCAGCTTCGCTCGTGCTGTTCTTCTTCCTGTTCGGCGGCTTCGGGACGGGCGTCCGCGGCAACGACACCGGCGGGATCATTCCGTGGTCGCCGGCGAACGAGGAGATGGCCGCCGAGCTCGCCGGCCAACATTGCGCGCGCTGGGGCAAGTTCGCGCGCGTCACCGACGGCGTGCGCGCGCCCGGCTATTTCATCAATTTCATCTGCGCTCATTATTACGGTCAGGGCTATTACGGCCCGCCGGTGCATTTCTGGCCGCGCCAGCGCTAATCCCGCCGGCCCTGCCGGCGATTTCGTTACCGAAAAATTAACGATGTCCCGCCCACGGTGGCCGGGATTTGCGGCGATTCGGAACGGGGATACGCCATGGCAACG
>JAHFPN010000107.1 GCA_023269635.1 Hyphomicrobiales bacterium | reverse complement strand
CATCTCCTCGACGCTGACGGCGACGAGCTTCCGCTTCCAACGGCGGACGATCTCCGCTTCTAGCGGTGTCATCCCACCTTCGCTCGCGTCGCTCTTCAGCGAATAGGCGGCGAACAGATAGATGCAGGCGACGCCGTGCTCGAGCTCGGAGGCGCGCGAGAGCAGAAAGATCAGCTCCTCGCGCGAATGCACGGGCGCGATATGCGGGCGCGCGGGCGGAGGCGGCGGCCGGTCGCTCATGGCCCATTAAACGGCGGAGGGGGCCAAGGCGCAATCGGCGGCGGGCGATCTCCTGCGCCCCGCGCTACTCGTTCAGGCCGCACCGCCCGGCAGTTTCTACCTTCCGTAGCGATAGGTGACGCTCGCCTTGGCCAGGGTATTGAAATGCAGCATGAAGCCGACGACTGCGCCCGAGGTATTGGCATCTATATTGAGCTTGTCGGTCTTCACCGCGAAGATCGTGAAGATATAGCGGTGTTTCTTGTCGCCCTTCGGCGGGCACGGGCCGAAATAGGTGGCGGTGCCGGCGTCATTGCGCGCCTGCACCGACCCGGCCGGCAGATTTTTGTTTTCGGCCACGCCGGCGTTTTCCGGCAGGCTGGTCGTCGCGACCGGGATATTGACGATGAGCCAATGCCAGAATCCGCTGCCGGTCGGCGCATCGGGATCGTACATGGTCAAGGCCAGGCTCTTGGCGTCCTTCGGCACGTTCTTCCAGACCAGCGGAATCGAGATGTTCTGGCCGTTACAGCCGAAGGAATTGGCCGTGTACTTGTCCGGGATGATCTTGTCCTTGCCGATGGCCGGACTGGAAATCTCCAAGGCCCAAGCCGGGCCGGCCAGGGCCATCAACGCGAAGGCCGTGCAAACGCGAAGAGCTTTCATTGCGGACTCCTTCCCAAGCGCGCGGCCGGCACCAAGCCGGTGCAAGCGACATGCTCCTTGCAGAGCATAAATTTAATGATGTGACGTTCGCGCTTCAGTCGCAAGCGAATTAGCGCATCCGCTGTGGCAGGAAACCAAGCGCACGGAAATCCGGCGGCTGGGGGACCAGGATTCGAAGCTAGATTACTAGATTACTAGATTAACGGAGTCGGAGCGGCTCTCGATTGAGTTTTTCACATTCGCAGGGTCGCGCGCGGGTTCTAAGCACCCGAAGCGATTGCGATTTTCGCAATTCGGCAGGACGCGGCGGAAGCGGCGAATCGGAAACTCGCTTCAAGGAGCGGCTTGGACATCTCTGCCACGACGGTCGGCATATCAACCGACCGAGCGCCGGTTCGCGAATTGCCGCTACATGCATGTTGTCCATGAACCGGACGACAGCGGCGAGCAGGCGCTGCGCGAACGTGGCCGGACACCTAGCGACAGCCAACTCCTCAAAAAAGGACCCGTGGGCGCGGGTCGCCGGTTTTTCTGGCCCATGAATGAGTGTATCTCCACGTCCTCGCCCCGGCAGGCGAGCCGGACGCCCAGCCCGCAACCGGTGTCGTTATTTCTTTCCCGCCACCTCGCGGACGATGCCGTCGAGCAGCGCGTTGACGGCATTGATCGCCGCCGTCGATTGTCTCGACCCGGGGCGCGACAGCGGACGATAGCCGACATAGGTCACTTCCGGTGAACCGGGCAGCGCATATATGAAAATAACATGCGGGCAGAAGGCGATGTTGGCGGGATCGGCTTCCATCGTCCGCCGCGACAGCGTTGCCGAGCAGAACTGGACCGACTGCGCATCGCCGTAGATTGTCTTGGTTGCACCCACGTCCTTGGCGGTTCGCGCCAGCATGGCGCCAACGTGGGCGGTGTAGTCGACCACCAGACCGCGCTTGATGATGGCGTCGACCACCTCTTCTTTGGTGCTCGCGAAACTATTCTTCACCGCGTAGACCCGAACAGGAGCTTCCGCGGCGTTTGCGGACGCAGCGGTAACGGCGAATGCTGCGGCGACAAGCGCCGACATCCATCGCTTGGCCTGCGCTCTCCAATGATTGGGGGCGCGAACACGCGCGCACCGGCGCTCAAGCCACGGCTTGTCGATTGTCGTCATGGCTCAACTCCCAACCTGATATCATTGAAAAATAAGCTGCACCGATTGGTGAAGCGTTGACCTGAATCAAAGTTGAAATCGGCCAGACGCCAACCTACTCGGCTGCGGGCTCGGTGATCGCGGCATTTCTCGCTGCCGTCGGTTTGGCCCCGCTCGCCTGCTGCTCCGGGACATACCAATCGAGCTTCTCGCGCAGCCGCACGACCGATCCGATGATGAGGATGGCCGGACCCTTGACGCCAGCCTTGGCCGCTTTTTCCGCCACGGTGTCGAGCGTTCCGATCAATACTTGCTGATTGGGGCGCGTGCCGTTGTCGACCAGGGCTACAGGCAATGACGGGGCAGCGCCCCGGTCGATAAAGGCGCGGGTGAGCTCGGCGAGATGCGCGAGACCCATATAGACCGCCACCGTCTGGCGCGGCTGCAGCAACGTCTTCCAGTCGAAGTCGTGACGGCCGTCCTTGGTGTGGCCGGTGACGAACACGCAGGCCTGCGCATGATCGCGGTGGGTCAGGGGGATTCCCGCATAGGCGGCGCAGCCGGACGCGGCTGTAATGCCCGGCACGACTTGAAACGGGATGCCCGCCTCGGCGAGCAGCTCGATCTCTTCTCCCCCGCGACCGAACACGAAAGGATCGCCGCCCTTGAGCCGGAGCACGCGCTTGCCCTGCTGCGCCAGCCGAAGCAGCATGCGGCTGATCTCATCCTGCGGGACGGTGTGCTCCTCCGGCAGCTTACCGACGTAAATGCGCTCGGCTTCGCGACGCACGAGGTTCAAGATGCCGTCGCCAATGAGCCGGTCGTAGAGCACGACATCGGCGCGCTGCATCAGCCGGAGCGCCTTGAAGGTCAGAAGATCGGGATCGCCCGGGCCTGCGCCGACGAGATACACTTCACCTTTCTGCTGGTGCTCGGCGCCCTTGGCGACGGCCTCGAGTTGAGCGTCAAATTCCGCGGCCGCCTCGGCCTCGTGGCCGGCGAGGACCAGATCGGCCACCGGCCCTTCGAGGACTCGTTCCCAGAAGTATCGCCGCTGTCGAAAGTCCTTGAGCACGCTTCCGACACGCTTTCGGTATCGGCCGACGAAGGCGGCGACCTGGCCGTAGGCCGCCGGCAGCATGGTCTCGAGCCTCGCCTTGATCATGCGCCCGAGGATCGGCGAGGTGCCGGCCGTAGAGACGGCAATTACGACAGGCGAGCGGTCGACGATGGACGGCATCGTGAAATCGCACAGCTCGGGCATGTCGACGACGTTGCAAGGTACCCGGGCAGCTCTTGCGAGCGCTTGCACCTTCCGGTTCTCCTCGACGTTCTCGGAAGCGCAGTAGAAGAGCACGCATCCCTCAAGGTCCCGGACGAGAGGCGCACGCGGCAGGTGGCTGAAGCGCTCGTTCGCCTTGAGCTCATGGAGCTCCTCGCAGAGTTGCGCGGCGAAGACCTTGACCCGTGCCCCCGCCCGCATGGCGATCTCGGCCTTGCGCGATGCGGCGCTGCCGCCGCCCAGCACGCCGACCCATCGGTCCGCCACGTTGAAGAAGACCGGAAGCTGATCCATCATCCTACTACCAGCGATGCAGGCTCGCCTGCTGAGCGGCTTGCGCGATCAATATGAGCAAGGCCTGGGCGGAAACGATGAGCAGCTCCCAATACCCCACGCAGCGCCAAAGTTTGCACGCGATTGTGAACACCACGACCAACGGTCTGCCGAAGAGCCGAGGGCATTCGTCTGTTGATCTCGGTCGAACGCCGCGGTTCCGAAACCCGTGATATTTTATCATCGATTTGGCGCATGGCGGGCCACACGATTCGAACTCGATCGTCGTGGCCCTCTACGCTGAAATCCGGATGTCTGGCATGGCTCGCGATGCTCATAGCGGCTCGGCCGCGACCGACGCGGAGGGCTATCTCGTCGATCCCGCGGATTGGACCGAGGACTTCGCGGAAAAGGTCGCGCGAAGCGAAGGCATCGAGTTGACGGACGAGCACTGGAAGGTAATCCGCTTCATGCGTGGATGGCTCGACCAACACGGCGTGGCAGTCGATGCGCGCCATGTCATGAAATTCCTGGCCGGCGATCGAGAGGCCGGTCGGGCGCGCCTCTTCGAGCTCTTCCCGTATGGCTATGTGAAACAGGCTTGCAAGATCGCCGGCATGAGAAAGCCGCTCGCGTGGAGCACCGGATGAGCGGCCGTGTCGTCGCGGTCGGCGCGGCGCTCTGCCAACCGCTCGAGGCGCGTCGGCGTTGAACCGCGCCCGCTCGGGTGACATACCAGCGAGGGCTGTCATTTGGCGCCCTCTTTAGCGCGGCGCGCCCAATCCATCATGGTCCTGCCCCACTGCTCGGCCGTTGCCGCGTCAAGGTCGAGTTGCGTGAAGCGCGGACCCTCCTTGATCGTGACGCGCAGGAGCCGCATGCCGCTCTCGAACGCCACGTCGTCCAGCCAGATCTCGCGGCGATACGGCGCCTCGATGATCGAAATGCGCGTCTTGATGTCCCCGCTCACGATTCGGCTCTGTCTCCCAAATAGAAGGCGCTCTCAAGGACGAAGTCCCAGTTGCGCGGCGTGTCGGTGAAGTCCGGCTTCACGTCGAACTGCAGAAATCGATAGCCGCTCTTGGCCGCCGTCATCACCAGACGCTTCAGGTCCTGGAAGGATTGGACCTCGGGATGTTCGATGATGAGGTCGCTGACCTTGATCAGGCCATCACCGAGGCTGCTGTCTCTCATCCCTTCTTCCTCCCTTGCGGCGCCGACCGGCCCCCGGCCATCGTCCCGATCCGGGGATGGCATGACGCGCCATCACGCGGCGCGGGCGGCCGATTCCGTGGCGCGGATGCGATCATAGGAACGGACGCGATAGAGAAGCCTTCCGGGCTGCGAGCTCGCGCCGGTCTCGAAGCCGATCCGGTCGTGCAGGACATTGTTGCAGATGACACCGTCGCCGGGCTCGAGCTTGACGCGCATGATGAGCGGGTCCTCGCTCAGCAGGCAGTCGAGGGCGCGCACGGCGGCCTGCGTGGCAGCGTCTTCGCGCCAACGGGCGTTCCGCTTGCGGGCGGTATAGCGCATGGTGAGAGCGCCGGTGTCAGCGTCGAGGACGAAGACTGGCCCCGTGTTCTGGGCCCGCACTTTCCCATCCGCCTCCTCGTTGGCGGGGATGGTCATCGCCTTGGGGTGCATGAGGGCGGCGATGAAATCGGGGTTTTCGTCCCGGAGGCGGATATAGGCGATCTCATGGTCGAGCAGGCCGTTCGCGCCGCCCTCGCTGGCGCTGTGGACACAGTGCAGCAACATGGCGCGGATCATCCGCGCGGGTCCTTCATAATTATAGTAGCCATCGGTGTGCCAGCCGATGGCGCGGTTGGTGTAGGGGATGTAGCCGAGCCGATCTCCTTTCGCGACAACTTCAAGGGCGACGATGCCGTCGTCGTCCGCCGAACGGTGGGCCTCGAAACGAGTCAAGCCGAAATGGCGGGCGAAGGCGGCGAGGGCCCGGCGCGTTCCTTGTGCATCGCCCAAATGTTGGCGGCTGCGATAAAGACACATGTTGGCCCGCCGGCACGCGCCGAGTACCGTCTCCGTCTCCGCGCGGGTCGGTGCGGCAAGCGCCGACACCTCGACCGTCAGCTCGTCCGGCGAGCGTGGATAACCGGCCAGCTTGGCATCTCGCCAGCGCAGGTACGCCCGATCGTCTTCGAGGGAGAAAACCGAGCCGCCGGGGACCGATAGCCACGATCCAGCGGGAGCGGTTCCGTAAGCCTGCATCATGCCCGCACCATGGTCTTTGCGACTGCCGTGTCGCGCAGCGCTTGGAAGGCTCGGGCACGACCACGCGGCCCCGCGCGCCCTCCAGTTACGTCCCTCGGACGCGCGTCGAGTCGTCCCGGGCGCTCGGATGGCACCGTTTCATCGCAACCGTAGCTTTCGCGGCGCGAGC
Source organism: Hyphomicrobiales bacterium (assembly GCA_023269635.1). Lineage (GTDB taxonomy): Bacteria > Pseudomonadota > Alphaproteobacteria > Rhizobiales > Xanthobacteraceae > JAHFPN01. Next base: position 2,582 of record JAHFPN010000107.1, on the reverse strand, counting down.
AGCGTGCGGTTTCAAGAAACAATTTTCCGCTGATGCCGGCGCGGGTCCCCAATGGGGCTTTGTTGATCCTGCATAGCACAACACAGGGGCCCTTTCAAATATTCGGTTTTTCGGATATGATTCATCTTGTACAAAGAAACGCGTCAGTTCAGTAGAGTGAAAAGCATTATTTGCCCTGATCCGCTGCCGAGAGGACGAACCGTATCTCTGGAGCAAAGTGCTCCATTGCGCTGAGCCAACCCAAACCCGCCTCGCGGCACGCGATCGATCCACCGCAAGGCGCAGGCCAAGGTTTCGGTCACGGTTGCAGAGCCAGGAGGAATGCTGTCATGCAACAAGGAGACGTAACAATCGGCCTGCGCGATTCCGGCAGTGGCATTTCGTGGCCTGAATTCATCATGAGCATGGCATCGCGCGCCAAGACCGCGAACGGGAAAGGGACCGACATGTCAAAAGATGAAGGCAAGGTTCATCCCACTCCTCACCTCGATCAACTCGAGTCGGGTCCGTGGCCGAGCTTCGTCACCGGCTTGAAGCGGCTGCGCGACTCGAAGGACAAGCAGTACGCGCCAATGATGAACGATCTGCTTGGCCAGCTTGAGCATTCGTATGCGAACCGGCTCGGCTATTGGAAGGGCGGCACGGTTTCGGTGTTCGGATACGGCGGCGGCATCATCCCGCGCTTTTCGGAGGTCGCCGACAAGTTCCCGGCCTCGAAGGAGTTCCACACGCTGCGCGTTCAACCGCCGGCGGGCTATCACTACAGCACCGATATCCTCCGCAAAATATGCGATGTCTGGGAGCAGTACGGTTCCGGCCTGATCGCCTTCCACGGCCAGTCCGGCGACATCATGTTCCAGGGCTGCACGACCGAGAATACGCAGAAGGCTTTCGATGCCCTCAACAAGATCGGCTTTGACCTCGGCGGCGCCGGTCCGGCGTTGCGCTCCTCAACGAGCTGCGTCGGCCATGCGCGCTGTGAGATGTCCTGCTACGACGAGATCAAGGCGCACCGCTCGATCATCAACAAATTCCTCGACGAAATGCACCGGCCGGCCCTGCCCTACAAGTTCAAGTTCAAATTCTCCGGCTGCCCCAATGACTGCGTGAACGCGATCCACCGCTCCGACTTCGCGGTGATTGGCACCTGGCGCGACGACATGAAGGTCGATCAGGACGAGGTGAAAGCCCACGTCGCCAAGTTCGGCCGCAAATACATGATCGATTCCGTGATTTCCATGTGTCCGACGCGCGCCTTGAGCCTCAATGATGACGACACGCTCGAGGTCGACAACAAGTCCTGCGTGCGCTGCATGCACTGCCTCAACGTCATGACCAAGGCGCTCAAGCCCGGCGACGATAGGGGCGTGTCGATTCTGATCGGCGGCAAGCGTGCGCTCAAGGTCGGCGACCTGATGGGCACGATGATCATTCCCTTCATGAAGCTCGAGACCGACGAGGACTACGAGAAACTGGTCGAGTTTGCCGGCAAGATACTCGAGTTCTTTGCCGAGAATGCGCTCGAGCACGAGCGTATCGGCGAGACCATGGACCGGATCGGCTTGCCCGCCTTTCTCGACGCCATTGGCGTCGATCCGGATCCGAACATGGTCAGACACCCGCGAACCTCGAGCTACGTGCGCACGGACGACTTCACGGAAGAGGCCGAGAAGTATTTCGAGCGCAAGAAGTTCGACCGTACGGCCAAGAAGGCCGCTTATCCCGAGGCGGCGGAGTAAGAACTGGCCAAGTTCCCGCGACCTCGTTCGGCGGGGTCGCGGCCAGCACCAAGCCGGCTACGCATAACAAGGGCTCCTGCGCCACTGCGAAGAGAGCCCCTCTGAGAGGAAAATCGAGATGAGTGAAGCGAAAGCGACACCGCGGCGCCCGAACGAGACCGGAGTGCCCGACCCGTTCCCCTTCATGCACCCGATGCTCAAGAAGAACTACGGCCAGTGGGCGTGGCATGACCGGCCGCGGCCCGGCGTGCTGCATCACGTCGCCAAGGGCGGCGACGAGGTCTGGACGGTGCGCGCCGGCACGCAGCGGCAGATGGACGTCCATACCGTGCGCAAGCTCTGCGACATCGCGGATGAGTACGCCGAAGGCCACGTGCGCTTCACTACGCGCTCGAACATCGAGTTCATGGTGAGCACCTTCCACAAGGTGCCGGCGCTGATCCAGAAGCTGCAGGCGGAGGGCTTCCCGGTCGGCGGCACCGGCAACTCGGTGTCAATGATCTCTCATACCCAGGGCTGGCTGCACTGCGACATTCCGGGCACCGACGCCTCTGGCGTGGTGAAGAGCCTGATGGACATGATGTACAAGGAGTTCATCTCGGAGGAGATGCCGAACCGCGTGCGCATCACCACCTCGTGCTGCCAGGTCAATTGCGGCGGCCAAGGCGACATCTCCATCAATGTGCAATACACCAAGCCGCCGAAGATCAATCACGATCTCGTTGCCAATATCTGCGAGCGCCCCGCCGTGGTCGCGCGCTGCCCGGTGGCGGCCATCCGGCCGGCCATGGTCAACGGCAAGCCCTCGCTCGAGGTCGATGAGAAGAAGTGCGTGTGCTGCGG
>JAHFPN010000106.1 GCA_023269635.1 Hyphomicrobiales bacterium | reverse complement strand
CCCGGCCGAGCCTGCGGTCTCCGAGGAGGCGATCCGCAAGGCCGAGGCATTCGTCGAGAGCGAGGAAGGCGTCACCAACCGGCTCGCGGGCTGGGCCGGCAGGATCGTCACCGCGATCGCGGTCGCGATGTCGCTGTTCCACCTCTACGCCGCCTACGACATCGTCCCGACCCAGCCGCTACGTTACACCCACGTCGCATTCGTTCTGCTCCTCGCCTACCTTCTGTTTCCCCTTTCGAGCCGATTCCGCGACCGCATTCGCTGGTGGGACGTGGCCGCCGGGCTCACCTGCGTCGGGATCCTGATCTACGCGATCATGGGGGGCGATGATTTCACCGATCGGGCAACCGGCCCGCTCCCACTCGACGTGGTGCTCGGCGTCATCTTCATCGTGCTCTTGCTCGAGGCATCGAGGCGCACCATCGGTGCGGTGGTGCCGCTCATTTCGCTCGGCTTCATCGCCTACGCCATGCTCGGGCCGTATCTGCCGGCGCCCTGGACCCACCGCGGCTACGAGGTGGACCGACTGGTCGGGCATCTCTTCATCACGCTCGAGGGCATTTTCGGCGTCCCGGTCGACGTGTCGGCCACCTTGATCGTGCTGTTCACGATCTTCGGCGCGTTCCTCACCCATTCGGGGGCCGGAAAATTCTTCATCGATTTCTCGATGACGCTCATGGGCAACCGCCCGAATGCGCCGGGGCGCACGGTGGTGCTGGCCTCGTTCCTGCTCGGCGGGCCGTCGGGCTCGGGCGTCGCCACCACGGTCACGATCGGCGCCGTCGCCTACCCGATGATGGCCAAGGCCGGCTTCCAGAAGGACGCGGCCGGCGGACTGCTCGCGGCCGGCGGGCTCGGCGCGATTCTCTCGCCTCCGGTGCTCGGCGCCGCCGCGTTCCTGATCGCCGAGTTCCTCAAGATCAGCTACCTCGAAGTGATCTGGATGGCGACCATCCCGACGCTGCTCTATTACTGGTCGCTGCTCATCATGGTGGAGCTCGATGCGCACCGCTTCGGCGCGCACGACGTGGGCTATAAGCCCGAGATGCCGCTCGCACAGCTAACGCGGCGCTACGGCTTCCACTTCGTCTCGCTGATTTCGATCATCGTCTTCATGCTGTGGGGTTACTCCCCGACCCTGTCGGTGTTCTGGTCCACGATGCTGACCTTCGCCATGAGCTTCCTGCGCCGGGACACGGCGCTGATGCCGAAGAAGCTCGTGCGCGCGCTCGCCGACGGCTCGATCAGCGCGCTCACGGCGGCGACCACCTGCGCCGTCGCCGGCATCATCGTGGGCGTGGTCACGCTCACCGGCCTCGGGCTCAAGTTTTCCTCGATCGTGATCGCCTATGCGGGCGGCAGCCTGCTGCTGACCGCGATCTACACCGCGCTCATCGTCTGGATCATCGGGCTCGCGGTGCCGGTCACCGCCTCCTACATCATCTGCGCGGTGATCGCGGCGCCGGCCATGATCAAGCTCGGCGTGCCGGATTTCGCGGCGCACATGTTCATCTTCTATTACGCGATCCTATCGGAGGTCTCGCCGCCGACCGCGCTGTCGCCGTTCGCGGCCGCCGCGATCACCGGCGGCGACCCCTACAAGACCACGCTGCAGGCGTGGAAATACACCTTGCCCGCGTTCCTGGTGCCGTTCGTGTTCGTGCTCGATCCGCAGGGCATCGGCCTCTTGCTCAAGCTGCCCGCGGGCGGAACCTGGGTCGATATCGTGCTGATCACGCTGAAAGCGGGAGCCGGCCTCGCCGTGCTCTCGTTCGCGGCGCAGAACTGGGCGCTCCGGCGCTGCACGCTGATCGAGCGGGCGCTGTTCCTGCTCGCCGGGCTGCTGTTGGTATTTCCGAGCTTGCTCGAGGCGCTGGCGGAGGCCATCATCGGCCGGGATATCGACTACACGGCGACGGCGGGCCTGGTGCTCGCCGCCGCGCTGCTGCTGCGACAGAGATTCTTGCCGGCTCCGGCGGCGACCGAACTGCAAGGACGATGACGAGGGAGGAAATCCGATGAAACACCGCTTCAGCAGATTCCTCGCGTTGACGATCGCGGCCGGCGTTTTGCTCGCCGGCGGCGCGCTGTACGCCCAGCAGAAAACGATTTCCATCGTCACCGGCGGCACCGGCGGCGTCTACTACCCGCTCGGCGGCGGCATGGCGAACATCCTGTCCAAATACCTGCCCGGCCTGCAGGCGACCGCGGAAGTGACCGGCGGCTCGGTCGACAACTTGAAGCTCATCGGCGCCAAACGCGCCGAGGTCGGGCTCGTCATGGTCGACGCGGCGCTCGACGCGCTGCGCGGGGTGGACAAGTTCCAGGGCAACAAGGTCGCGGTGCGCACGCTCATGGTGCTCTACCCGAACCGCATGCACGTGGTCACCATCGAGGGCACCGGCATCGAGAAGATGGCCGACCTCAAGGGCAAGCGCATCTCCACCGGCTCGCCCGGCAGCGCCACCGAGTTGATGGCGTTCCGCGTGATCGAGGCCGCCGGCCTCGACAAGGACAAGGACATGCGGCGCGAGCGGCTGTCGGTCGCCGAATCCGTGAACGCGCTCAAGGACCGCAAGATCGACGCCTTCTTCTGGGTCGGCGGCATTCCGACCGCGGGCGTCACCGATCTCGCCGCCACGCCGGGCGTGAAGATCAAATTGATCGACACCGCCGATCTCGTGGACGTCATGAACAAGAAATACGACAACCTCTACAGCAAGGGCGTGATCAAGGCCGGCTCCTATCCGGGCCAGACCGCGGACAACGCCGTTGCCGTGGTGCAGAACATTCTCGTGGTCAGCGAGACCATGGCCGACGACCTGGCTTACGACATTGCGAAGACGCTGATCGAGAAGCGGCCGGAACTGATCGCCGTGCACCGCGAGGCGGAGAGCATGACGCTCGAGAACCAGATCCCGGCCAATACGCCGATCCCGTTCCATCCCGGCGCGATAAAATATTTCCAGGAGAAGGGCGCGAAGTTCTAAACCGGGAAGCCGCGCCAACCGCGGCAGGATTGACGCAGGCAGGCCAAGGCGGCTCGCCTGCGTTCTTGTTCGGCCGGCCGGGCGCCCACCGTTAACGGACCTGCAAGGTTAAGAAGGCGATAAAGCCGCCTGCCCTTCTGGGGACGGGTCTGGTTCGTGTTGCGTAGTGTAAGCGTGCGTCGGGTCGCGTTCGTGCGCCGCCGGGCTTCGCCCGCGGCGCCCATGGCGCTGGCGGCGCTATTTTTCTTCGTCACCCCGACCCGCATCGCGCACCAGGATCTCGGCAGCCTGCTCGCCCAGCAGTCCGGCGTCGCCGAGCGCGCGCGTACCTTCTTCCTCTCAAACCCGTTCGCAAGCTTGCGCACCGCGACCTTCACCCCGACCCGGCCGCTCGGCAGCACGATTCCCGCGTTTCGCGTCCATTTCGACCCCGACATCACGGGCTCGATCTCGCGTCAGATCGACGCCCTCGACTGGACCGGGTTCGACGTCACCGGCGAGGAGGAAGTCTTCCAGCTACCGGCCGTGAACCGCGCCAACAAGGGCGACCTCCTGAAGCTCCGCCCGGTGGCGCTGCCGCCGGCCGACACCGTGCAGCCGCCCGCGCCCGTGGAATCGGCGGCCCTGGCCGAGCCGGACTTGCGGCTCGATCCCAACCCGGCGTTCGATATCGCGGCACCGATCACCGCGCCGATCGATCCGCGGCCTGCGATCGACGCGACCGTGCCGGCTTTGGCGCGAGCCGTGCCCAATCCGGAATTCGACGTGGCGATGCCGCTCGCGCCCGATGCGGCCGAACTCGCCGATACGCTCGTGCCGCGCGCAGACGTGGCCGGCACCCTTTCCGGTCCCGCCGACGCGGGCATGCTGCCGTCCTGGACCATCTACCGGGTGTCGCGGCTCATGTTCGGGATCGACGAAGACATTCTGCCGCCCTCGGCGTTCGAGCATCGCTCAGCCGTCAAGCTCGCGGCGCTACCGAACGCGGCGGCGGAGACCGGCAGCCAAGTGCAGAAGGGCATCGTCACCGGCGACGAGCGGCGGCCGCAGAGTCCGGCCGAGCGGCTGAAGCTCGTGGGCACCGCGCGCGAGAAGGCGGACAAGTGCCTCGCCAACGCGATCTATTTCGAGAGTCGGGGCGAGCAGGAAAAGGGCCAGATCGCGGTGGCGCAGGTGGTCGTCAATCGCGCGTTCTCGGGCTATTACCCGGAGAGCATCTGCGGCGTCGTCTATCAAAACGCGCACCGGCATCTCGCCTGCCAGTTCACCTTCGCCTGCGACGGCATCCCGGACGTGGTCACCGAGCCGGCCATGTGGGAGCAGGCCAAGCGCATCGCGCGCGACATGCTCGACGGCAAGCTGTGGCTGGCCGAGGTCGGCAAGGCCACGCACTACCACGCCTATTGGGTGCGGCCGGCCTGGGTGCGCGAGATGCGGAAGATCCAGCGCATCGGCGTGCACACGTTCTACCGCCCGCGCAAGTGGGAGGACGGCTGAGCGGCGCCGCTCTTGCGGCGCGCGGCGCTCAGGCCGCCCGCATCTCCGGATCCGCCGGCACGGCCATGCGCACGCAGTTGCGCCCGGCGTCCTTCGCGGCATAGAGCGCGCGGTCGGCGCGCTCGATCAGGTCCTCGACGTCGCGATCCTGCTTCGCCACCACGGCGGCGCCGATGCTCACGGTGACCCCGATGACGTCGCTGCCGTGGATCACCGCGGCGGACTCGACCTTCTTCAGGATGCGCTCGGCGAGCAGCCGGGTCTGCGCCTCGTCGATCTCGCGCAGCAGCACCACGAATTCCTCGCCGCCATAGCGCGCGACCTTGTCGGTCGAGCGCACCATGTCCGCCACCACCGCGGCGACCCTCCGGATCACGGCATCGCCGGCAGCCCTGCCAAATTTCCGATTGACGTGCTGGAACCGGTCGATGTCGAGCACGAGGGTGGCGATGCTCCGGTCATAGCGCTTGTAGTAGCGCATGGCGTCGATCGCTTGGGTCATGAACGCGCCGCGGCTCATCAGCCCGGTCAACGCGTCGCTGCCCGCGGGCGCTCCCGGCGCGTTCGGGTCCTCGCCGTGCGACGGCGCGGCGACTTTCAGCGCGACCTCCTCCGCCGGGCGCTCGCCCGCGGCGGTGCGGATCAAGAGCGAGCGCAAGGCGCTCGAGAGCGTCAGCATTTCGCGCGAGCCGCGCTGGCGCGCGATCATCGTTTCGGATGACTCGCGACCGATTCGGTCGGCGTGCTTGGCCAGCGCGCGAAGCGGCGCCGCGAGCTGGTCGGCGGCCAACAGAACGAGCGTTGCGCCGAACAGCGCGACCACGGTGCCGACAATGAGCACGATCCAGCCGAGCTCGTGCGCGCGCGCGTACGCGACCGCGGCCGGGCGACGCGCGACCACGATCCAGTTCAGACCCGGATAGTCGCGAAAGCCCTCGGCGACCGCGTAGCCGGTGACCATGTTGCCGCGATCATGGTCGAGAAACGTGCCGCGGACCTTGGCTTGCATCTCTTGGCGGAGACCATCGGGAAATATCTGCCGTCCGGCTTCCGGACCGATCAGCACCTCGCCGCCGGCGCCGATCACCCACAGCTCGACGTCGGGCGCCAGGCGCTGCGAATTGCGCAGCGCGTCGCGGAGCTCGTTGGCCCAGGACCAATCGACGCGCGCGCCGAGCACGCCCACCACGCGGCCATCGGGCGTGCGCACCGGGAATGCCACGTCGACGAAATGCAGCGGCGCGCGCGCCGCCGCGGCGACTGGCGCAAAGTCCCCCGACGCTGGTCTCGTAGGCGTCCTGCAGCACCGCCCCGCTCAGGCTCTCGCGGAACGACGGCCATTCCGCGACCGAGGTGTTTTCGAGCACGCCGCGGGTGGCGACCCGCACCAGGCCGTCAACGGAGACGAAGCCGATCCAGCGATACTCCGGGAAGCTCGACTGCATCTCGTCGAGGAGCGCGCGCAGGCGCGCGGGGTCGGAACCCCAGAGCGCGCGCAGCGGCTCGAGCCGCGCCCAGGCGCGGACCTGCTGATAGCGGGCGTGCATGTAGTGGTCGAGGCCGTCGGCGAGCGCGGTCGCGATGCGGGTCATGTCTGCGCCGATGGTTTCGACGGCGCGGCCGCGGGCGACGATTCCGGCGACCAGTGCCAGCGTCGTCACGATCGCGATGCAGAGTGTCCCGGCGGTGAGCGCGACCTGCATCCGAACGCTGAGACGGTCGCGCGCCGCATCGAACAGGGATCGCAACCGGTCAAGCGACATGACACGCCGTCCATGAATTCGGCGCATCGCCCGGGCGCGACGCGAGGAGCCGCGGTTTCTAGCGCGCGATCTTCTTTTTTTCGGTTACGAAACGGCGCGGCCGACTCGGCGCCGGCGGCAGGAATTCGTTCACTGCGCGGCTCCGGGAAAATGCGGACGGAAGCGCGCGCTTGTGGCGCAAGGCCTCTGCGCCGACATTGGGAAAGCTTGCGGCAGTAGCGTCGCCGCTCACTGGCAGCATCCGGAATAGGCACTAGGCGCGGAAAACCTGCCTGGAAGCGCGAGCGCCTAGCGCGCGGGCCGCGGCGGCGGGTTGGTGATGCCGCCGAACAGCTGCGAGATCGGGTCGGCGGCCGGCGCGGCGGGCGTCAGCCGCGTGGTGCGCGCGCGCTGCTTCTTGATCACGACGCGCGGGACCCGGCGCGCCGGCGTGATTTGCGGCGTCGGCGCGGGCTCGTCGGTCTTCACGGCGGCGAGCGGCGGAGACGCCGGCGGAACGAGCGGCGTGGCGGCCGCGGGCTCGGCCGGCGCGCTCGGGGTTGCGGCGATCTGCGGCGCGGGTTCGGGCGCCGGAGCTGCAACGGGGGCGGTTACCGGAGTCTCCACGACCGCGGGCGCGAGAGCGGGAATAGTGCCGGTGATCTCGATCGAAGCCGGCGTCGCGGGCGCCGGCGGGATGCTCGCCGGCGCGGCGACGATCGGCGGCAGGGCCGGGCGGGCGATCTCGGCCGCGGGCGCGACTTCCGGCGCGCGCGGACTTTCGAGGATCCGGCCGCTTGCCACGATGCCGGCCGGCTGCTCGTGCGCGGCGCGAAACGAGGCGAGCATCGCGATGCCCCCGAGCAGGATGGCGACGCCCGAAATGCACGCCGCGATCACGACCCGGAAATCGAGCATGGCGGCCTCCGCGGCGCCCGCGCGCGGCTCCGCGCGAATCAGCCGCGGCCGGAGACTAGCCGAGTCGGCCGGAAGTGGGCAGCGGCGCGGGATCGGGGCTACAATCGAGCCGAAGCCGCGAATACCGGGAGGCACGCCATGATGAAGCTCGAAGGTTCCTGCCGCTGCGGGGCGGTGCGCTTCAGTGTCGACGCGCACGCGCCGCAGCCCTACCAGCGCTGCTACTGCACGATCTGCCGCAAGACCGCGGGCGGCGGCGGCTATGCCATCACCATCATGGGCGTGGCCGCGAGCATGAAGGTGGAGGGCCGGGACGCGATCCGCGTCTATCACGCGGAGATCTGCGACGACGACGGCAGCAACTGCAAGATCAGCACCGGCCAGCGGCATTTCTGCGGCAAGTGCGCGACCGCGCTCTGGATGTTCCATCCCGAGTGGCCGGATTTCGTTTATCCGTTCGCCTCGGCGATCGACACCGAGCTGCCGACGCCGCCGGCGCTCGTGCACCTGATGCTGCGCTACAAGGCGAGCTGGGTGGTGCCGCAATTCGGGCCGAACGACGAACGCTACGAGCGGTTTCCGAAGCTCTCGATCGAGGACTGGCACAAGCAGCATGGCGTTTGGCTCGAGTGAGCGAACGCGCGCATTCACCCGCCCTTGAGCTTGGCCGCGGCGGCCCCGAGCTTGGCCTGCATGGCGGCGCCGAGTGCCATCAGCCCGGTGGCCGGGCGGACCATGACCTCGAATTCCTGGATCAGCCCCGCCGCGTTGAAGCGGATGATGTCCATGGCTTTCAGTTTCTTGTCGCCGACGCGGGCGGAGAATTCGAGCGCCACGCTGTCGGGGCCGCAGACGAACTCGCGGTGATAGACGAAATCCTCGAACACGCTTTCGGCCGTGCGCAGCACCAGACACACCGCCGCGCGGCCCGGATAGGGCGGATAGGCGACTGGCGAGCGGAAGATCGCGTCCTCGGCGACGATGGCTTCGAGCCCGGTGAGATCGCGCTTGGCCACCATGTCCCGCCACTTGGCGAGCGACTTCGCGGCGGCGGGGGAGAGAGACATGGATGCACCTAACTTCGTCATTGCCGCCCCCGGGTTAAACCCGGGGGTGACCCGGCAATCCAATTGGCGGCGCGGCAAGTATCACCGTCGCGTGGATCCCCGGGTCAAGCCCGGGGATGACGATTGCGCGCGGTCGCGCGCAATCGTCACATATTCGGATAATTCGGCCCGCCGCCGCCTTCGGGCGCGACCCAGGTGATGTTGCCGTTGGGGTCCTTGATGTCGCAGGTCTTGCAGTGCACGCAGTTCTGCGCGTTGATCTGGAAGCGCACGCCGGTCTTGTCCTCCACCCACTCATAAACGCCGGCCGGGCAATAGCGCGCGCTCGGCCCGGCATAGACGTCGTGCTCGCTCGCCTTCTGTAAGGCCATGTCGGTGACCTTGAGGTGCACAGGC
>JAHFPN010000105.1 GCA_023269635.1 Hyphomicrobiales bacterium | reverse complement strand
TCGATGCCGAGCGTGCCGCTGATAGCCGCCGGCGCGATTTGCGACCACGCCAGCCGGCCGCTCACGCGCGCATCGCCAACGGAGAGCTTCAGCTCCTCGAGCGCGACGCCGGCATCGACGCGCAGGAGCCGCGCGCTGCCGGAAACGGCGAGCGCGCGCGTCCCTCCCGCGCGCGCGAAGGCGGCGGCGAGCGGCCTTAGGTCAGCGGCGTCGAGCTTCAGCGCAAGCCGCGGCTCGATGCGTCCGTCCTTGTCGATCCGGATCTCGCCCTCGGCGCGAACCTCGCTGCCGGGCGCGGCCAGGCGCGCGGTCACCATCAGCGCGCCGTCCTTCGGCCCGGCCGCGCTGATTTCGAGCTGCGCGCCGCCCGCGACGGCGAGCCCCGGGGCAAGACCGAACAGCGCCGCCAGCCGGTCCGCCTCGCGTGCGGAGAGCGCCAGCCGCGACTCCGAAAGCGGAATTTCCGCCGCCCGGTCGAACTTGGCCTGCAAGCCAAGATCGACCTCGGCCACGCGCGCGGTCGCCTCGATCACCGATGGCGAGCCGGGCCCGCCGTCGGAGATCGACCCGGCAACGCGCAAGGGGGTGAGGCGATCGGCGACCCGCTGCACGAGCCGCGTGCCTTCGCCTTCCCCGAGCCAGGCCAGCGCGAGTGCGCCGAGGCCCTCGGCCCGGCGCAGCTCGAGCTCGAACGCGGCGCGGTTGGCGACGCGCGCGCGGCTCAGGCGCAGCGTGAGCCGGCCGGCAAGGCGCAACTCGCCGTCCGTCGTCGCGGCGGCGGCCGCGCCGGTGAGCCAGCGCACGAGGCCGGCGGGCTCCTCCGCCTCGAGCACGATCTCGCCCGCGAACAGCGCGATCTCGGTCGCGCTGCCGGTGGCCCGCAACAGCCCACGCCCGGGCAGGCGCGCCTCGAGCCGCTCGAGCGCGAATCCATCCGGGCGCGTGAGAAATTCGGCGCGGAAGTCGCGCAGCACGCCGCCATTGGCGGAGAGGTTCTCGACGCTCACGCCGATGCGCCCGGAATAGGACAGGCTGCCGGCGAGCGCGGCCAATTGGCCGAGCGTGGCGAGCGCCGGGCCGAAGCCGCGCGGCACGCTTCCCGGCGGCGCGCGGTCGAGATCGATCCGCCGTGCCGCCAGCGTCGCGTCGATCCGCCGCGCCGGCGGCTCGATCCGCACCTGACCGGCAAGCTCGATCGGCACCTCGGCGCCGCTGAGCACGAACTGCAATCCCTCGAGCAACACCAGCGCCGGATTCGCGCGCACGCTGGCGCCGATGCGCGCCGTGCCGCCGGCGGTCGGCACACTGAGCATCGCCTTGCCTTCGAAGCGCGGCACTGCGTCGGCGACCGTAAGCGTTCCCTCCGCCTCGAAGGCGGTGCCCTCGCTCTCGAAGTTAAGCCGCAGGCGGCCGGAGGCATCCGGCCCGAACCGCCCGGCATTGAGCCGGAGGCTGAACATCCGCTCCGCCAGCCGCCCGGTCGCCTCGAAGCGAAACGGCCCGGCCAGCGTGCGCAGGTCGCCCTGCGCGCCGATGTCGCTAAAGACATGGGTCGCGCCGCTGATCCGATCCTCGACCACGAGCGCGCCGCCGATGATCGCGATGCGCTGGATCGCGATGCGCTCGGCCTCGACCCGCGGGGCCGGCAGGGGAAGGAGCAATTGCCCGCCGCGTTCGATCGCGACGCGCAAGCTCGGCCGGCGCAGCACCACCTCCTCGGCCTCGATCACGCCGCGCGCGAGCGTCCAGAGCGAGACGATGCCCTGCACCTGGGCGGCGCGCAGGCCGGCGGGCCCGCCGATTTCCACGTCGTTCAGCAGGAACGAGGGCTGCGGCAGGATGGTCGCCGAAATATCGCCGCGGATCTTGACCGGCGCGCCGACGATCGCGCTGGCCCGGGTTTCGAACGTCAGGCGCCAGGCGTTCCAGTCCACGAACGCGGGCGCGGCGAGCGCCGCCGCGATCGCGACGATCAGGAGCAGGCCAAGACCAAGCAGGGTGTGCTGCACGTAAGGCCTTCCTCGCGCCCGCCCGAATCCCCGGAAACCAAGATCGGCCGCCGCCGCCTTCGGCTCAAGCCCCGGTTTTTTGCCGTCATTCCGGGACGGCCGACCGATCTCGGGCTTGCCCGAGATCGGCACTTGAAGAGGCCCAAGTCGACTAGAGCCGACTTGGGTGGGCCGGGCCCGGAATCCGTAACCACCCGAGTCTGAAAACTTGCCACGGAGGATATGGATTCCGGGCTCGCGGGCTCCGCCCGCGCCCCGGAATGACGCCTAGAGAATCTTTCCCGGGTTCATGATGTTCTCAGGGTCGAGCGCCCGCTTGATGGCGGCCATGGCGGCGAGCGCCGCCTCGCCATGCTCGGCAAGAAGGTACTTCCGCTTGCCCTGGCCGACCCCGTGCTCACCGGTGCAGGTGCCGTCCATGGACAGGGACCGCTCCACCAGCCGCTCGTGGAAACGCTTGGCGCGGCCGACCTCCTCGGCGTCGTTGGGGTCGAACAGCACCGAGACGTGGAAATTGCCGTCGCCGACGTGGCCGACGATGGGCGCGATCAGCTTCATCTCGGCGATGTCGGCTTGCGTCGCGACCACGCATTCGGCCAGCCGCGAGATCGGCACGCACACGTCGGTGGCGAATCCGGTGGCGCCCTTGCGCAGGTTCATCACCGCCCAATAGGCGTCATGCCGCGCCTGCCACAGCTTGCTGCGTTCCTCGGGCTTGGTCGTCCAGGCGAACGGCCCGCCGCCGAACTCGGCAGCGATCGCGCCGAAGCTTTCGGCCTGCTCGGCAACCGAGGCATTCGACCCGTGGAATTCGAGGAACAGTGTCGGCGTCTCCTTCAATGTGAGTTTGGAATAGGCGTTCGAGGCCTTCACCTGCAGCGCGTCGAGCAGCTCGATCCGCGCTACCGGAATTCCGGCCTGAATGGTGGCTATCGTCGCATTGCAGGCGGCTTCCACCGACGGGAACGGGCAAACGCCGGCCGAGATCGCCTCGGGAATGCCCGCGAGCCTGAGCGTGAGCTCGACGATGACGCCGAGCGTGCCCTCGGAGCCGATCAAGAGCCGCGTCAGGTCGTAGCCGGCGCTTGATTTCTTCGCCCGCCGCGCGGTCGAGATCACTTCGCCGTTGGCGAGCACCGCCTTCAGCGCCAGCACATTGTCCTTCATGGTGCCGTAGCGCACCGCATTGGTGCCGGAGGCGCGGGTCGCCGCCATGCCGCCGAGCGAGGCGTCGGCGCCGGGATCGATCGGGAAAAACAGGCCCTGGTCGCGCAGGTGCTCGTTCAAGAGCTTGCGCGTGACGCCGGGCTCGATCACGCAATCGAGGTCTTCGGCGTGCACGGCAACGATGCGCTTCATGCCGGAAAGGTCGATGCAGACGCCGCCGAGCGGCGCGTTGACGTGGCCCTCGAGCGAAGTGCCGGTGCCCCAGGCGATCACCGGCACATGGTGCTCGGCGCAGATCCGGACGATCGCCTGCACGTCCTCGGTCGAGGCGGCGTAGACCACCGCATCGGGCGGCTCGTTCGGGAGCCAGGTGGTGACGTTCGCGTGCTGCTGGCGCACTGCCTGGGAGGTGACGAGCTTATTGCCGAAGCGCGCGGCGAGCGCCGCGATGGCGCGCTCGGTCGCCGGCGCCGGCCGCTTGGTCGCCGCCTCGGTCATGGGCACCCTCCCGCTCGGCACGCGACCTTAGCAAACAGGGGCGCGCACGTCAGTTGCCGCCGAATGCGCACCCTGCCTGATATCCTGACAACAACAATGGAATCGGCATCGCCGCGTTGCCTGATCGCGATGGGTGCCTGTACGCCTTGCGACACTGTAACCGTCAGAGCCGAAAAAAGACACCGACCAGCGACTATCGCGGAAAAAAAGAAGAAGCCACACGTGGAAAATGGAACGCGACCCCCTTAACGAGTGCATAGATCGCTGGAATGACAATCAGTGTCAGCAAGGTCGAAGACAGCATGCCGCCGATCATCGGCACGGCGATGCGCTGCATGACTTCGGCGCCGGTGCCGTGACTCCACATGATGGGAAGCAGTCCCGCCATGATCGCCGCGACCGTCATCATCTTGGGCCGGACGCGCTCGACGGCGCCCGTCATGATCGCGGCGCGGAGATCGTCGTGCGTGAATGGCTGCCCTTCGGCCGTTCGTTTTGCCTGTAGCTCCGTGAGCGCGCTGTCGAGATAGATCAACATGACGACGCCGGTTTCGGCGGCGACGCCGGCGAGCGCGATGAATCCGACGGTAACGGCAACCGACAAATTGAACCCGAGCCACCACATCAGCCAAAAGCCGCCGACGAGCGCGAACGGCACCGAGAGCATGACGATCAGGGTCTCCGTCACTCGCCGGAAGTTCAAATAGAGCAACAGGAAAATGATCAGGACCGTGACCGGAACGACCACCTGAAGGCGCGTTTTGGCGCGCTCCAGATATTCGAACTGCCCGCTCCAGACGACGTAATAGCCCGGCGGGAACTTGAGCTGCGTCGCAACCGCCTTCCGCGCGTCCGCCACATAGCTGCCGAGGTCGCGGTCGCGATAATCGACAAAGATATAGACCGCCAGCTGTGCGTTCTCAGTGCGAATACTGGCCGGGCCTTGGGCGAGGCTCACCTTGGCGATCTGGCCGAGCGGGACGGTTCCGCCGTCGGCGGTCGGAATCAGGACTTGGGTCGCGATCGCCTGCGGGTCGCTCCTGAAGTCGCGCGGATAGCGGATGCTCACCGCATAGCGCTCCCGGCCTTCCACCGTCGTTGTCACCGCCTCCGCGCCGAGCGCCATGGCGATCACGCTCTGTAGATCGCCGACCATGAGACCGTAGCGGGCGAGCTGAGCGCGATCGGGGTCGATATTGAGATAGTAGCCGCCAAGAACCCGCTCGGCGAAGGCGCTCGTCGTGCCCGGTACTGTCCGGATGATCGCCTCGATCTGCCGGGCGAGCTTCTCCATCTCGGCTAGATCCGTGCCGAACACTTTCACTCCGACCGGCGTGCGGATGCCGGTCGAGAGCATGTCGATCCGAGCCTTGATCGGCATGGTCCAGGCATTGGAAACGCCGGGAAATTGCAGCGACTTGTCCATCTCCACGATCAGCTTGTCGATCGTCATGCCGGGCCGCCATTCGCTCTCCGGCTTCAGGTTGATGACGGTCTCGAACATTTCCGTCGGCGCAGGGTCGGTCGCCGTCGAAGCACGGCCCGCCTTGCCCCACACCGAGACCACCTCGGGGAACGACTTGATGATCTTGTTCTGGGTCTGCACCAGCTCGGCGGCCTTGGTGACGGAAAGACCCGGCGGTGTCGTCGGCATATAGAATAGCGTGCCCTCGTTCAGGTTCGGCATGAACTCGGTGCCGAGTCTCGATGCCGGCCAGAGGCTGCCGGCGAGAATCGCAAGCGCGATCAGGATCGTCGCCACCCTGAAGCGCAGGACGAGACGGATCACCGGACGATAAAGCCAGATCAAGGCCCGGTTCAGTGGATTCCTGTGCTCCGGCACGATCCGGCCGCGCACGAACAGGACCATGAGTGCCGGAACCAGGGTCACCGAAAGCAGGGCCGCTGCCGCCATCGCGAAGGTCTTGGTGTAGGCCAGCGGCTTGAACAGCCGTCCCTCCTGCGCTTCGAGCGCGAAGATCGGCAGGAACGATACGGTGATGATCAGGAGACTGAAGAACAATGCGGGCCCGACCTGGCTCGCCGCGTCAATGATCACCTCGATTCTGGGCTTGCCGGATGCAGACCGCTCCAGATGCTTGTGGGCGTTCTCGATCATGACGATTGCCGCATCCACCATCGCGCCGATGGCGATGGCGATGCCGCCGAGGCTCATGATATTCGAGCTGAGCCCGAGGAGATGCATACAGAGATAGGCGATCAAGACGCCGAGCGGCAAAGTGATGATCGCAACCAGTGCGCTGCGGACGTGTAGAAGAAACACGACGCAAACAAGAGCGACGATGATGCTCTCCTCGATCAGCGTCCGTTTGAGCGTGTCGATTGCGCGATAGATGAGGTCCGAGCGGTCATAAACGGACTCGATGGTCACACCTTGCGGCAGGCTAGGTGTGATCTCGGCAATGCGGTTTTTGACGTGCTGGATGACGGAAAGCGCATTTTCACCAAAACGTTGCAGCGCAATGCCCGAGACGACCTCGCCGTCGCCGTTCATCTCGGTGATGCCGCGGCGCTCGTCGGGCGTCAGTTCGACGCGTGCCACGTCGCGGAGCAGCACCGGCACGCCCAGGTCGCTCTTGACCACGATCTGCTCGAGATCGGCGAGGCTCTTGATATAGCCGCGGCCGCGCACCGCAAATTCGGTCTCGGCCAGCTCGAGGGTACGGCCGCCGACATCGAGATTGCTCGATCGCAACGCCTCGCGCACCTTGGCGAGCGGGATGCCGAGCGCTTGCAGGCGTCTCGGGTCGATGACGACGCTGTACTGCTTGACGAAGCCGCCGACGCTGGCGACCTCGGCGACGCCTTCCGCCTTGGCGATGCCGTAGCGGATGTGCCAGTCCTGGATGCTGCGCAGCTCGGCGAGGCTCTTCTGCGCGCCGCGCACGACGTATTGATAGACCCAGCCGACGCCGGTCGCATCCGGCCCGAGCGACGGCGCAACGCCCGCCGGCAATCGGCGCGTGGCCGTATTGAGGTATTCGAGCACGCGCGAGCGCGCCCAGTAGAGATCAGTGCCGTCCTCGAAGATGACGTAGACGAAGGAGACGCCGAAGAACGAAAACCCGCGCACGACGCGTGACTTCGGGACGCTCAGCATCGCGGTGGTGAGAGGATAGGTGACCTGGTCCTCGACCACCTGCGGCGCCTGGCCCGGAAATTCGGTGTAAACGATGACTTGAACGTCGGAGAGATCGGGGATCGCATCGAGCGGAACGCGCGACACCGCGTAGAGGCCCGCCAGCGTCAAGAAAACGGTCGCCAGCCCGACCAGGAAGACATTGCGCGCCGACCAGCGAATGAGAGCCGCGATCATCTCGGCGCCTCGGGCTGGGTGAAGGCCTTGAGCGCAGCTCTGAGGTTGCTCTCGGCGTCGATCAGGAAGGTTGCGCTGGTAACCACCGCTTCACCTTCCTTGATCCCTTCGAGGATTTCGACATAGCCGTCACCGCGGCGGCCGAGCTTGACCGCCCGCGGCTCGAAGCGGCCTTCGCCTTTGGCGACCAAGACGATTTGACGCGTGCCGCTGTCGATTACGGCGCTGTCCGGGACCGCGACGACAGGATTTTCATCGGCACCGGCGCGGAAGACGACGTCGGCGTACATATCGGCGATCAATCGTCCGTCGGGGTTCGGCAGCTCGATACGCACGCGAGCGGTTCGCGTCTCCGGCCTCAGCTCCGGATAGATGAAGGTGACCTGGCCCTCGACCGGCTGGGTCGGATAGGCCCGCACCGTGACCGTGGCGCGTGTGCCCAGTTTGATTGCGGCAAGGTCACTTTCTGCGACGTCGGCGATGACCCAGACCTGCGAGAGGTCGGCGATGCGATAGAGTTCTTCCCCGGCGATCACGCGCTGTCCGTTGATCACGCGCTTGGCGATGACGACGCCACTTGCGGGCGCCGGCCAGTCGATCGTGCGCGGACTTGTGCCGATTTCGCGCACCTCCTTGATACGGCTCTCCGGAATGCCGAGGTTCCGCAATCGCTGCATTGCGCCATCGAGGAGACGCTCGGCGTCCGCTCCGGTCGCCGCACGCGGCGCGGCTCGCATGGCGACCATGAGATCGATCTGCGCCAGTTGAATCTGCGGGCTATAGACGCGAAACAGCGGCTCGCCGGCCCGCACGGACTGGCCTGTCGCATTGACGAACAGATCTTCGATATAGCCGTCCGATCGCAGCGCGACGATCGTTAGCCGCCGCTCGTCGATCTTCACCGTGCCGACGGCGCGGACCGACCGCACGATCACGTGAGCCTCGATCGTCTCCGTCCGCACGCCGCTCCGCTGAATTCTGTCCAGACTCACCCGGACGGTCTTGCCGTCATCTTGTTCCTCTCCCTCGTAGACGGGGATGTAGTCCATCCCCATCCAGTCCTTCTTCGGGACCGGCGAAGTGTCGGCGAGCCCCATCGGGTTGCGGTAATAGAGAATTCGCCGCGGGCCTCGTGTCGTGGGTGCCGCAATTCGTTCGCCGCCGGGACCAAACGCGGGCTCTTCGTCTTCATAGACGGGGAGATAGTCGCGGCCGTTTGCGTCCTTCTTTGGTGTGCCCGACCAATAAGGTGCGCCGCTGGGGTCGCGGTAATAGAGAATCTTGCGGTCAGCAGCCGCCGTAACCGGCTGCGATGCCGTGGCGGAGATCGACACGGGAGTCGGCAGCCGGCCGTACCAATACCCGCCTGCCGCCCCGGCGAGCAGCGCGCCGATGAGGATGAGCAAGGCTGTGAAGCGGCTCATGGCGCGTCCGCTACCGGGTGGCCCGAAACGTGATCTTGCCGATCACGGTTTCGGGTTCGCCCTGGACCTTGGCCGCGATGCTCAAGAGCCAGCGCCCGGCCATCGAAAGCTCCGTCTTGAATGCGTAGACGCCGGGCTCGTTGTTCGGCACGGGCGTGAGCGGCGAGGCCATCGTGGGCATGCCGTCGGGCGCCATGTCGATTCGGGTCTGGACGATCACCGCGTCGGTAAC
>JAHFPN010000104.1 GCA_023269635.1 Hyphomicrobiales bacterium | reverse complement strand
CTGCAAGTAGAGGATCAGCAGCACATCGAGCGCCGTGATGAACACGCCGAGCTCGAGCGGTATCCCGAACAGGAGATTGAGGCCGATCGCGGTGCCGATCACCTCGGCAAGATCGGTGGCGCAGATCGCGATCTCGGCGAAAATCCAGAGCACGAAGGCGACCGGCCGCGGATAAGCGTCGCGGCAGGCCTGCGCGAGATCGCGGCCGGTGGCGAAGCCGAGGCGCGCGCACAGCGCCTGCAACACGATCGCCATCACGTTGGACAGGAGCGCGATGACAAGCAGCGTGTAGCCGAACTGGCTGCCGCCCGCGATCGAGGTGGCCCAGTTGCCCGGATCCATGTAGCCGACCGCGACCAGATAGCCGGGGCCGAGGAAGGCGAACATCCGGCGCCAGCCGGTGCCGGTGACCGGGATCGAGCCCCAGACTTCGCGCAGCGACGGCGCCCCGCGCTCGCCGCGCCAGTTGCGCGGCGGCGGGGGCACGGATTGATCGGTCACGGTAGCCAAGCGTGCGCTCTCCAGATGCAATTGCGAATGATTTGCAATTTAGTGGAATGCCCTCGCGTTGACAAGAGGCACGCGACGTCCGGCCGGGAATCGGGTCACGGAATTCGATAGATGGTCAGATCCTCGGTCACCCCGCGCAGCGCCACGTTTTCCGCTTCCGGCTTGAGCCCGGTGTTCGCCAGCACCTTGGACGCGTCCGGGTTCTCCACCACCGCGCCGGTAGCATAGATCGCGCGCGAGTCGGCGAGGTTCTGAACGCGCGAGGCGATGTTCACGGTCTGGCCGAAATAATCCTGGCGGTCGTTGAGCATGACCGCGAGGCAGGGGCCCTCGTGGATGCCGATCTTCAACAGCAGATCCTCGTGCTTGCGCTCGTCGTTCAAGCTCCGCATGCCCTCGCGCATGCGCAATGCCGCGGCCACCGCGCGGTCCGGGGTCGGAAAGGTGGCCATCACCGCGTCGCCGATGGTCTTCACCACCGCGCCGGACTCTTCGGCGACGATATCAGTCAGCACACGGAAGTGGGCCTTGACGAGGTCATAGGCGTTCAAGTCACCGACGCGCTCGTAGAGCTGGGTCGAGCCCTTGAGATCGGTAAACAGGAAGGTGAGGCTCATGATCTTCAGCCGCTGATCGATGTCGAGCGTCTCGGTGCGGTAGATGTCGCGGAAGGTCTGGTTGGTGAGCAGCCGCTTCGCGGTCAGGAACGGCCGGCGCCGGCCCAGCAAGTCGTGCAGCTTGTCGCCCGCGATCCACACGCTCGGCAGCACCCGCCGGTCGGTGCCGTTGGCGAGCGAAAGCCGCAAGGGGCCCGGCCGCATCTCCATCTTGCCGGTCGGCGCACGCACATTGTTGAACACGAGCGAGAGATTCTGGCGTTCGCGCGTTGGCTCGCCCTTGACGTCGATGAAATGCGCCGCGTGCGAAACCGGTTCGAACACGATGACGAACTCTGTCGGCAGTTGCACCGACATGGTCGCTTTTTCGCCGGGCGGCAGTTCTATCGAATCGATGGTGATTTCCTCGACCAGCTTCGCGAACGCCGCATCGTCCGGAAGATCGACGCCCGAGCTCCAGAAGATCTGACGGGCATATTCCCACGGCGGCAGCGTATCGGGGTCGTGCGCCCCGATCCGGCGCACGCGCGGGCTCACGGTGAAGGTCACCTCGACCATCTCGTCGAGCGTGGGTTCGTAGCCGGCGGCGCAGAGCGCGCAGCTATATTCGCCCTGATGGATGGTCTTCAGCGTCGCGTTGGCATCGAGCACGCCGCCGCAACCTGGACAGAGCACGTTCCAGGACATTTCGAACAGGCCGAGCCGCGCGGCGTGCAAGAACGCCCCGATCACGTGGTCGTCATTGAGATGGTTCTTGGTCGCGAATGCAAGCGCGTTGACGCGGCAGAGTTCGCGGTCGGTGCCTTCGCGCACGAGCCGCTCGATGGCGGCGACCGCGTCCGCGTCGGCTGATTGGCGCAGGATATCGAACAGGGCTTCGGCTTCGCTCACGCGCGGAATGTTACGCCAAAATCAGGCAGGCGGAAGGCCGCGTCCGTTCCGATCGCCGGTCATCCGATTGCGTCATGCGCGGCGAGTGCTCCCCAGGCGCTCGCCGGCCTCGCCTGGTCCGTCGGAAGGGTCACGCCATCGCGCGACGGCTCCCCCAGAGGCCGATTACGGCAAGGACCACGGCGCCGAGAGTGCCTCCCATGGCCACACCATCAAGCCGACCGCATTGGCAACCGCTGCGGCGAGGACGCCGAGAAAGATCACGACGTCAAAGAGTGCGCATCGATCGCTTGGCGACGGGCCATCCTTATTTGCCGCTGCGGAGAGCCTGCACGCGCAATGGCATGAATTTGCTTCGATTGCCGACGCCGAAGCGGAACGCGACCGCTCCCGCCAGGCCGAACAAGAGCTTCGACGTCAGGCTGACGGGGTACGGCAGGAGCTCGACGAAGGTCGGGCTGATGAGCGGAAGCAAGACGAAGAAATTGAACACCCAGATGATCGCCAATGCTCCGACCATGAAGGCGTATTCATTGCCGCGGCCCGGCCGATGCGCCGTGAACGCGCTCCACGCAAGAACAAGCCCGATGCCGATGCCGACCGCGATGACCATATGCAGGACAACGCCAAAGATGACCGGCGCCGCGGCGAACGAGATGCTCGGCAGCATCGATCCGACCACCGCGCTGACCGCACGCGCCACTTCGGCCGTGTCGGTGCCGGTCATCGATCCGTAAAAAGCGATCCAGACTACTTCAGCGAGCCCGCCTGCAGTACCGAGCAGGATTCCGTACTTGGCGGTTTCCGCGAAACTAATAGGTCGGGTTCTCGGCATCGGTCTTCTCCATGTCTACGGCGAATGCCATTGTTCACTCTACCGACTGGACCAATTGCCTGCCAGCGCTTGTGCGCGGATGCCGGAACCGAGTTCAGTGCTTGGTGCCATGGCGGTCGCCCTCCGAGACGGCATCGCTCTCAGGCCCGAATGTTCGCGCCGCATTCAGATACGCAATCAGCGATTCGAGGTTGTCATGCTCGGGCTGCGAGGCGACCAAACCGGACAAGGTCAACCTGTTCGGGCAATATTCCTGCCATACCGCACTGGCGGGCCGTTCGCCGAGATCCAGCACGCAGCGTTTGCGACGCTCGCACATCGAGCAAAGCCGCTGCAGATCGCGGAGCACGACGGGCTCGGTGCGCCTCAATTCATCAGGGTCGAGCCCAAGAACCGCCATACGGCGGTACAGGAGGTCGGCCGCGTCCGAGTGCTTGGACGCGAGGACTCGAAGCTCGCTGGCCGCAATGCCGATGTCGCGCGCGATGTGCTCGACTTCCTCTTCACCGCCGCGATCCAGCTCGTTGGGCGGCGCGTACTTGGCGACCCAGGCCATCAGTGATCGCGCCAAATCGGCGATCACATATCGACGCTCGAGCGTTTGAGGCGAGTAGGCCATCGTCGCCTCCCCCTGTTCGTTTGATGTTCCAAATGCACCGGCTAGGCCGCCGGCGCATTGATCCAAGTCAACAGGATCGGGGTCGGCGCAGGTCGCTTAGACGTGCCGCAGCGACGACGAGCCGATGAAGCTCTGGCTCGCCCCGAACGATTCGGATTGCGCCCTTATTCCGCCGCCTCGGCGGAGGGCGCCGGCGCGGGCGCGACCGCGGCAACGGCGTCCTCGCCCGCCTCGCGCAGCTTCTCGCGCGCGGCTTCGGCCTCGCGCTGCCGGTTCCACATGCCGGCATAGAGCCCGGCGTGGGCCAGCAGCTCCGCGTGCGTGCCGCGCTCGACGATCTTGCCGTCGTCAAGGACGATGATCTCGTCGGCGCCGACCACGGTCGAGAGCCGGTGCGCGATCACCAGCGTGGTGCGGCCGCGCGCCACGCGGGCGAGCGCATCCTGGATTTCCCGCTCGGTATAGGAGTCGAGCGCGGAGGTAGCCTCGTCGAGCACGAGGATCGGCGGCGCCTTGAGAATCGTGCGCGCGATGGCGACGCGCTGCTTCTCGCCGCCGGAGAGCTTGAGCCCGCGCTCGCCCACTTCGGTCTCGTAGCCCATGGGGGCGGCGCGGATGAAATCGTCGATCTGCGCGAGCCGCGCGGCCTCCTCGATCTCGGCATCGGTCGCGCCCCAGCGGCCATAACGGATGTTGTAGCGGATGGTGTCGTTGAACAGCACGGTGTCCTGCGGGACCATGCCGATCGCCGCGCGCAGCGAATCTTGCGTGATCTCGCGGATGTCCTGGCCGTCGATCAGGATGCGGCCGCCGGAGATTTCGTAGAACCGGAACAGGAGCCGCGAAATCGTGGACTTGCCGGCGCCGGACGGGCCGACCACGGCGAGCGTCTTGCCGGGCGCGACGCTGAACGAGACGCCCTTCAAAATCTCGCGGCCGTGCTCATAGGTGAAATGCACGTCCTCGAAGCGGACCGCGCCCGCGCTCACGTGAAGCGGCTTCGCGCCCGGGCGGTCCTCGATCTCCGGGTCGCGCGCCAGAATCGAGAACATGATCTCGATGTCGGTGATCGCCTGCTTGATCTCGCGGTAGAGCATGCCCATGAAATAAAGCGGCACGTAAAGCTGGATCAGCATGGCGTTGACCATGACGAAGTCGCCGACCGTGCGCTTGCCGGCGGCCACGTCGAGCACCGCGAGCGCCATCACGGCGGCGAGCGCGAGCGTGAAGATCACCGCCTGGCCCGAGTTCAGCACCGCCAGCGAGGTGTAGGTCGCGACCGACGCCGACTCGTAGCGTTCCATTGAGCGGTCGTAGCGCGCGGCCTCGCGCTGCTCGGCGCCGAAATACTTCACGGTCTCGTAGTTCAGGAGCGAATCCACCGCCTTGGTATTGGCCTCGGTGTCGGACTCGTTCATGCGTTGGCGGATTGAGATCCGCCACTCGGTGGCGCGATAGGTGAAAGCGAGATAGAGCGCGATGGTGACGACCACCACGAGCGCGTAGCGCCAGTCGAAATAATAGAGCAGCACCCCGAGCACGAGCAGAACCTCGAGCACCGTGGGCGCGAGCTGCAGGATCACGAGCCGCACCAGTTCCTCGATGCCGTTCCGGC
Organism: Hyphomicrobiales bacterium; assembly: GCA_023269635.1. Classification (GTDB taxonomy): domain Bacteria; phylum Pseudomonadota; class Alphaproteobacteria; order Rhizobiales; family Xanthobacteraceae; genus JAHFPN01. The sequence continues at coordinate 3,597 of JAHFPN010000104.1, read as the reverse complement.
CGCGCTCCAGCACGCGCGTGAGCCCGCCGGTCTTGCGCTCGAGATGGAAGCGCAAGGACAGCGCGTGCATGTGCTCGAAGGTGAGCAGCGCCACCCGGCGCACCGCGTGCAGCGCCACCTTGGCGAACAGCCCGTCGCGCAATTGCGTCAGTAGCGCCATGGCCACGCGCAACGCGCCATAGGCAAGCACGAGCGCGACCGGGACCGCGACCACCGCGGTCAGCGCGCCCGCGATCGGCGCCTTGCCTTCGGAAACCGCGACCAGCGCATCGGTCGCCCATTTGAAGCTGAACGGCACCGCGACGGTGACGAACTTCGCCGCCGCCAGCAGCACGAATGCCATGAGCACGCGCCGCTTCAGGTCCACCCGCGCAGTCGGCCACATGTGCGGCCACAGCTGGACGATCGTCGAGTACAGCGATGCGCGCGCGGACACCGGCCCCGGCGTCGTTTTGGTGTGATGCCGCATCACGCGCTCCCCGCGCCGCGCGCGGCGGCGCGCGTGGATTGGCAAGGAACGCCGGGCGAGTTTGCAATCGGGGTCATGCGGGGATCGGCGTCGAGGAGTTCTTCATATAGTCGGTTCTTGGCCTGGTTCCAGGGCCGCGCGCCGGGTTCGCGCCGACGCGCGGATTTCAGCGCTTCCGGGCGCATGCTTGACGCTCCCGGACCGCAATGCCACATCCGCCCCATGGCTGAAATTCGCAGCGTCTGCGTCTATTGCGGTTCTTCCATGGGAGTCGAGCCGGTCTATCGCGAGGCCGCGCGGAAGCTCGGGCTCATCCTCGCGCGCGAGAAAATCCGTCTCAACTATGGCGGCGGCGGGCTCGGGCTCATGGGCGCGATCGCCCACGCGGCCATGGACGCCGGCGGCGAGGTCACCGGCATCATCCCCGAGTTTCTGGTCGCGCGCGAGCACGCGTTCGAGGGCGCGCGCGAGGTCGTGGTCACGCGCGACATGCATGAGCGCAAGCGCATCATGTTCGAGCGCTCGGACGCTTTCGTCACGCTTCCGGGCGGCATCGGCACGCTCGAGGAGGTGGTTGAGCAGCTTTCCTGGGTGCAGCTCGAGCGCCACCGCAAGCCGATCGCGATCGTGAACATCAACGGCTTCTGGAATCCGCTGCTGAAGCTGTTCGACCATCTGCGCGAGCGGCGATTCCTGCATACGGCGCGGCCCCTGCATCTCGTCGTCGATCGCGTCGAGGACGCGCTACCCAAGCTGCGCGAGGCCGTGCACGATATTCCCGAAACCGAGCTGCACGGCGCGGCGGCGCGGGTTGCCGTGCAGGAGATGTAGCCGCCGAAGCCGGAGCTTAAGCGGCGCGGAATTTCTGCGCCGTGTGCAGATCCACCGACACCAGCTGCGATACGCCCTGCTCGGCCATGGTGACCCCAAAGAGCCGATTCATCCGGCTCATGGTGATCGGATTGTGGGTCACGATCAGGAAGCGCGTGTTGGTGAGGCGGATCATCTCGTCCAGGAGATTGCAGAAACGCTCCACGTTGGCGTCGTCGAGCGGCGCATCGACCTCGTCGAGCACGCAGATCGGCGCCGGATTGGTGAGGAACACCGCGAAGATCAGCGCCATGGCGGTCAGCGCCTGCTCGCCGCCGGAGAGCAAGGATAGCGTCGTCGATTTCTTGCCCGGCGGCCGCGCCACGATATCGAGCCCGGCCTCGAGCGGGTCCTCGGAGTCGGTGAGCACGAGCTGCGCGACGCCGCCCCCGAACAGCGTCGTGAACAGCTTCTTGAAGTGCCCGTTCACGGTCGCGAACGAGGCCGCCATGCGTTCGCGCGCCTCGCGGTCGAGACTGTTGATGCCCTGGCGCAGGCGCTTGATCGCTTCGAGCAGATCGTCGCGCTCGGTGACCAGGCTGTCGTGCTGGGTCGTGATCTCCTTCAGCTCCTCCTCGGCGCGCAGGTTCACCGCGCCGAGCCGCTCGCGCTCGGCTTCGTAGCGGGCGAGCTTCGCTTCCACGGCTGCGACGTCCAGCGACTGGCCGTCCTCTTCGAGCAGCGCCGCGATGCGCGCGGCATCGGGCGGCGCGCCGATGGCCTCGGTGATCTCGCGCGCGAGCTCGGCGCGCTTGTCCTTGACGGCCTCGAGCCGCGCCTCGGCGCGCGCCGATTCCTCGCGCGCACCGGCGAGCGCGTCGAGGGTCTCGCGCACCGCCCGCTCGCTCGCCGTCAGCTTGCCCTCGCCCTCGGCCAAACAGTCGGCGGCATCGCGGCGCTTGGCTTCGGCGTTGGAAATTTCGGTCATCAGCGCCTGGCGTTGCGCAAGGAACGCCACCGGCGCGTCCTCGAGGCTCGCGCGCTCGGCTCGCGTATCGGTCAGCCGCTGCTCCAGCGCCTCGATGCGGAGGCGCGCGCCTTCCGCGCGCTCGCACCAAGCGGCAAGCTCGGCCGCGACTGCGGCAAGCCGCTCGGCGCGGCCTGCGCGTTCGCGCTCGATCCCCTCCACTTCCGCACGCGCGACCGCAAGTGCGGTACGCTGCTCGCCGAGCGCGGCGCGAATCCGATTGAGCTCGGTTTCGCGCGCCGCAAGATCGGGAAGTGCGGACAACGACGCCTCGGCCGCTCCCTTGGCGGCGAGCGCCTCGTCGCGATTGGCGACCAGCCGGGCGCGCGCTTCCGAAAGCGCGGACTTGCGCGCCACGTGATCGGTGGCGCCGCGTTCCGCCAGCGCCAGCGTCTCGCGCGCGGATTCGAGCGCGATCTGCGCCGCGCGCCAGGCTGTGCGCGCATCGGCCTCGGCCACCTCGGCGGCGCGCGCCTCGGCTTGCGCCTTCTCCGCCACGGCCGCGCGTTCGCGCGCCTCGAGGCGCGCGGTCTCGATCTCGCGCTCGATCTCGGCCAAGTGGTTGCGGCCGGAAAGCCGGCGCGCGAGGCCGGTCGCGGCTTCGGCCGCCACCGTAAACCCGTCCCAGCGCCAGAGATCGCCTTCCTTGGAGACGAGCCGTTGGCCGGGCAAAAGCTGGGCGCGCAGCCGCGCGCCGTCGGCGCGGGCGACCAAGCCGATCTGAGCAAGCCGGCGCGCGAGCGCCGGCGGCGCTTGCACGCGCGCAGTAAGCGGCTCGACGCCGGCCGGAAGCGCCGGATCGGTCGACGGCACCTCCGCTCCGGCCCAGTGCATGGGCGCGGCGGAATCGACCGGCGCGTCGAGATCTTCGCCGAGTGCGGCGCCAAGCGCGGCCTCGTAGCCGGGCGCGACCACGATCGTGTCCAGGACCGCCGGCCACAGCGACTTGGTGGCGACGTCGAGCAGCTTCGCGAGCGTGCGCGCCTCGGTCTCGAGCCGCTGCAGGCGCCGCTCGGCATCGGCGAGCGGCCGGCGCGCGAGCTCCAGTTCCTGCGCCAAGGCGGAGCGCGCGGCCTCGGCGTGCAGCATGTTGTGGTCCGCGGCCGCAAGCCGTTCCTGCGCCGTGACGGCGGCGGCGCGAAGGTGCTCGAGCGAGCCGGCTTCGGCCGCGTCGAGGGCGATCTGCTCGCGCTCGAGCGCGGCGATCTGTTCGCTGATTCGGTTGAACCGCTCCCGCCAATCGGAGACGGTGCGGTCGAATTGGGCGCGCTGCGCCGAGAGCTCGGCGAGC
>JAHFPN010000226.1:1876-2912 GCA_023269635.1 Hyphomicrobiales bacterium | reverse complement strand
TCATCGCCTCGATCGTGACCAAGCGCCGGGAAATCGGGGCCAGGCGCGCCGCGCGCGCGGGCCTCTGACATCGGCGGGGAGATCTCGATGCTCTATGTCCAGTCGGTCGAGCAGGCGTTGCAAAGCAAGATCGGCACGGGCGGCATTCCCGACAATGCCTTCGAGGCGGCGCTACGACGCGCGGAAGAAGCACTCGCCGGTCTGCGCACGGCTTATGAAAAGGGCGCGCTGCCGCTGTTACGTATGCCCGAAAAAAGCGACGATCTCGCCTCGCTCACCGAGATCGCGAACAGGCTCGCCCAGGCGAGCGATGTAGTCTTCCTCGGTACCGGCGGCTCCAGCCTCGGCGGCCAGGCGCTCGTGCAGTTGGCCGATCATGGCGTGCCGGGCCTTAGCCACTTTCGCAAAGCTCCGCGCCTGCATTTCCTCGACAATCTCGACCCCGTGACCTTCGAGGCGCTGCTCACGCGGCTTCCGCTCGCCACCACCCGCTTCATCGCGATCTCCAAATCCGGCGGCACCGCCGAGACCCTGATGCAGACGATCGCCGCGATCGCGGCGCTAAAGGCCGTAGGTCTCGGCGGTAAACTCGCCGAGCACATGATCGGGCTCTCCGAGCCCGCCCGCGCCGGCAAGCGCAACGGGTTGCGCGAATTGTTGCAAGGCCACGGCGCGCCCGTGCTCGACCATGATCCCGGCATTGGCGGGCGCTATTCGGTGCTTTCCAATGTGGGACTCTTGCCCGCGCTCGTCGCCAGGCTTGATGCGAAGGCGATCCGCGCCGGCGCGCGCGACGCGCTCGCGCCGATCCTCGCCAAGCGCCCGCCCGCGGAGGTGCCTCCTGCGCTCGGCGCCGCCTTGTCGGTCGCGGCCGCCGCCGAGGGAAAGACGATCCGGGTCTTGATGGCCTATGCCGACCGGCTCGAGCGATTCACCAAATGGTGGATGCAGCTCTGGGCCGAAAGCCTCGGCAAACAGGGCAAGGGCGCCACCCCGGTCGCGGCGCTCGGTCCCGTCGATCAGCACAGCCAGCTCC
>JAHFPN010000226.1:0-1866 GCA_023269635.1 Hyphomicrobiales bacterium | reverse complement strand
TCTGGCTCGCCGGCCGGCCCGACAAGCTCTTCACCTTGATTACAGTCGGCACCGGAGGACTGGGGCCGCGCATCGACGCGGGCCTTGCGAAAGTGGGCGGTGAGCCGGATTTCGGCGGCAAGACCGTCGGCGATCTGGTCGCGGCGGAGGCGCGCGCCACCGCTGATACGCTCGCGAAGAACGGCCGTCCGGTGCGCACCATCCATCTCGAGCGTTTGGATGAGCGCTCGCTCGGCGCGCTACTCATGCACTTCATGCTGGAGACGATCCTCGCCGCGCGGCTTCTGGGCGTCGATCCGTTCGATCAGCCGGCGGTCGAGGAGGGCAAGCTGCTGGCCAAGCGTTATCTCGCTGACGAAAGATGATCGGCCCCGGCGCGATGCGCTAGCCTTGCCGCCATGATTCGCATTACCGCAACGATCGCGATCGACCAAGGCGAAATCGCCGAGAGCTTCATTCGCTCGTCGGGGCCGGGCGGCCAGAACGTCAACAAGCTCGCGACCGCGGTTCAGCTTCGCTTCGACGTGCGGCACTCGCGCTCCTTGCCCAACGAGGTGCGCGCGCGCTTGGAGAAACTGGCTGGCCGGCGGCTCACCCGCGATGGCGTGCTCGTCATCACCGCCGAGCGCCATCGCACCCAGGAACGCAATCGCCAAGATGCGCGCGAACGCCTTGTCGCTCTGATCCGGCAAGCCTCGATCCGGCCGAAGCCCCGCCGTCCGACCAAACCGACCGCCGGATCGCGCGAACGCCGCATTCAGACCAAGAAGCGGCGCTCCCGCATCAAAAAGCTGCGCAGCGGCAGGCCCGCCATGGAATAAATAAAATACCGCCATGGACGGCTGAGGAGAGCGGGAAGAAGTCGGCCCCGTGGCTCCCGCGAGGGGGCCGGGAAGGCTAGAGTCGAAAGCAACGACGATTCTCCCGTCGACCCTTCGGTCGAGCCATCCGCCATGCCCGTCCGCCAATTGCCCGAGGCCCTCGTCAACCGCATCGCCGCCGGTGAAGTGGTGGAACGGCCGGCTTCGGTCGTGAAGGAGCTGTTGGAGAACGCGCTCGATGCCGGCGCGCGCCGGATCGAGGTGGTGTTGTCCGGCGGCGGACAGCGGCTCGTGCGCGTCACCGACGACGGCGAGGGCATGACCCCCGCGGACCTCGAGCTTGCGGTTGAGCGCCACGCCACCTCCAAGCTCAAGGGCGACGATCTCGATGCCATCGCCACGCTGGGCTTCCGCGGCGAGGCGCTGCCCTCGATTGGCGCGGTCGCCAGGCTTTCGATCGTGACGCGAACAAAGGACGCGCCGAACGCGGTCGAGATCGCCGTCGAGGGCGGAAAGAAATCGAAGCTAAAGCCGGCGGCGATCGGGCAAGGCACGCGGGTCGAGGTGCGGGACCTGTTCTATGCGACCCCGGTGCGGCTGAAGTTCCTGAAATCCGACCGTGCCGAAACCGCGGCCGCGGTCGAAGCGGTGCGCCGCCTCGCGCTGGCGCGCCCCGATGTCGCCTTCGTGATCGTCGCCGAGGACCGCGCGCCCGTCACCTATGCGGCGCGCAGCGCCGACGCCGAAGGCCGGCTCGCGCGCATGGCCGACGTGCTCGGCGCCGAGCTGCGCGAAAACGCGGTGCCGGTCGAGGGTATGCGCGAGGGCGTCGAAATATCGGGCCTCGCCGGTCTCCCCACTTTCTCGCGGGCGAATTCGCTCGCGCAATATCTGTTCGTGAACGGCCGGCCGGTGCGCGACAAGGTGCTGTTCGGTGCGGTGCGTGGCGGCTACGCCGATCTCCTGCACGGCGACCGCCATCCGGTGGTGGCGTTGTTCGTGCGGCTCGATGCGCGCGAAGTCGACGTGAACGTGCATCCGGCCA
>JAHFPN010000103.1:992-8963 GCA_023269635.1 Hyphomicrobiales bacterium | reverse complement strand
CAGATCGAGGTACTGGCGCATGGCTTGGCCTACACGATTTGGGCCTAACCGATTCGACCGGCGCGCGCTGCCCGCCGGCTCGAAGCCTAGGGGGCAGCTGGCGCGGCTTCCAGCGCCGAACCCGCCGCTTTCCAAGGCGCGAATTCGGAGGTCGAGTAGCAAAACACCAGAAAAACACTGTATTATTAGAATCTGTATTTTAGAATATAACTTCTTTTATCGTACAAGGATTTTTCACTTGCTCTTTCGACGCCACCGAACCCTGCAATTGATGGATTTGAATAATTAGAACAAATGGTTTAATATATTAATATGGGTCGATTTGCCCGTATATCCCATGCCGATCTTCGCGCCGCCGCGGCGCGCGTGGCCGCCCGCCAGGGCCTGGCCCGCACCACCATCGCCGCCATCGCCAAGGAGGCCGGGGTCCCGACCGGCTCGATCTATCACCGGGTCCCCTCGCGCGCGGCGCTCTTGGCCGAGATCTGGCTCGAGGCCGCGGATCGCTACGGCACCGCCTTCCTCGCCCGTCTCTCGGGGGCAAGCTCGCTCGACGAGGTGGCTCAAGCTGCGCTCGTCACCCCATTCCTCGCGCGCGAGGATCCGGCCGCCGGCGTTATTCTATTCGTGCACCGGCGCGACGATTTCCTCGACGACGCGCCGGCCGAGAGCCGCGCGCGCGCGGCCAGGCTCGTCGCCGCGCTGCGCGACGGCATCGCGGCCGCCGCCCGGCGGCTCGCGCCCGCCGACAAGCGCGCGCGCGAGCGCTTCGCGCTGGCGCTGATCGGTATTCCCTATGGCGCGGTGCGCACGTTCCTGCCGCAGGCGGTGCCGCCGCTCGAGCTCGACCCGGCGATCCTCGCCGCGGCGCGCGCCGCGCTGGCGGCGCGTTGATCGCCCCGCACTCGCGAGCTTGAGCCCCCTCACCCCAACCCTCTCCCCCAACGGGGAGAGGGAGTCATGCCGGGTTTTTCTTCGCCAGCACGCAGCGAACGCCGCCGCGCGGGTCGGCCACGTCACCGCGGAAGCGCGGGATCAGATGCACGTGCACGTGCATGCGCGATTGCCCGCCGGCGGCGCCGATATTGACGCCGATATTGTAGCCGTCGGGCGCGAACTCGCCGCCGACGCGCTCGCGCACGCGATCGAGCAGATCAAGGACAGCGCGCTTCTCCTCCGCGGTCATGTCGAAGAAATCCGCCACGTGCCGGAACGGCACCACGATGAAATGGCCGGGGCTAAGTTGATGATCGTCGGGCCGCGTATAGGCAAGCGCGTTCCGCAATACGGCGCCGGAAGCATCACAGAGCGGGCAGGCTTCTGCGGGCATGAATCAGAACCGGAAGGCGAGCCTTACATGATTCGCGACAAGCCTACCGTGTCCGCTCGGGCTGTCCTTCCGGGGCGCGGCCGCAGGCCGCGAACCCGGAATCCATATCCGCAGTCGGTGATTATGGATTCCCGGCTCGCCGCTACGCGGCGCCCCGGAATGACGACTACTTGCAGTAAGAATCGTCGGTGATCAGCTCCACCTCATCCATGCTGCGGATTTCGGCGCAGGTGAGCGCGCTGCCGGTTTCGGTGACCACCGCGACCGCCGAACGCGGCGGCAAAGCGGTTGGCTTCGCTTCCACGAGCGGCCCCGCCTCGGTACTGACGATTGCGGCCTGCTGCGCCGATGACACGTGCCTGCCCGCGCGCGGAACTGTCGGCGCCGCGAGCAGCGTGACCGCGAGCAAGGCACTAACACCCGCGACGAGCTTCGGAATCCCCATGAATCTCGGCCTTTCGTCGAGTTGCGCCCAACCTTGCCGTCCCTCAATGCGATTCCCTTGCCAGCATCCATGCGTTCCGCGCAGAGGCTGGCCGCGTGGCCATTGACGCGGGCGCGCAAAGGTCCACATTAGGTTTGTTCCGAGGGGTGCCCGGCAGGGCTGAGATTCCGCGTACGCGGTGACCCTTCGAACCTGATCCGGGTCATGCCGGCGCAGGGACTGGAACCGAAATCCCAGAGCCTTCGCCCCCGGGTCTCCGTGCTTCTTGAGGAGATCCGCAATGCTTACGAAAAACCCCTTCTCGGTCACCACCGGCGCGCTCGCGGGCGCGGCGAAAATCCATCGCTCGGGCTCGCGGCCCGATCTGAAGGTGGCCATGCGCGAGGTGGCGATGACGCCGGAAGCGGGCGAGCGGCCGATCGCGCTCTATGACACCTCGGGCCCCTATACCGACCCGGCCGCCAACATCGATCTCACCAAGGGTCTCCCGCCGCTGCGCCAGCCCTGGATTCTCGCGCGCGGCGACGTGCAGGAACACGCGGGCCGCAAAGCCAAACCCGAGGACGATGGCCGGAAGCCCGGCCAGGAACAGAAGCTTCCGATCTTCGACCGCAGCGACAGGAAGCCCCTGGTCGGCAAAACGGGCCGGCGCCCGACGCAGCTTGCCTACGCGCGCGCCGGCATCGTGACGCCTGAGATGGAATATGTGGCGATCCGCGAGAATATCGCCCGCGAGAACGCGGCCCGCGGCTTCAAGCGCGGCAATCATCGCGGCGCGCCGCTCGGCGCCATGATCCCGGAAGAAATCACGCCCGAATTCGTGCGCAGCGAAATCGCGCGCGGGCGCATGATCATCCCCTCCAACATCAATCACCCCGAGACCGAGCCGATGGCGATCGGGCGCAATTCGCTCGTCAAGATCAACGCCAATATCGGCAATTCCATCGTCGCCTCGGGCGTGGCCGAGGAAGTGGACAAGCTGGTGTGGGCGATCCGCTGGGGCGCCGACACGGTGATGGACCTCTCCACCGGCAAGAACATCCACACCATCCGCGAATGGATCGTGCGCAATTCGCCCGTCCCTATCGGCACCGTGCCGATCTATCAGGCGCTAGAGAAGGTGAACGGCGTGGCCGAGGACCTCACCTTCGAGATTTTCCGCGACACCGTGATCGAGCAGGCCGAGCAGGGCGTGGACTATATGACCGTGCACGCCGGCGTGCGGCTGCCCTATATCCCGCTCACCGCAAACCGCGTGACCGGCATCGTCTCGCGCGGCGGCTCGATCATGGCCAAGTGGTGCCTGGCGCATCACAAGGAGAGCTTCCTGTACGAGCGGTTCGAGGAGCTGTGCGAGATCTTCGCGCGCTACGACGTCGCCTTCTCGCTCGGCGACGGCCTGCGCCCGGGCTCGATCGCCGACGCCAACGACGCCGCGCAATTCGCCGAGCTGGAGACGCTGGGCGAGCTCACCACCGTGGCCTGGAAGCACGACGTGCAGGTGATGATCGAGGGCCCGGGCCACGTGCCCATGCACCTGATCAAGGAGAACATGGACCGGCAGCTCGAGGTCTGTCACGAGGCGCCGTTCTATACGCTCGGCCCGCTCACCACCGACGTGGCGCCCGGCTACGACCACATCACCTCGGCGATCGGCGCCGCCATGATCGGCTGGTTCGGCACCGCCATGCTTTGCTACGTGACGCCGAAGGAGCACTTAGGGCTCCCGAACCGCGACGACGTGAAGATGGGCGTGATCGCCTACCGCATCGCCGCGCACGCGGCCGACCTCGCCAAGGGCCACCCGGCGGCGCAGATGCGCGATGATGCTCTTTCAAGGGCGCGCTTCGATTTCCGCTGGCGCGACCAGTTCAACCTCGCGCTCGACCCGGAGACGGCGGAGAGCTTCCACGACGAGACCCTGCCGGCCGAGGGCGCCAAGGTGGCGCACTTCTGCTCCATGTGCGGCCCGAAGTTCTGCTCGATGAAAATCACGCAGGACGTGCGCGATTATGCGGCGAAGCTGAACGAGAAGAACGAGGGGATGGAGGAGATGGCGAGGAAGTTCAGGGAGGGCGGAGATCGGATTTATGTGCCGATTCCGCCAGCGGAATAAAATCTATGAAGCGAAGGCCCTCAACTTTCCTGATATTTGTCACAGCGACGCTGGCCATGCTCGGCGCCGCCGTTGTTTTCAATGCCGCCGTCGCCGCCGAACTCAAACCGGCCGATATTGCCTGGATCGAAAAGTGCGTCGCCGATCGCATGCGGGAAAGTTCCTCCGGTCAGATGCAACCGCGTTCCGTGGAGTCCGCGTTTCGGAAATACTGCACATGCATGCAGGAGATCGTGAAAGACAACCAGCCGCTCGACACCACCGAACTGGAACGGAGCTACCCGCCTGCGCATGAAATGTGCTGGCAAAAATCCAGAATGCCTTGAAGAACAGCGCTTGCGACTGAGCGGGCGTAGGGTGGCCTAAAGCGTATAGCGCTGCGGCCGCCGAGGTGGCACACTTCTCCTCGATGTGCGGGCCGAAGTTCTGCTCGATGAAGATCACGCAGGCCGCCAGCATGAAGGCGCGCGCGGCGACGATGATCGCGATCAGCGAGGCCGTCGCCGCCTGGGGCGCGACCCTGGCCGCCGCCGCCAAGCGGCTCGGCCTGACCCAGCCCCGGCTCAACGACCTCCTGCGCGGCCGGATCAACAAGTTCAGCTTGGACACGCTGATCGATCTGGCGACGCGCGCCGGGCTCTCGGTGCGCGTGGAGATCGCGCGCAAGGCGGCGTAGCCACCCTCGCCGGCGTGCCAAATAAATGGATGGCCGGGTCACCTTCGGGGCGAGCCCGAGGGTAGGCGCCCGGCCATGAGGGGCTGTTGGTCGATCAGCAGATCGGTTGTTTCGTCAGGAGCTTGATCGGGAGAAAGACGAGGCCGACCGCGCAGGCGAGCGGATTCGGCGCCGGCTTCGGAGCTACCCGTACGACCTTCGCCCGTTTCCGGGCCGCGTCGGCCGGCTGAATCGGAACGATCGCGAACGTCGTGATCAAGGCACCGGCGGCCACGGCCACCACAAGCTTCCTCAACATGAGAGTCCCCCTTTTGCAAAAGCCCGCGCTTGGACGCAGGCACGCCCGCGGCACTCGCGTACCGCAGGCCGAAATCTTACGCCGCATCGGCGGCACCGATCCAGTCGCTGCGAGAAGAATCCGGTGGAGGGCGCGGGTAGACTTCCTCGTCATGGCCGGGCTTGTCCCGGCCATCCACGGTTGTCGGTGCGGATGGGATGGTAAGACATGGATGCCCGGGTCTCGGCGCACGCAAGTCGGCTTTAGCCGACTTGCGCAATTTGATGTGCCGATCTCGGGTAAACCCGAGATCGGTGCGCCGGCCCGGGCATGACGGAAAGTGGTTTGGACGTCTCTATCTGATGAACGTCCCGTTCTGCAATTCGCGCACTGCCTGCGCCAGCTCGGCCTGCGTGTTAATCACGATCGGGCCGTACCAGGCGACCGGCTCCTCGATCGGCTTGCCGGACACCAAGAGGAAGCGGATGCCCTCCTCGCCCGCCTGCACACTCACCTCGTCGCCGGCGTCGAACAGCACCAGCGAGCGGTTGCCGGTGCGCTCGCGCAACCAGCTCTCGCTTCCGTCCGCGTTCGCCTTCTCGGTCAGCACCCCGAATGGCGCCGAGGCGCCGCCGAAGGTGCCCGAGCCCGCGAACACATAGGCGAAGGCGTGGGCGCGGGTGTCGACCTTCAGGACTTTGCGCTTGCCCGGCGGCACTGAGACGTCGAGATAGCGAGGGCTCGCCGCGACGCCGTCCACCGGGCCGCGCTTGCCCCAGAACTCGCCGGTGATCACGCGCACGCGCGTGCCGTCGTCGTCCACGACCTCGGGGATCGCCGCCGCCGGAATGTCCTGATAGCGCGGCGCCGTCATCTTGAGCGACGAGGGCAGGTTGGCCCAGAGCTGGAAGCCGTGCATGCGGCCCTTCGCGTCGCCCTTCGGCATTTCCTGGTGCATGATGCCACGGCCGGCGGTCATCCATTGCACGTCGCCGTCGCCGAGCGTGCCGCGGTTGCCGAGGCTGTCGCCGTGCTCCACCGTGCCCGCGAGCACATACGTAATGGTCTCGATGCCGCGGTGCGGATGCCACGGGAAGCCGGCAATGTAGTCAGCCGGATTGTCGCCGCGGAAGTCATCGAACAGCAGGAACGGGTCGAACTCGGACGTTTCGCCGAAGCCGAACGCGCGCCGCAGGCGCACGCCCGCGCCTTCCAGCGTGGGCTGCGACTGGACGATGCTTTTGATCGGACGAATGGACATGGGGCCGCCTTTCTTCGTGGCGCCTTATGTGGCGCTTGCCGGCGCATGCCGCAAGGAGACAGGGGCCGCAACGCGCAGAGGCGCCCTTGGATTGCCCGGTCAAGCCCGCTGATGCCCCGGGTTGGGAGGAATGCCCTTTTTTCGCCCGCTCGCTAAGCCTATATTCGGATCGCCGGCGCAAGCCGGCTATGGCGATAAAGGCACGCCGCAATAAACCCTTCGGACCCGGGGGCAGTACCCGGCGCCTCCACCAGAGCCCGGCCACCCGGCCGAGAATTTCCGGGCTTCGGCGGGGGCGAAACAGGATCGACGAGGGCGTAAAGGGCGCGGCTTTCGCTCGGGATGGTACCGCCGTTATCGGGCCGTAACATAGTTGGCAACGACAACTATGCGCCGGTTGCTCAGGCCGCGTAACGCGGTTTGAAAGACCGACATTAAGCCCTGAGGGGTCGCACCTTCAGGCGGGGTCCGGGGGCACCTGGCAACAGAAGCCCCCACTTTCAACTGCCACTGGCGAACGCGGGCGAAATCGGCTTCACTCCGCCGGGATTCGCGAATGCCCACCGATCTCATCCGCTACGATCTTCTGGCGCAGGACGCGCTGCGCGGCGTCGTGCGCAAGGTGCTTTCCGACGTCGCCCGCGACGGCTTGAAGGGCGAGCATCATTTCTTCGTCGCCTTCGACACCCGCGCGCCCGGCGTGCGCATCTCCGACCGGCTGCGGCAGAAATATCCGGAAGAGATGACGATCGTGCTGCAGCACCAGTTCTGGGACCTGCGCGTGAGCGACGCGAGCTTCGAGGTCGGCGTCTCGTTCGGCGGCGTGCCGGAGCGGCTCCTCGTGCCGTTCACCGCGGTCAAGGGCTTCTTCGATCCATCCGTGCAGTTCGGCTTGCAGTTCGAGGTGGTGAAGGACGAAAGCGCCCCGGCGCAGGACCGCGCCGCGCCGCCGGTGCCAGCGCCCGCGCCCGCGAAGAAGCTCGCGGGCGAGCCGTCCGCCCCGTCGCGCCCTGCGCTCCGCGGCGCCGCCTCCGAGCCGGAGGAGACCCGCCCGCGCGGCTCGGTGCCCTCGACCCGCAAGAAGACTGCGCCGGCCAAGCCCGAGAAGCCGGCCGCGCCCAAGCCGGCGGCGAAATCCGGCGCCGAGGTCGTGAGCCTCGACAAGTTCCGCAAGAAGTGAGCGCCCTGCCGCTCGTGCTCGTCGTCGCGGTCGCCGACAACGGCGTGATCGGCCGCGGCCGCAATCTGCCCTGGCATCTGCCGGGCGACCTTCAGCACTTCCGGAACAAGACCCTCGGCAAGCCGGTGATCATGGGGCGGCTCACTTTCCTGTCGATGGGCGGTCCGTTGCCCGGCCGCGCCAACATCGTGCTCTCGCGCGATCCGGATCTTCGCGCCGAGGGCGCCCTCGTCGCCTCCGATCTCGAAGCCGGCCTTGCGCTCGCCGCCAAGGAAGCCCAGCGCATGGGCAGCATCGACATCGCGATCATCGGCGGCGCCGACGTGTTCGCCGAGACGCTGCCGCGCGCCGCCCGGATCGAGCTCACCGAGGTGCATGGCCGGCCCGAAGGCGACACCCATTTCCCGCCCTTCGACCGCAAGCAATGGCGCGAAACCGCCCGCGACGGCCCGCACCAGGAGCAGGGCGCGACCTATCCCTACACCTTCGTGACGCTCGAACGGCGCTGATCCTATTCGCTCAGCGCCGCGGGGCGAGCGCGCCCGGCGGCGGTTTGATGTCGAGCGGCGGCGGTAACACGGGCACCGTAGTCGAATCCGGCGGCGTCGGCTGCGGCAGTGGCGGCGCTGGCGCGCGCACCGTCGAGGGCGGAGCGGTCCGCGGCTTCGGCGGCTCGACCATGATCG
>JAHFPN010000103.1:0-982 GCA_023269635.1 Hyphomicrobiales bacterium | reverse complement strand
TCGAGGGAACGCCGGAGGGCTTGGCGTCGCGCTTCTCGATCTCGCGCATCGCGCGCTCCATGGCGCGAAGCGCGATCGCGCTCGCCAGCGCCGCGGCCTCGATCTTCCGCTCGGGCGCGCTCATGGTTCCGCGCCAGCGCAACGTCGCGCCCGGCCGTGCGGCCAGCCCTTCGGGCGGCGCCAGCTCGAGCTCGACCACCGCGTCGAGCATCAGGCGCGCGAGATCGACATTCGCCTGCACCGCCACCTGCACCGCGCCCGCGCTCGCGCGCACCGTGCCGGTGCGCAACGTACCGGCCGCGAGCGTCAAGGGCGCCTCGACGCGGGCAAGCGTGAGCGGCCCGCGCGCGAACATCGTGTTGAGCAGCGACGCGGTCTTAGTCTCGTCCGGCGGCGGGCCCTCCACCGCAAACACGGCCGCGAGCGCGGCGGGATCGAGCCGCTCAATCGCGAGGCTCTCAAACGCCAGCACGCCCTGGCCGGCGAGGCTTGCGACCAGCGCCGCCGGTGTCCGCCCATTGCCGGCGAAGAAAATCTGCAGGTCGCCGCGACCGCCGAGATCGGCGGGCGCCCCGGCCGCGATCAGCAGGCGGGCGAGGTCCACGCCGGCGAGCGCGATGCGCCCTTCGAGCGCGAGCATTTCCGCACGCGCGAACTTGGCGCTGCCGGTGATGCGCCCGCCCGCGAGCGCGGCGGAGAATTCCTCGATCGCGGCCTCGGCGGGCCCGAACTTGAGAACGAAGCGCGCGCCCTCGGCCGGCACCGGATCAACGAGTTTCAGCCGTTCCACGCTGAATTCGAGCGCGCCGCTCATGCCGTCGAGCAGCGCGAGCCCGGGCGCGACATTGGGCCAGGCGCCATCGGCGGGGGTTTCCGGTGAAGGGCCCAGAGCCAGCGCCACCAGCGCCGCAAGCTCCGCGCGGTCGATGCCGAGCGTGCCGCTGATAGCCGCCGGCGCAATTTGCGACCACGCCAGCCGGCG
>JAHFPN010000102.1 GCA_023269635.1 Hyphomicrobiales bacterium | reverse complement strand
CATCGCCCCGTTGGCGATCACGCCGGCCGTGCCGACGCCGCCGCCCGCGGTTCCTGCGCCTTCCGTCACCGCCTCGACCCCCGCCCCTGCGACCGCACCCACCGCAACCGCCTTCAATGCCGTCCAGCGCGCCGCGCTTGATCGCGTGAACGCTTATCTCAACGGCGTGAACTTCCTGATCGCCGCCTTCGTGCAGATCGCACCCGACGCCTCGCGCTCCGAAGGCCGCCTCTATCTTCTGAAACCCGGCAGGGTGCGCTTCGAATACGACCCGCCGAGCCCGGTCGAGCTGATCTCCAACGGCTCCGTGGTTGCCGTGCGCGACCGCAAGCTCGTCACCCAGGACATCTATCCGCTCGCGCAGACGCCGCTCCGCTTTCTGCTGGCCGAGAAGATCGATCTCCTGCGCGACGCCAACGTGGTCGGCGTCTACCAGGACGATCTCTTCATCACCGTCGCGATCGAAGAAAAGACCGCGGTCGCCGGCACCCACCGCCTGATGATCATGTTCGGCACCCAGGACAATCTGTTGAAGCAGTGGACCGTCACCGACCAGCAGGGCTACGACACCACGATCGCGGTCTATAATCTCGACACCACCAAGAAACCCGACCCGCGCCTGTTCGAGATCAATTTCGAGCGCGTGCTGCAATAGCGCGCGCGCGTTTCCGAGCGGAGCCGCGGGGCTCGTTGCATGCGTCTTGCCGTCGCCACCTGGAACATCAACTCCGTGCGCCTGCGCATCCGGCAGGTCGCGCGCTTGCTCTCGCGCCACGCGCCGGACCTGCTCTGCCTGCAGGAAACCAAGTGCCCGGACGAGCGCTTTCCGCGCGCCGAGTTCGAGCAGCTCGGCTATCCGCACATCGCGCTGCACGGCCAGAAGGGCTGGCACGGCGTCGCCGTGGTCTCCAAGCACCCGTTCGCCGACGTCGCGCGCCACCGCTTTTGCGACTACAACGACGCCCGGCACGTGGCGGTCACCTTGGAGCGCGCCGCCGGCCTCGCCAAAGCTTTGACGCTGCACAATTTCTACGTGCCGGCGGGCGGCGACGAGCCCGACCCGGAGACCAACGTGAAATTCGCCCACAAGCTCGCCTTCCTCGACGAGCTTGCGAGCTACCCGGCGACCCGCGCCGCCAAGGCCGGCTCGCACGCGCTGCTGGTGGGCGATCTCAATGTCGCGCCGCTCGAGCACGATGTCTGGAGCCATCGCCAGCTGCTCGACGTGGTCAGTCACACGCCGATCGAATGCGAAAAGCTCAGGCACGCCCAGCGCGCGGGCGGCTGGCGCGACGTCATGCGCGCCTTCGTGCCCGAGCCGGCCAAGCTCTATACTTGGTGGAGCTATCGCGCGCCGGACTGGAAGAAGGCCGACAAGGGCCGCCGCCTCGACCACATCTGGGCGAGCCCGGCGCTCGCCGGCGCGGCCACCAAGATGACGATCGCGCGCGAAACCCGTTCCTGGCAGCAGCCTTCCGACCACGTGCCGGTGATCGCGACCTTCGAGATCTGAGCCCGCGGCGCTAGCGCCGCGCCTCGCCATCGCGCTCGTCGTCCTCGGTCTCGAAGCGCGGCCGCAACGCATCGATCTCCCCGATCGTGTGCTGGAGCTGCGCCGCGAGCCGAGCCCGCAACTTGCGCGCCCCTTCCGGCTCGCCCTCGAGCATGCGCAGGAACACGCCGCGCGGGATGCGGAGCACCCGCGACGGCTCGAGCGCGGTCGCGGTCCCCGGCCACACGGTCTCGACCAAGAGCACGGTCTCGCCCAGAAGCGCCCCGCGCCGCGCAACCGCGGTTTCCCGCATATTGGCGCCGCGTCCGCGCTGGAGCGAGAGCGCGCCGCTCTCGACCACGTAGCCTGCGTCCGCCTCCTCGCCTTCGTGGAACAGGACGTCGCCGTCCCGGAGCATCTTGGCCTCGGCGCTGATCGCAAGAATGCGGAGCGCATCGGCGCCGAGCAGCCGCAAGGCCGGGACTTGCGCGAACAGATCGATGTCGGCTTCGAGCGCCATTGAGATCAGGGAACCAGCTTGTAGCCGCCGGCTTCGGTCACCAGCAGGAGCGCGTTGGACGGGTCCTTCTCGATCTTCTGGCGCAGCCGGTAGATGTGGGTTTCCAGCGTATGGGTGGTGACCCCGGAATTGTAGCCCCACACTTCTTGCAGGAGCACTTCGCGCGCCACCGGCTTCTGCCCGGTGCGGTAGAGATAACGCAGGATCGCGGTCTCCTTTTCGGTGAGACGAATCTTGGACCCGCGCTCGTTCACGAGCAGCTTGGCGCCCGGGCGAAAGCTGTACGGCCCGACATTGAATACCGCGTCCTCGCTCGCCTCGTGGCTGCGGAGCTGGGCGCGGATGCGCGCCAGCAGCACCGCGAAGCGGAACGGCTTGGCGACGTAGTCGTTGGCGCCCGACTCCAGCCCGAGCACGGTGTCGGAATCGGTGTCATGGCCGGTGAGCATGATCACCGGCGCCTTGAAGCCGTTCTTGCGCAAAACGCGCACCGCCTCGCGCCCGTCCATGTCCGGCAGGCCGACGTCCATCAGCACCAGATCGATGTGCCCGTTCTTCGCCTGTTGCAGCGCGGCTTGCGCGGTCTCCACGGTCTCGGTTTCGAATTCCTCCTGCAACGCGAGCTGCTCGACCAGCGCCTCGCGTAGCTCAGCATCGTCGTCGACCACGAGAATCTTACGCGCATTGCCCATCAACGCACCTTGACGCCTTGCCCCGCCCGGCTCTGCGGCAGTAGACCACGCTCGCAGCCGGAGGCAAGACCGCGAATGGCGAGGAAAAGCTTGTCCGTGCTGCGGGTTGCGCGCACCCACGGCAGGCGCGGGATCCTGCGCGCCGGTCCGCTCGCGCTCATTGTAGCGCTGGGAAAGTCCGGCATCCGCGCCAACAAGTTCGAAGGCGACGGCGCCACCCCGCGCGGCAGGTTTCATCTCGTGCGGCTGTGGTGGCGGGCCGACCGGCTGCCCCGTCCGCCGTCACTGCTGCCCACGCGACGGATTCGGCCCGACGACGCCTGGTGCGAGGATCCCGCCGACCGCAACTACAATCGTCCGGTCAAGCTGTCCCGCGGCGACGCCGCCGACCGGCTGTGGCGCGACGATCATCTCTACGACCTCGTGATCGAGCTCGACCACAATAGGCGGCCGCGCATCGCCGGCCGCGGCAGCGCCGTCTTCATCCATGTGGCGCGCGCGGGGCTGCTCCCGACCGCGGGGTGCATCGCACTTGCCGCACCGGCGCTGCGAAGGCTGCTTCCGCGGCTGTCGGTAAAGACCGTGATTCAAATCGGCGATTAGACCCCCTCCCTTCCCCTCCCCCGCTTGCGGGCGAGGGTTAGGGAGTGGGTTGCCGCGCGCCGAAGATCGCGCTGCCGATCCTGACATGCGTGGCGCCGAACGCGATCGCGGATTCGAAATCCGCGCTCATGCCCATGGAGAGCGCCGCGAGCCCGTTGCGCCTGGCGATCTTCTGCAACAGCGCGAAATGCGGCGCCGGCGCCTCGTCGAGCGGCGGGATGCACATGAGGCCCGCGATCGAAAGTCCGTAGCGCTCGCGGCACTCCGCGATGAACGCATCGGCGGCTTCCGGCAGCACGCCCGCCTTCTGCGGCTCGGCGCCGGTATTGACCTCGATGAAGAGCGTGAGCTTCTTCCCCGCGCGCGCCATCTCCTCGGCGAGCGTGCCTGCGATCTTCGGCCGATCGACCGTATGGATCGCGTCGAACAGCGCCACCGCGTCGCGCGCCTTGTTCGATTGCAGCGGGCCGACGAAGTGGAGCTCGAGATCGGGATAACGCGCGCGCAAGCTGGGCCACTTTCCTTGCGCCTCCTGCATCCGGTTCTCGCCGAAGGCGCGCTGACCCGCCGCGATCACCGGAACGATCTCCGCCTCGCCGAAGGTCTTGGTGATCGCGACCAATGTGACCGTGGCCGGGTCGCGGCCGGCGTGTTGCGCGGCCTTGGCAATCGCGCTGCGCACGATCATGAGCCGCGAGGCGCTGGGGTGAAGTTCGGCAGGCAAGGGCAGCTCCGATCGCGCACCATCTTAAGCGCGCGCGTTCACCGCGCAACGCGAGGCCGCGTAAGGCATTGACCGGTGTGGATTTTTCATGTCCTAGTCGCGCCCGGCCGCGGAACTCTCGAATGACGAGCGAACGCTACAACGTGCGCGAGGCCGAGCCTCGCTGGCAGAAAGTCTGGGACGCGCGCGGCATCTTCACGACGCGGAACGACGACCCGCGCCCGAAATATTACGTGCTCGAGATGTTCCCCTACCCGTCCGGGCGCATCCATATGGGCCACGTGCGCAACTACACCATGGGCGACGTGGTGGCGCGCTACATGCGCGCCAAGGGCTTCAACGTGCTGCACCCCATGGGCTGGGACGCCTTCGGCATGCCGGCCGAGAACGCCGCCATGGCCAACAAGGTCCACCCTAAGACCTGGACCTACGACAACATCGCCGCGATGAAGACGCAGCTCAAGTCCATGGGCCTGTCGCTCGACTGGAGCCGCGAGCTCGCCACCTGCGACCCCGCCTATTACCGGCACCAGCAGAAAATGTTCCTCGATTTCTGGAAGGCGGGGCTGGTCGAGCGCAAGTCGTCGAAAGTGAACTGGGACCCGGTCGACCAGACCGTGCTCGCCAACGAGCAGGTGATCGACGGTCGCGGCTGGCGCTCGGGCGCCGAGGTCGAGCAACGCGAGCTCACCCAGTGGTTCTTCAAGATCACCGCGTTCTCCGAGGATCTGCTGAACGCGATCGATACGCTCGACAACTGGCCCGACAAGGTGCGGCTGATGCAGCGCAACTGGATCGGCCGCTCGGAGGGGCTTTCGATCCGCTTCGCGCTGGCGCCCGGAAGCGCGCCCGCCGGCTTCGACGAGATCGAGGTCTTCACCACCCGCCACGACACGCTGTTCGGCGCCTCGTTCATCGCGATCGCGCCCGACCATCCGCTCGCGCGTGCGCTCAGCATGCGCGATCCGAAGCTCAGCACTTTCATCGAGGAATGCCGGCACCACGGCACCGCGCAGGAAGTCCTCGAAAAGGCCGAGAAGAAGGGATTCGACACCGAGCTGCGCGCGATCCATCCGTTCGACCCGAACTGGCAGCTCCCGGTCTATGTCGCGAACTTCATCCTGATGGACTACGGCTCCGGCGCCGTATTCGGCTGCCCGGCCCACGACCAGCGCGACCTCGATTTCGTCCGCAAGTACGGCCTGCCGGTATTGCCGGTGGTGGTGCCGGAGGGCGCCGACCCGAACACCTTCAAGATCGGCGACGAAGCTTTCGTCGAGGACGGCAAGCTCGCCAATTCCCGCTTCCTCGACGGCATGAGCGTCGCCGCCGCCAAGCAAGAGGTCGCCCGCCGGCTCGAGCGCGAGCGGCGCGGCAATCGGCCGGTGGCCGAGCGGCGCGTGCAATTCCGGCTGCGCGACTGGGGCATTTCGCGCCAGCGCTATTGGGGCTGTCCGATCCCGGTGATCCACTGTGAGAGTTGCGGCGCCGTGCCGGTGCCGGAACAAGATCTCCCGGTCGTGCTGCCCGAGGACGTGGAGTTCGACCGGCCCGGCAATCCGCTCGACCGCCATCCGACGTGGAAGAACGTCCCCTGCCCGAAATGCGGCAAGCCGGCGCGGCGCGAGACCGACACCATGGACACCTTCGTGGACTCGTCCTGGTACTTCCTGCGCTTCACCGCGCCCGCGGCCAAGACGCCGACCGAAGCCAAGGCCGAGCGCTACTGGATGCCGGTGGACCAGTACATCGGCGGGGTCGAGCACGCGATCCTGCATCTGCTCTATTCGCGCTTCTTCACCCGCGCCATGAAGGCGACCGGCCACGCCCATCTCGACGAGCCGTTCGGCGGCCTGTTCACCCAAGGCATGGTGGTGCACGAAACCTATCGCAAGCCGGACGGTGCTTACGTGGAGCCGGCCGGCGTGAAGGTCGAAGCCATGGGCGAGCGCCGCCGCGCCACGCTCGTCGCCACCGGCGAAGCGGTCGAGATCGGCGCCATCGAGAAAATGTCGAAGTCCCGGCGCAACACCGTGGACCCCGACGATATCCTCTCCACCTTCGGGGCCGACACCGCGCGCTGGTTCATGCTCTCCGATTCCCCGCCCGACCGCGACGTGATCTGGACCGAGGAAGGCGTGCAAGGCGCCTACCGTTTCGTGCAGCGGCTGTGGCGGCTCGCCCACGAGCTCGCCGAGCTCGCGGCGCCGGTCGGCGCCCCGCGGCCGAAGGAGTTCGGCGCCGCCGCGAACGCGGTGCGCAAGGCCGCGCATACCGCGCTTGCCCGCGTCGGCGAGGACATCGGGCGGTTGCGTTTCAATCGTTGCGTGGCGCACGTCTATGAGGCGGCGAACGCGCTCTCCGCCAGCCTCGCCGATGCGCGCAGCGCGAAGAAGGTGCCCTCCGATCTGGCTTTCGCGTTCCGCGAAGCCGGCGAGATCCTGATCCAGCTCGTGGCCCCGATGATGCCGCACCTGGCCGAGGAATGCTGGGCCGCGCTGGGCAAGAAGACTCTGGTTGCGGAAGCCACCTGGCCGGCGCTCGAGCCGGGCCTGCTGGTCGAGGACACGATCACGCTGCCGGTGCAGATCAACGGCAAGAAGCGCGCCGACGTCACCGTGGCCCGCGACGCCGCCGACAAGGACGTGGAGGCCGCCGTGCTCGCGCTCGAGCCGGTGCAGCGCGCCTTGGAGGGGCGCGCACCTAAGCGTATCATCGTTGTGCCGCAAAGGATCGTGAATGTGGTGGCTTGAACGAGTTCGGGAGCAACGCGTGAAGAACCTGGCGCCGGCGTTTGCCTTGGCCTTGATGCTCGGCGGCTGCTTTCAGCCGATGTACGGCGACGCGCCGCTCGGCAAGACCTCGCTGCGCGATACGTTGCGCGAGGTCGAGATCGCCCCCATCGAAGGCCGCGTCGCGCAGGAACTCCGCAACGACCTGATCTTCGAGCTGACCGGCGGCGACGGCAACCCGACCGGAGCGCCCTATCGTCTCAACATCATGGTTTCCGCCGGCACCTCGACCCCGCCGATCATCGATCCCGCGACCGGCGTGCCCGCGGTCGACATCGTCACGCTGAACGTCACCTATCGGCTGGTCGAGCTCGCCAACAACAAAACCGTGCTGAACGAGCGCGCGCTCGCGCGCGTCACCGTCGACCGCAGCCTGCAGCGCTTCGCCCGCGCCCGCGGCGTCCGCGACGCCGAGAACCGCGCGGCCAAATCGGTCGCCCTGCAGATCCGCTCGCGGCTCGCGTCCTACTTCCTCACCAAGTCCTGAAAGCGCGGCGCTGGTGGTCGCGCTGCGCCCGGCCGAGATCGAGCCCTTCCTCGCCCGGCCCGATCCGCGCCGGCCGGTCGCTCTGATCTATGGCCCCGACCTCGGCCTGGTGCGCGAGCGCACCGACGCGATCGTGCGCACGGCGGCGCCCGAAGGCGCCGATGATTTCTCCGTCGTTCTGCTCGAAGGCGACGCAGTCGCCGCCGATCCGGGCCGCCTGATCGACGAGGCCCGCACCATCGGGCTGTTCGGCGCCAAGCGCGTGATCCGCGTGCGCGCGGGCGCGCGCGGCCTGGCCGACGCGCTGAAGCCCCTCCTCGCCGATCCGCCGGAGTCCTCTCTGGTCGTGATCGAAGCCGGCGACTTGCGGAAGAACGCGCCGCTGCGGACCTTGTGCGAGGCCTCGCCGCTGGTCGCGGTGATCCCCTGCTACGCCGACAACGAGAGGGGCCTGGCGCGCCTGATCGAGCAGACGCTCGCGCTGGCGAAGATCGCCATCGACGCCGACGCCCGCGACGCGCTCCTCGGCCTGCTCGGCGCCGACCGCCTATCCACTCGCGCCGAGCTCGAAAAGCTCGTGCTCTACGCCGGCAATAACGGCCGCATCGGGCTCGAGGACGTGCGCGCCGTGATCGCCGACGCATCGGCCTTGGCGCTCGACGAGGTGGTGGACGCGGCCGCGGCCGGCGAGGCGGAAATCGCGCTGGCCGCGCTGGAGAAGACCCGCGCCGCCGGCATGGCGGCCACGACCGTCATCGGCGCCGCCATCCGCCACGTCGCCAATCTGCATCGCTTGAGTCTCGAGGTCGAGCGCGGCGCCGGCGTAGTCGAAACGGTCGAGCGCGCCCAGCCGAAGATCCATTTCAGCCGCAAGCCGCGCGTCGAACGCGCGCTCGCGCGCTACGGCTCCGCCGCGCTCGCCGAGACGCTCGTGGCGCTGGGCCAGGGCTCGCTGGCCGCCCGCCGCCAGGCCGGGCTGGCCGACGCCATCGTCGAGCGCGCGATTCTGCAGCTCGCGCGCGGGGGCAAGCGGGTGAGGCCGGGAATCCGCATCTAGGAATTTAACGGCGATAATGCACTCTTTGACGATCTTAAAACCTGTATTTATTCCTATACCTTACAGGCCGGCATAGCTTTATTTGTTGCCTTATGTGTCTCGATTCCATTCCTCATTATCAACGGGGCGAATTTTGCCTTCGGCAGTCAGCTCAACACAGAACCGAGAAGTTTGGCATCTGTCGAAAATATCAAAATATTGCAAATATCCCATGACATACTGACCGCCAGGGAATCGCGATTCATACTCCACGGGCGGCTCAAAGAGCTTTCCTGGCGGTACAGCTTCGTAAGTCTTTGCCGATTTCCCATCTATGTTGCTGTAGTCTGGCGGTCCTGCGGGAATTTGTTCAAGGAAACCCATGACAAATTCGCGCAAAACGCCAGGGGTCTTTCCGTAATTAACGCCTTTCATACGGAGGATGAACCTCCCATCCTCCAATTGTTTAACGTTTCGAGAGTCTGGTCCTCCATAGATATTAGAGACTGTTTGAGAATGGATTGTGTGAAGGTTTGAGGCGTGATTCAAGCTTGGGATGTGGACCCGAGCGAATCGTGGCCGGATGGCCGACATTGAGAAGAAGACGAAGCGGTACCCG
>JAHFPN010000101.1 GCA_023269635.1 Hyphomicrobiales bacterium | reverse complement strand
ATCGAGGGGCTCGAACTCTTCGGCATCGGTGCCTCCTGGGGCGGCTACGAGAGCCTCGCGATCCCGTTCGATTGCTCGAAAATGCGCACGGCCACGAAGTGGAACCCGGGCGGCCCGTGCGTGCGGCTCCATGTCGGGCTCGAGGACCCGGACGACTTGATCGCCGATCTCGAACGCGGCCTCGCGAGGCTCGCCTCGACATGAGCGCCACTTCGCGCGGACCACTCGCAGCGGCTCTCCTTATTGCCGCTCTTTGCGTCGGGCCGTCCGCGCGCGCGAACGACTCGACCGCCGAGCTCGGCGCCGGCGGGCTGCAGCTCGTGCGCAACTATTCGATCGAGCTCTTGAACGAGGATCTCTATCTTTCGCCCACGGAAGTTCGCGTGAGCTACCGCTTCCGGAACAAGAGTACGGCCGCGATCACCAGCATCGTTGCATTTCCGCTGCCGGTCATCGACGCCACCGTACCGGAAGCCTTGAACGTCGTGCTGCCGCTGGCCGAGAGCGAGAACTTCGTCGATTTCCGGGTGAGCGTCGACGGCGCGCCGGTCACGCCCTCGGTCAGTGCGCGGGTGATCGCGCTCGGCGTGGACCGTACGGCGGAGATCACCGCGATGCAGCTGCCGCTCAACCCTTACGCCGAAGGCTTGCGCAACCGGATCAAGACTCTTCCCGCCGACACCCGCATCGCCATGAATCGGCTCGGCCTCCTGCTTCCCGAGGAGGACGACTATCAGCCGGCCTGGAAGCTCAAGACCGCGTTCTATTGGCATCAGACCTTTCCGCACGGACGCGAAGTCGCGATCGAACATCGCTACAAGCCGGTGGTCGGATTCGCGTTCTTCGGCGCGTATTCGCTCGAGGACAAGGCGATGCGCGCGAAATACTGCATGGACGATGCGTTCGTGCGCGCGGCACAAGCGCGGCTGGCGGCGATCCGCAACTCGAACCATCCCTATCTCGACGAACAGCGCATCGCCTATGTGCTGACCACCGCCAATAACTGGGCGAGCCCGATCAAATCGTTCCGGCTCGTGGTGGACAAGGGCGAGCCAGCGGCGCTGGTCAGCTTCTGCGGGAAAAACGTCCGCCGTATCTCGGCGACGCAGTTCGAGCTCATCGCCACCGACTTCGTGCCCGACCGCGAGCTCGACGTGCTCGTGCTGAAATCGCGGCGGGAGCCTTGAGCCTTAAGCGGGGGCGGCCGGCGCGCTGCGGTCGCGCAGCACGAAATAGAGATTACGCGCATAGACGAACACGCCGAAGGCTTGGCCCGCGATGAATACCGGGTCGCGGCGCACCAGCGCATAGAGCAGCAGCAACAAGCCGCCGAAGATCGAAAAGAACCAGAACGCGACCGGGATCACGCTCTTGCCCGCGCGCTCGCTCGCGATCCACTGCACGGCAAAGCGCATGGTGAACATGATCTGCGCCACGAAGCCAAGCGCGATCCACCAATCGAGCTGATTGACGAATACTTCATGCAAGTAGGTGCCGATCGCCTGCTGCAGGTCAACGAGCATCGGGAGATACCTCCGTCACTTCCGGCACGCGCCGACGCCGCCGGATCAGCCAAAACACGCCCAAGAGATCGACGATCCCGATCCAGAGCCGGTTCCACATGCCGTAATGGCTGCGGCCGAAGCGCCGCGGCCGGTCCACGACTTCCACGTAGTCGAGCCGATAGCCCTCGCGCCGCACCAGCGCGGGCAAGAAACGGTGCAGCGCGTCGAAGTAGGGCAAGGCCAGAAACACATCGCGGCGAAAAACTTTAAGCCCGCAGCCGGTATCGCGGGTGGCGTCGCGCAGCACGGCGCGCCGCACCGCGTTCGCGACCCCGGACTGGAACCGTTTGAAGGCGCCGTCTTGGCGCTTGACGCGCTGGCCGGCCACCAGCGCGAGCGCGGGCGCGCCGGCCGCGAGTGCGTCCAGCAGGCGCGGAATGAAAGCCGGATCGTTCTGACCGTCGCCGTCGAGGGTGACGACAACGGGCGCGCGTGCGGCCGTGACGCCGCTGCGAAGCGCCGCCGACTGGCCGCAGCTCTCCGCGTGCTTGATCTGGCGCAGCCACGGCCGCGTCGCGGCGCACAAGCGCAGCACGGATTCGGTGGCATCGCGCGAGCCGTCATTGACGAAGACCGCCTCGAACGGCCTGCGCTTCGCCATGGCGGCTGCGATCTCGTCCACGAGCTGAGAAATGTTCTCAGCCTCGTCGCGCACCGGCACGACGACCGAAACCAGCGGCGCCTCGACCCGCGCTTCTCTAGTCTCCGGCACGATTTCCTCTTCGGGCGCTTCGGTTTGCGGCGCGCTTCTTCTGGCGCGGGCCGCCGGGTCTTAGCGCGTCGCGGATCGCACCGGCAAGCGCCGCGAGCTGTCGCGCCGAGGGACCCGGCATGGGCACCACCGCGCCTTCCGCATCAACGCTCAAGCCGCGCCGGCGCGCGGCGAAGGCGCGCACCACCAAAGCCGCCAGCAGCGCGCCGATGATCGCGCCGCCGATGGCGTCGCTCGGATAGTGCGAGCCGAGCACGCTGCGGGAGGCCGCGATCAGGCCGGCAAGCGCGAACAGCGGCGCCCGTGCTTGCGGCCACAGCGCGCCGAGCGCCACTGCGGTGGCGAAAGCGGCGGTGGCATGGCCGGACGGAAAGCCGTTGGCGATCCATTTCAGCGAGAACGGGCTGAAGGCGAGATGGCCTTCGAGATCGAAAGCCGGCGGCCGCAGCCGGCCGACCACGCGCTTGAGGCCCGTCGCCACCAAGCCCGGTACCGCCACGGCAAGAAAGAGGAGCATCAGGCGCATCTGGATCTCGGCGATCGTGGCGCGCGCCGCCCGCAAGATTTCGAGCCGGGAGAGCATTAGGCAAAGAATGGTCGCGATTCCGGTCGGCCACAGGATCGCGCCGGCAAGCCCGAGGTGAGTGATGTCGCCGAACGGCTGCACTACGGCGGGCGGCAGGGTGCGCTGCCACCCGACCGCGATCGGGTCGATTACGGCGAAGGCAAGGATCAACGCCGCGAGCCCGAGCGCGAGGGCGATGCGCGCGCCGGGACCGAAGCGCGGGCGCGGCCCGCGTGCGCGCTCTGCCTGGCGCCGCGTGCGCACAGGCCGTTTCAACTTCTTCATTCGGCGTCCTTGCGGGCGAGCACCAGGATCGCGATCCGCCGCCCGTTGGAATAGTTGAAACCGCGCACTTCGCCGATTCGCGCATAGAGCAGGCCGGTCTCGCGCGCCCGCGCATCGAAGCGGATCGCCTCGCCCCGTTCCACGAACGCGACCCGACAGCCGCCGAGGCGCAGGAAATCCGCGGCACCCACGCCGTTGGTCAGCACGGTAGGCGTGCCGACCAGGAACACCAGGCTCGGCTCGTGAAAGCCGGCGGAAGCGGCCAGCGGATTCCGGCACGGCATGTTGCGCGCGGCAGCCGCGAGCGCGGGTGCCACGAAGGCGGCGTCGACCCGCGGGAGCACGGTGAATGCCGTGGCTTGAGTCGCGACTGCCGCGAGCAACGCGAGCGTCAGCGCGCGCTCGGCGCCGCCGGCGATCAGCAGCCCCAACGCGAGCGCGGCAAGCATGATCGAGGCGAAGGCCAACGGCCAGAACGAGAGCACCAGCCGGCCACCGACCACGATCGCGAGCGCGATACCGACGAACAGGATTCCAATCGCAACCAGAGGCCACAGTCCTCCGGCCAGGCGGGTCGGGCGATCGACGGCAACGTTCCGTTCAAGCGCAAGCGCGATGAGGATCGCGGCCGCGGGATAAAGCGGCAGCACGTAGTGCGGGAGCTTGGTCACCACGAGCTCGAACATGAGCCAGCCCGGGAGCAACCAAGCGAGCAGGAAGCGCACGCTCGGTTCGGCGCGCGCTCGCCATACAAATGGGACCGCAAGCGGCGCCAGCACGGCGGCGGGCCAGAAGGTGAACCAGAACAGCGCGAAATAATAGCCGGGCGGCGCGCCATGCCCCTCCTGCCCCTGCAGGAGCTTGCCGAAGAGGTCGCCGCCGAGCGACTGCTCGAAAAACTCGCCCTGCGTGCGCAAAGTCACCGCGATGAACCAGGGCAGCACAAGAACGAGCAGCCAGGCGATGCCCGGAAGCGGCCGCAGATCCAGGAGCCAGCGCACTGAGCGGTCGGCGACCATCAACGCAAGGATCGTGAGCGCGACCAAGAGGGGCACAACGGGCCCTTTGAGCAGGATCGAGCCTGCAAGCGCGGTCCAGAAGATCGCCGCCGTCGCCCACGAAGCGCGTGCGGTCGAAAGCGCGGCGCCGAGATAGGCGCGGCCGAGCGCGCCGAAGGTCGCTACCGCGGCGAGGCAAAGCATGGCGTCGGTCTTTGCGAGGCGCGCCTCGACCCCGAGCAGGAACGAGCCGGCCATCATCAAGCCCGCGAAAAAGGCATAGCGTCGACCGACGAAGCCGAGCGCCGCCCAATAGGTCAGGAGCACCGCGCCGAGCGCGCCGATCAACGAGGGGATGCGGTAGACGGAAATCCGGGTGCGGGCATTGGCGATCCCGAGGCGCTCGGCCGCGGTCACGCTCGCGGCCTGGAGCCAGTAGATTCCGACCGGCTTCTTGTGCCGCACCTGTTCCTGCAGCCGGATATCGATGAAATCGCCGGTCTCCAGCATCTGCTTCGAGGCCTGAGCGAAGCGGCTCTCGTCGCGGTCCATGGGCGGAAGCGCGCCGAAGCCCGGCAGGAAGCAGAGCAGCGCGAAGACGACGAGCGCCGGCGCGGCGCGCCGGTGCGAGCCGGTCAAATACTCGATCAGCGCGTCGAGGTGCGCGAGCAGGCCGGGCGGACCGGCGAGGCCGGCCATAGGGGCGGCGCGTTGCATGCAGGAATACTTATAGCAAACCGCCCCTGCCCGGTGCTCGCGGCCCGGGTCAGACCGCCACGAACTGCTTGTCTTTCACCGAGCCGGCGACGCTATAGAACACCTCGTTGATCTTGTCCCAGCTCTTCAGCTTCTTCATGTTGCCGACCCAGCGCGTGATGTTCGGGTACTTGGAAAAATCGCACTTGATCACTTCCCCGAGCGTCACCAGGCTGATGCCGAAATAGTCGGCGATCGTGATCTTGTCGCCGCACAGGTATTGGTGCTTCGGCCCGATCCAGTGGTCGTTCAGAACCTGGAGCCAGAACTTCGAATTCTGCTTGCCCCAATCGATGGCGCCGGCATGGGCCTCGTCGCTCCGGCGCTTGTGGTGCGGGAACAGCTGTGGATAGTGCAATCCGTAACCCCAGTCGCGGTAGAATTGGGTATTCAGCCAATCCATCATCTCGTTGACCTTGGCCCGCTCCTTCAGATCCTTCGGGTAGGCGGGCGAACCGATCTTGTCGGCGAGATATTTCAGGATCGCCGAGCTCTCGGTGAGGCGGAAATCGCCGTCCTCGAGCATCGGCACCAGCCGGTTCGGATTGATCTCGACGTAATGCGGCTTGTGGTGCTCGCCGGTCATCAGATCGATCACCTGCTCGTCGCACTTGATCCCGTTCTCGGCGATGAACAGCCGGATCGGCCGGCTCGTGATCGAAAACGGATGCATGTAGAGCTTCATCTCAATTTCCTCCCTACGCTATGGGTGCCGGCCGGATGGAGAGTGCTGCCGTTCGCCGCTTGGTAGCACTTGCAGCCGGCATTTCAACCGGAGCGCTAGCGCGGCCCGCCATCGTTCGGATTACCCGCGATCCTTCAATCGGCTAGTGGCGAGAAGCTGGCGAAGCCGGGAGAAATCGAACCTCCGACCAACCGCTTATCGGCAACCAAGCGCGCGCTCCTCGGCGGTGATGCGGGCAACACGCGTCCGCTCGGCGCGGGACAGAGGGACGTCGCCTTCGTTGTCGTAGATGCAGCCGGCATTGCCGAAATAGGAAATGGCCCGCTCGGTCTTGAAGCAATAGCCATTGGCTTTGTAGATCGCGTTGCGCTGGACCCATAGGCGGGAACAGATATCGCCTTGCGCGCTCGCATCGGCGGCGACGAAAATGAGCGAGATCGCGGCGATCAGCAGCGCGAAGGCGAGTGAAAACCAGCGCATGATTGTCCTCCATTGCCATATTCGGCGAGGGCTGATCCGTCCGTCAATCCGACTTTCTCGCGTGTCGGCATCGCGTGCGCATTGACGCAACGCAAGTCCACATTCCGTCACGGAAATGGCGACCCCGGGAGGAATCGAACCTCCGACCAACAGCTTAGAAGGCTGCTGCTCTATCCGCTGAGCTACGGGGTCGCGGCGCGGGCGCAAACAGGCCCGCTCAATGCGTCCACTGCCCGACGCGCTTGTAGCCGAAATTGTCGGCGTACGCGATGCGCTTGCGCTCCGGCACGTGCGCCTCGAACACCCGATACGGGATGCCCTCGCGCTCGGCATAGGCGATCGCCTGTTCCTTGGTGTCGAAGGCGAGCCGCACCTGCGAGCGCATGTCGCGCGAGGAGGTGAAGCCCATGAGCGGCTCGACCTCGCGCGGCACTTCGGGCTCATATTCGAGCACCCACTCTCTGGTCTTGGCCTGACCCGATTGCATGGCGGTGCGGGTCGGACGAAAGATGCGGGCGAACATGGCTCCTCGCGTGTGTCGTTGCGGCCGAATTGGTCGGGGCAGCAGGATTCGAACCTGCGACCTGGAGTACCCAAAACTCCCGCGCTACCGGGCTGCGCTATGCCCCGCCGAAAGCGTCATAGGTCCTGCGGCTTAAATTTCCGATTACACGCTAAGGGCTTGCGCCGCAAGGCGCGACCTCTAGCGCCCGCCGAACCAGCGGTGCGCGACCTTATCGCCGGGCCGGATCCCGAGCTTCCGCGCCGTGCCGGCCACGACCTCGAGCACGCCCCGCACCGGAAACGGCGAGGCGATGATCGCTTCCGACAACGGCGTCGTGTTCTCGGCGATATGGGCGATGCGGCCATCGGCGCGGATGAAGATCATATCGAGCGACACGTAGGTGTTCTTCATCCACATGGCGACAGCTTCATCCCGTTTGAAGTCGAACAGCATGCCGCGGCCTTCGGGCAGCTCGCGGCGGAACATCAGGCCTTGCGAACGCTCCTGGTCGGTGATGGCGAGCTCGACCTCGAATACGTGCACGCCGCTGCGCGTCACGATTTCGAGGCGCTCGACGGTCGCCGCGGCGACAAGACCCGCGAGCGCAAGCAGCAAGAGCGCGCCGAAAAACGCCGCGCCTGAGCGCGATCGGATCATGCCGGAAGTGTAGCGGAAATCGCCGTCAGTGCGATGAGGGTCCATGGCCGGCGTCGGGCCGCACTTCGGCGGCCATCAGGCCCTTCGGGCCCTGGCCATAGCGCACCAGCACCACCTGCCCGGGCCTGAGCTCGGTCAGGCCGTAGCGCCGCAGCGTCTCCATGTGCACGAAGATGTCGGGCGTGCCCTCGCCGCGGGTGAGGAAGCCGAACCCGCGCAGCCGGTTGAACCACTTGACCCAAGCGCGCTCGAGTCCGCTGGTGGCCGCGACCGTGACGTGGGTGCGCGGCGGCGGCATTTGCGCCGGATGCACCGCGGTAGACTCGTCCATGGACACGATGCGGAAGGCCTGCAGGCCCTTGGGCCGCTCCAGCGCCTCCACGATCACGCGCGCGCCCTCGTAAGCGGTCTGGTAGCCGTCGCGGCGCAGGCAGGTGACGTGCAGGAGCACGTCGGCCATGCCGTTATCGGGAACGATGAAGCCGTAGCCCTTGGAGACGTCGAACCATTTGATGAAACCGGTGACCTCGACGAGCCCTACTGGGGCTTCTTCGTTGAGATCCTCGACACCGGGCCGCGGTCCGCCCAACGCGAACTTCGGCCCCATCTGGTCCGACCCCATGACGCCGCCAACGTCGAAAGTCGCGCTCGTCGATTCAAGCGCCGATTCGTTGACGGACAGGATAACACCGCCGCGCGCGGCGGAAACAGGAAAGTGCGCTCGGTCAACAGCGCCGGTGGATGACGGTGGATGAAATCCAGCGACGCGATTCCGCCCTCAGGCGGCGAGGAACGGTTCGAGCACGTCGCCGATATCGTCCCGGACCACGAGGTCGGCTTGGCGGTCGAGATCGGTCGGCTCCCGGTTGAGGATTACTAGGCGCGCACCGTTCCGCTTCGCCAGAGCGGGAAATCCCGCGGCCGGCCAAACGACTAGCGAGGATCCGATGGCCAGGAACAGATCGCAATTGAGCGTCTCGATTTCGGCCCGGCGCATGGCTTCCTCGGGCATGGCCTGGCCGAAGGAGACGGTCGCCGACTTCACCAGCCCACCGCAGGATGGGCAGTCCGGGGCGATACCTCCAGTTTGCGTAAAACGCTCCCGCACCCACTCGATCTCGTAGCGCACCGCACAATCGAGACACACGGCATAGGTCCCGTTGCCGTGCAGCTCGATCACCCGGTCCGCGGGAGCGCCGGCGGCCTGATGCAGGTTGTCGATGTTCTGGGTGATGATGGCGTTCATCTTGCCACTCACCACCAGCTGGGCGAGCGCCCGGTGCCCGCGGGTGGGTTTCGCGGCGCGAAACGTGTCCTCCATCGCGAACTTGCGCCGCCAGGCTTCGTTCCGCGCTTCCTGACTGGCGACAAATTCGTCGAACGGGATCGGCTGGTTCTTGGTCCATAGTCCTCCGGCCGAGCGGAAGTCCGGGATACCGCTCTCAGTCGAGATGCCGGCGCCGGTGAATCCGACCGCGCGGCTCGAGGACGCAATCAAATCGCCGAGGTGTTGGATGGCGCTCTTGCGATCCGGCGCGATCATTCTAGGGTCCCGGTTGGGGTCTCCCTCGTCATTCTACGAGGTTCCGATGCGATATCTCCACACCATGCTGCGCGTGCGCGATCTGGACAAGGCACTCGACTTCTACTGCAACCAGCTCGGGCTGAAGGAAGCCTACCGGCGGGTGGACGAGAAGGGCCGTTACACGCTCGTGTTCCTGGCGGCGCCGGATGACGCTGCGCTGGTCGCAGGAAGCGGAGCCAAGGGGCGCGCCGCGCCGCTCGTGGAGCTCACCTACAACTGGGAC
>JAHFPN010000013.1:2500-30778 GCA_023269635.1 Hyphomicrobiales bacterium | reverse complement strand
CGTCAACCTGACGCAGCTTCGCGACAATCTCTTCAGGCTTGTGTCTCTTCCTCGGCATTACAGTCCTCCTTGATGTCAAAAGACATACCTCAGGTCGGACCACTTCAATGGGGGAGGATCACACATATGAATCAATATTGCTCGCTCGGACATTCAAAATCCTTTTGCAACAGTATCTGCCATGAGCAGACATTTCACTATTAAGTGTGGACTCTTACAGATACGATGTTCCCGTTATTCATGGGGATGTAATTCCTCGAGTGCACCATGAAGAATGCCTACAATCCGGAATCGTGGCACGAACTCTTCGTGATGTTAGGGGGGCAGTGGCAGTCCTTATCGGACTGCTGTTCATCGCCATATCCATTCACATAAGTGAAATTGAAAAAGCTCCACACTGGCGAATACGAGCCTTCAGTAACATATTCGCACTGACAGGTTTGCTTATCGAGGCGACATTAGTACTGATGCCCCAGGACCGCATGGTTTTGGGGACGGAACTCATAATTGTGAACCTATTTTTGCTACTTTTTCTTCCGGTACGATTGTTTGTTCATCTATTTCGCCTCGACGCAAACATACCGAAGGTTCGATTGATCTACGGTAGTTTCGCTTGGCTCCTTGGGGCGGGTGGCGGCGCAGGTCTAATCGCCGAAGTTGGGGGCGGCATGTACTTAGTGGTGGCCAGCTGTCTGGGCATTATTTGGCTTTCCGTTTTGAACGCTTGGTCGCTCATGACCGCCTCCTACCAAAAATGAGGTGGTGGCGACGCTCTGGCCTCGCATGTTGAAGCATGGCCACCGAAATGTTTCACAGGCGGCTAAGGGTCACTCGCAGACACGTCGACGCGCCTGCGCGATGTCCGCTAAGGGTCAAAAACGGACTTCGACCCACGGCCGCACCACTTCCGCTCCTCCCCTGAAAGCAGACATTTGTCAGCGTGAATGGCACGTTAAGAGTTCAGGCCCCGGCTGCCACGGAATCTTCGGACTGGAAATCGCGGCCTACACCAAAAGTCAGAAGCGCTCGAGTTCTATCGCACGTCGACAGCATCAATAGTGTCACTATTAGGGACCGGACGCGGAACTGCTCCTTCTCGGCGAACGCCATGGCGGCCCGGCAATAGTCGATCACCGCGCTCCAGGACGAGAGCACCGGGCGGTCGCGCACGCGGCTGCGCGCCAGGCGCTGCGCCGCGGCTTCGATGATCTTGAAATCGGTGGCGGCGACCTCGCCCATGCCTTCGACCTCGGCGAAGCGCGCGGGCGGCGCGGCCAGAACTTCCGCGAACGACCCGAAATGCTCGAGCAACGCCTTGGCGAGCGGCTTCACGTCGCGCCGCGGCAGCGCGCGGAACAGGATCAGCTCCAGGAGCTCGTAGTCGGCGAGCGCGTCGGGGCCGGCCTCGCGGAAGCGCGCCCGCAGCCGTTCGCGGTGGCCGTGATAGTGCGGCGCTTCCTTGAAGCCGGAGCGCTTGGCGCCGCCCATGGCTCAGGCCGCGACGCGATAGGGCGGTTTGTCCAGGCCCTTCGGCGAAAGCGTGAAAATCTCGACGCCGGTCTCGGTCACCGCGACGGTATGCTCGAACTGAGCGGACAGCGAGCGGTCGCGCGTCACCGCGGTCCAGCCGTCGGACAGCACCTTCACGTGCGGTCGGCCGAGATTGATCATGGGCTCGACGGTGAAGAACATGCCGGGCCTGAGTACCGGCCCTTCACCCTTGCGGCCGACGTGCACCACGTTCGGCTCGTCGTGGAACAGCCGGCCGACGCCATGGCCGCAGAAGTCGCGCACCACGCTCATGTGGTTCGGCTCGACCACGGCCTGGATCGCGGCGCCGACGTCGCCGACGTTCCCGCCGGGACGGATCGCGGATATCCCGGCCATCATCGCCTCGTAGGTCACGTCCATCAGCCGCTCGGCGCGGCGCGGAACCTCGCCGACCGCGTACATGCGGCTCGAATCCCCGTGCCAGCCGTCGAGCACCAGCGTCACGTCGATATTGACGATATCGCCCTCGCGCAGCGGCTTCTCGTTCGGAATGCCGTGGCAGACCACGTGATTGATCGAAGTGCAGATCGACTTGGCATAGCCGCGGTACATGAGGGTGGCCGGAAGCGCGCCGCGATCCCGGGCGAATTCGAGCACCAGCTTGTCGAGGTCCTCGGTCGGCACGCCCGGCTGCACGTGCTCACTCAGGAGGTCGAGCACCTCGGCCACCAGCTGCCCGGCGCGGCGCATGCCGGCAAAGCCTTCCGGCCCGTGCAGCTTGATCTGCCCGGTCTTGCGCATGGGCGCGGTTGCGGCTTCGACGTAGGTCATCGGATGCCCCGAGGAATACCCGAATGTAGGGTATCGATCGGCGCGCGCAAGCAATGGTCCTCATCCTGAGGAGGCCGCGAAGCGGCCGTCTCGAAGGATGAGGTCCGTGCGAGTTAACCTCACCCTTCGAGACGCGCGGGCTCCGCCCGCGCTCCTCAGGGTGAGGCGTGAGCTATTCGAGGACCGGGATCGGGTCGGCCACTTCGATCGCAGCAGTGCTGACCCGGCAGC
The DNA here is from genome assembly GCA_023269635.1 of Hyphomicrobiales bacterium. Lineage (GTDB taxonomy): Bacteria > Pseudomonadota > Alphaproteobacteria > Rhizobiales > Xanthobacteraceae > JAHFPN01. The sequence goes on along the minus strand of JAHFPN010000013.1, from coordinate 28,225 downwards.
GGAGCGCGATTGCCTCGACCCCCACGGCACGCGCCCGGTCGAAGGCCCGGCCGTAGGCCGGGTCGATGTCGCGGGCGAGCGCCATACTCTCCGCGGAGCCGATCTGCACCAGGAATAGGAGCACGGAGCGGGCCCCCGCTTGCGCCTCGCGCGCGAGCTCATCGAGGTGCTTGGCGCCCCGCGCGGTGACCGCGTCCGGGAACTCGGCCCGGCCGGGCCGGCGCATCATGTGCACGTTCTTCACTTCGAGGAAACAGACGGGGCCCTGGTCGCGCTCGAGCAGGAAATCGACCCGGCTCCCTTTCCCGTAACGCACCTCACGGCGCATGCGCGGATAGTCGCGAAGCGCCTCGATGCGGCCTGCGGCCAGCGCTTCCCCGACCAGACGGTTCGGAAGGGCGGTGTTGACGCCGACGAGCTCCGGATCTGCGCCGAAATCGACCTCGACCAGCTCCCAGCTATAGGGGAGCTTGCGGCTTGGGCTTTGCGATTTCGACAGCCAGACGCGCGCGCCGGGCTCGGCCAGTCCGAGCATGGAACCCGGGTTCGCCACGTGCGCGGTGACTTCGGTGCCGTCCGCGAGCACGACGTCTGCAAGGAAGCGCTTGTAGCGCCGCAGCAATGTGGCGGGAACTAACGGGGAAGGAAAGCGCATTACTAAATCGCCTTGTATGGCCGTCATCCTTCGAGGCCCGCGCTTCGCGCGGGCACCTCAGGATGACGGTTAGAGCGTATGAGCGTCATCCTGAGGTGCGAGCCCACCGATGTCGGGTTTACCCGACATCGGCACCTTTTGGTGCGCAAGTCGGCTGTAGCCGACTAGCGTGGGCGAGCCTCGAAGGATGACGCTCGCGCGCTACGCCGCGATCTTGCCGCCGAGCTCGTCCTCGATATGGATGCGGATGATCTCCTCGAAGTCCTTCTCGGCGCGGAAGCCGAGCGCAACCGCGCGTTTCGCATCGAAACGGCTCGGCCAGCCGGCGACGATCTTCGCGACCAGCGGGTCCTCGGCGCGGCGGATGCGGGCCACCGCCTTGTCGCCGGCGACGCGCTTGAGCGCCGCGATCTGCTCAGCCACCGTGCAGCAGACGCCGGGCATGGTGATGCCGACGCGCGGGCCGATCTTCTCCTGCGGCAATTCGGCGGCGTGCAGCAGGAAGCCGACCGCGGCGCGCGGGCTCGCGTGGGTGTGCAGCACCGTGTCCGGAACCGGCAGCACTGCCTCCATCCCCGCGAGCGGCTCGCGGATGATGTTGGAGAAGAAGCCCGAAGCCGCTTTGTTCGGTCTTCCGGGCCGCACCACGATGCTCGGGAGCCGGATGCCGACGCCTTCGAGAAAGCCGCGGCGGGTATAGTCGGCGAGCAGGAGCTCGCCGATCGCCTTCTGGGTGCCATAAGAAGTGAGCGGTGTCAGATGGAATTCGTCCGGCATCGCGGGCGGGAATGGCGCGCCGAACACCGCGATCGAGCTCGTGAACACTACCTTGGGCTTGTGCCCGTGCGCGCGAATTGCTTCGAGCAATAGCCGGGTGCCGTCGAGATTAATCCGGTAGCCCTTCTCGAAATCGGTCTCGGCCTCGCCGGAGACGACGGCGGCGAGATGAAAAATAAGCTCCGGCGCGTCGGCCATGAGCGCCGCCGCTTCGCCGGGTACGGAAATATCGCCGGCGCGGGTCAAGACCTTGAAGCTCGCATCCTTCGGCGCCGTTGGTTCGACCACGTCCTGCAGCGTCATGCGCTCGATGTGGCGGCCGCCGATGCGAGGATCGCGTGCGAGGCGGCCTACGAGCTTCTGCCCGATCATGCCGGCGGCGCCGATGATGAGGAGGTGCATGCGTCTCTCCATTTGCCCTCATCCTGAGGAGCCGCGCGACGCGCGGCGTCTCGAAGGATGAGGGCCGCCTCGTCCTTCGAGACGCGCCCTTCGGGCGCTCCTCAGGACGAGGCCGAATTACAGCGAGAACCCGCCGTCCACGAGATGAATCGTGCCGGTGGTGTAGGCCGCCTCGTCGGAGGCGAGGTAGACCGCCATGGCGGCGATCTCCTGCGGCGTGCCGAGCCGGCCGATGGGCTGGCGGTCGACGAAAGCCTGGCGCACCGCGGCCTCGCTCTGGCCGGTGTTCTTGGCGAGCGTCGCGATGCGCTCGTCGAGCGACGGCGACTGGATCGTGCCCGGGCAGATCGCATTGGCGCGGATGCCCTTCTTGATGAAGTCCGCCGCCACCGCCTTGGTCAGCCCGATCACCGCGGCTTTAGAGGTGCCGTAGACGTAGCGGTTGGGCAGCCCGCCGACCGAGGAGGCGATCGAGGAGATATTGATGATCGAGCCCCCGCCTTTCTGCAGCATGCCGGGCAGGAAGGCGCGGATCGTTCGGTGCATCGACTTCACATTCAAATCCATGGAGAAGTCCCAATCGGCTTCCGAGCATTCGAGCACCGAGCCGTGGTGCACGTAGCCGGCGCAATTGGCGAGCACGTCGATCGGGCCGACGCTTTTGGCGAGCGCGTCCACTTCCGCGGTCTTCATGGCGTCGAGCTTCCGGCAATCGGCGCCCTTGAGTCCGTCGAGCTTCCTCGCGTCGAGGTCGGTGGCGATGACCTTCGCGCCCTCGGTCACGAACGCTTCGGCGATGGCGCGGCCGATGCCCTGCCCGGCGGCGGTGACGAGGCAGGTCTTTTCCTTCAAGCGATTGGCCAAGGCATTCCCTCCATCGGTACTCAAAGCGTGTTGCGGATTTGCTCGAGCCGGCGGCGCTGGCGGCCGGTGCCGTCGAAATTGTCGGCTGCGAGCCAGCGCTCGAAGGCCGCGCGGCAGCGCGGCCAGTCGGAATCGAGCATGGCGTACCAGGCGGTGTCGCGGCTGCGGCCCTTGACGATCATGTGGTTCTTGAAAATGCCCTCGAACGCGAAGCCAAAGCGCTCGGCGGCGCGGCGCGAGGCGGCATTGAGCGCGTGGCATTTCCACTCGAACCGGCGATAGCGCAGCGTTTCGAACGCGTAGCGGGCCAACAGATAGATCGCCTCGGTCGCCAGCGGCGTGCGTTGCAGCGGCGTGCCGAGGCAGATGTGGCCGACCTCGATCACCCGCATCTTCGGGCGGATTTCCATGAGCGTGGCAACGCCGAGCGCGCGGCCGGACGTGTCCTTGATCGAATAATAGTAGGGATCCTGCAGCTCCTGGCGTGAGCCGAGCCAGGTGGAGAACGCGGCGGCATCGGCAAACGGGCCGTAGGGCAGATAGGTCCATAGCGCGGGCTCGCGCATGGCGTTCCATAGGCCGGCGCCGTCGCGCGCGGCGTCGAGTTTATCGACCCGGCCGAAGCGGCCCACCAGCACCGCCGGCCCCGGCGGCTCCGCGGGCGCGGCGTCGACCTCGGGCCCGACCGGCTGCGCCGCGCCGGACGTCGCGCGCGTCACCGAGTTCAAGTCGATCTCCGCTTGTAGTCCTCGCGGAAGAATTTGTTCAGCTCCGCGTGCGGCGCCGCGTCGGCGAAGCCGTCGAAGCGGCCATGCTCGCTGATCGAGCGCGCGGCGCGGATGAAGCCGCCCCAGGCGGCGCGCGCCATGGCGCTGCCGACACTGACGCGGCGTACGCCGAGCTCGGCGAGGTCGGTGAGCGTGAGCTCGGTCGGCTGGCCGATCAGGACATTCACCGGCTTCGGCGCCACCGCGAGCACCACGGCCGCGATCTCCTCGCGCGTGCGGATGCCGGGCGCATAGAGGCAATCGGCGCCGGCTTGGGCATAGGCCACCAGGCGGTCGATCGCCTCCTGTAGGTTGGGGCGGCCGACGAGATAACATTCGGCGCGGCCGGTGAGCAGCACCCCGGTGCCGGACGCGTCGATCGCGGCGCGGGCCGCGCGGATGCGCTCGACCGCGACATCCAGATCGTACAGCGGCTTCGCGCGGCTTCCGGCATTGTCCTCGATCGAGAGCCCGGCAACGCCGGTGGCGACGCAAAGCTTCACGTTCTCGGCCACCTGCTCGGGCGCGTGCGCGTAGCCCGACTCGAAATCGGCGTTCACCGGCAGATCGCTCGCGTCCACGATCATCCGGATGTGCGCGAGCATGTCGTCGCGCGTGACCATCTCGTTGTCCGGACGCCCCATGGCGAAAGCGGCGCCGGCGCTGGTGGTGGCAAGCGCCTTGAAGCCGAGATGCTGGAGGTAGCGCGCGGTGCCGACGTCCCACGGGTTCGGGATCACGAAGCAGCCCTGCTCGTGCAAACGACGAAAATTGCTGCGCTTTTCGGCGATGCTGGGCATGGCGGGCGCTCCCTCGCCCCTCCGGGAGAGGGTCGGTGGGAGGCGAACCTATCGAACCGTCCCGTCCGCTCCAACCCCCTCACCCGCGCGTCGCGCGCGCCGACCTGTTCCCGCCGGAGGGAGGCGAGAACTAGTGACTGTCGCGCGGTATGCCCATGGTCTGCGCCACCCGCTGATATTTGACCGCGGGCTTCAGCACCATGCCGCCCTCGAGTTGATCCACCATGGCGCGCTGGATCTCCTGCCACGGCGTCTGGCTCTTCGGGAACTTGTAGCCGCCCTGGCGGTCGAGCGCGCGGCGCCGGCGCGCCAGCTCGGCGTTCGAGATCACGATGTTCGCGGTGCCCTTGTTGAGATCGATGCGCACGGTGTCGCCGGTCTTGAGCAAGGCGAGCCCGCCGCCCACCGCCGCTTCCGGCGAGGCGTTCAGGATCGAGGGCGAACCCGAGGTGCCGGATTGGCGGCCGTCGCCGATGCAGGGCAGCGACTTGATGCCCCGTTTGATGAGCGCCGCCGGCGGCTGCATGTTCACCACCTCGGCCGCGCCCGGATAGCCGATCGGCCCGACGCCGCGGATGAACAGCATCGTGTGCTCGTCGATCTTGAGCTTGGGGTCGTCGATCCGGCGGTGATAGTCCTCGCGCCCGTCGAACACGACCGCGCGGCCCTCGAACGCGCCGGGGCGCTTCTTGTCGGAGAGATAGCGCTTGCGGAATTCCTCCGAGATCACGCTCGTCTTCATGATCGCGGAGTGGAACAGGTTGCCGTGCAAGACCTTGAAGCCGGCGTTCTTCTTCATCGGCTTCTTGTAGGGGAAGATCACCTTTTCATCGGCAATCCGCGCGTGCCGCACGTTCTCAGCCACAGTCTTGCCGTTCACGGTGAGCGCGTCGGCGTGGATGCGCTTGTGGCGCAGGAGCTCATTCATCACCGCGGGCAGGCCGCCGGCGCGGAAATATTCCTCGCCGAGGAACTCTCCGGCCGGCTGCATGTTGACCATGAGCGGCACGTCGAAGCCGATCTTCTCCCAGTCCTCGACGTCGAGCTTGACGCCGATGTGGCGGGCGATGGCGTTGATGTGGATCGGCGCGTTGGTAGAGCCGCCGATGGCGGAATTCGCGACGATCGCGTTTTCGAACGCCTTGCGAGTGAGAATGTCGGAGGGCTTCATGTCCTCGCGCACCATCTCGACGATGCGCAAGCCGGTTTCATACGAAATCTGCCCGCGCTCCTTGTACGGCGCCGGGATCGCGGCGCAGCCGGGCAGCGACATGCCCAGCGCCTCGGCGAGCGCGTTCATGGTCGAGGCCGTGCCCATGGTGTTGCAGTGGCCGATGGACGGCGCCGAGGCCGCGACCACGTCGACGTATTCCTTGTAGTCGATCTCGCCGGCGGCAAGCCGCTCGCGCGCCTTCCATTTCACGGTGCCGGAGCCGGCACGCTCGCCCTTGTACCAGCCGTTTAGCATCGGACCGCCGGACAGCACGATGGCTGGAATATTCACCGTCGCCGCAGCCATGATGCAGGCCGGCGTGGTCTTGTCGCAGCCGGTCATCAGCACGACGCCGTCGATCGGATAGCCGTAGAGCACCTCGACCAGGCCGAGATAGGCGAGATTGCGGTCGAGCGCGGCGTTCGGCCGTTTCCCGGTTTCCTGGATCGGATGCATCGGGAACTCGAAGGCGACGGCGCCGGCTTCGCGGATGCCCTCGCGCACCCGGTCGGCGAGCTGCAAATGGTGCCGGTTGCAGGGCGAAAGATCGGAGCCCGTTTGCGCGATGCCGATGATCGGCTTGCCGGACTGCAGCTCCGCGCGGGTGAGGCCGTAATTCAAGTAGCGCTCGAGGTAGAGCGCGCTCATGCCGGGGTCGTCCGGATTGTCGAACCAGAGCCGCGAGCGCAGCTTCGGCCCCTTGCCATTCGCCTGCGCCTTGCTTCCAGGAACCTTGACCATTACCGCCTCCCGGGGCCGCTTAAGCATCCGCCCGCGACCGTTCGTATTGCCTGAACCCGTTTGATTTCCTGGGATTTATGCGCCTAAAGTCCGCGCGAAATCAATCGCACGCGGCATCCTTCTCCCCACTGGGGAGGGGGAAAAAAGAAAATGGAGGGAGCGTCCATGTTGCGTACCGTTGCCGCCTTCGACCGCATCGGCGAGGAGAACGCGTTCGCGGTGCTGGCGCGCGCGACCGAGCTCGCCTCCCAAGGTCGCGACATCATCAATCTCGGCATCGGCCAGCCCGACTTCCGCACGCCCGATCACATCGTCGAGGCCGCGGTGAAGGCGCTGCGCGACGGCCACCACGGCTATACGCCCTCGGTCGGCATCAAGCCGTTGCGCGAGGCGGTGGCGGCAGACTTGCACAAACGTTTCAAAGTCAACGTCTCGCCGGACGAGGTGATGATCATGCCGGGCGGCAAGCCCACCATGTTCATGTCGATTCTGATGTTCGGCGAGCCGGGCGCGGACATCCTCTACCCGGACCCGGGCTTCCCGATCTACCGCTCGATGATCGAGTTCACCGGCGCCAACCCGATCCCGGTGCCGGTGCGCGAGGAGAACGGCTTCGCGTTCTCGGCCGAGGAGACGCTGAAGCTGATCACGCCGCGCACGCGGCTCCTGATCCTCAATTCACCCGCCAACCCGACCGGCGGCGTCACCCCCAAGCCTGAGGTGGACAAGCTGGTCGCGGGACTCGCGCGCCATCCGGACGTCTGCGTGATGTCCGACGAGATCTACGACCACATGGTCTATGACGGCGAGCAGCACGTGTGCCTGCTCACCTATCCCTCGATCCGCGACCGGCTGATCCTGTTGAACGGCTGGTCCAAGACCTATGCCATGACCGGCTGGCGGCTCGGCTACGCGATCTGGCCGGGCAAGCTCTACGACTACGCCCGCAAGCTCGCTGTCAACTTGCATTCCTGCGTCAACGCGCCGGCGCAATATGCCGGCATTGCCGCGCTCACCGGGCCGCAAGGTCCGGCCGAGAACATGGTCGCCGAGTTCGACCGGCGGCGCAAAGTCGTGGTCGAGGGCCTGAACAAGCTGCCCGGCGTTTCCTGCGCCACGCCCAAGGGCGCGTTCTACGCCTTCCCCAATATCAAGCGCACGGGATGGAAAGCGAAGGCGCTGGCCTCGACCTTGCTCGAGGAAACCGGTGTCGCCGTGGTCGGCGGGCCGGATTTCGGCATTCTCGGGGAAGGCTATGTGCGCGTGTCCTACGCCAATTCGACCGAGAATATCCTCAAGGCGCTCGAGCGGATGCGGAGCTTCCTCGCCAGCCGCAAGGCGGCGTGAGCATTCACCATCATCCTTCGAGGCTCGGCGCGTTCCGCGCCGCGCGCCTCAGGATGACGGCTTGGGCGCAAGAACCGTCATTCTGAGGTGCCCGGCGAAGCCGGACCTCGAAGGGTGACGGCCAAGGAGATTGGTCAACCATGAATGCCATCGACCGCGAGCTCTCCGAAGAACAACGCCTGATGCGGGCGAGCTGCCGCGCGTTCGTGGACGAGGTGGTGATCCCGTTCATCCGCGCGAACTGGCAGCGCGAATGGATCATGGACCCGGACGGCCGGCTGCCGCGGGCGATCCTGGAAGCCGCGGACAAGATCGGCATCCGCACGCTCGGTGTGCCGGAGGAGTTCGGCGGCATCGAGCTCGATCCTGCGACCGAGGTGCAGACCTTCGCGCTGATCGCGGAGGAAATCGCGCGCGGCGACGCCGGGCTTTCCGACAAGCTGGTGCAGAACTGGAAGGTCTCGGTGCTGCTGCGCAATTTGGCGCCGAGGCATCTGCAGGAGCGCTGGTTCAAGCGGCTGCTGGCCGACCCGCAGTTCCTGCTCGCGCATTGCCTGACCGAGCCGCGCGGCGCCTCCGACCGCTGGCTGCCCTATAACGTGCCGGAAGCGGCGATGCAGACCCGCGCCGTGAAGCAAGGCAACGAATGGGTCATCAACGGCCGCAAGCACTTCATTTCGAACGGCTACGACGCCGGGCTCTATGTGGTCTACGCCAACACCAACCCGAAGGCCGGCGTGTTGCAGGGCACGTCCTCGTTCCTGGTGCCGCGCCAGACCAAGGGCGTGAGCGTCGCCCGCTGCAACGAGACCATGGGCGGCCGTTTCATGAACAACGGCGAGATCGTATTCGAGGATTGCCGCGTGCCGGCCGATCACCTGCTCGCGGAGAACGACGCGCTCGGCAAAGCCAATGTCTATTTCCGGCCGGGCAAAATCCTCCAGGCGGCGAAGAACCTCGGCGTCGGCGTCGCCGCCTTCGAGCGCACCGCCGACTACGTGCAGAACTACGTGCAGGGCGGCCGCGTGCTGATCAAGCACCAGGCGGTGGCGCTGCGCCTCGCCGACATGGCGATGCGGATCGAAGCCGTGCGCGCGCTCTTGGGCCGCGCCGCCGAGGCGGTCGCCATTGGCGCGCCCGACGCCGACGCGCTCTGCAACATGGCGAAAGTGTTCGCGTCGGAGGAGATCTTCAAGGTCTGCCAGCACGCCATGGAGCTGCACGGCGGCCATGGGGTGATGCTGGAAATGGGGATCGAGAAGCTCTTCCGCGACGCCACGATCTTCCTGCATTCGGACGCGACCGCGGACATTTCCCGCTTCAAGATCGTGAAAGCGATGTTCCCGGCCACCGCCGGCACCTATGCCGGGCCGGAGAAATAGGTGCGCGGGACAATGCGCTTGCCGGCCGTGCTTGCGTCGTTCGTGCTCTTGAACGTGGGCGTGGCCGCGCAGGAGCGGCCCTCGCAACTCGCCTGCGAGCGCGTCAAGCTTCCGGGCCGCGCCTATATCGAGTGCCTGGAGGCCGCGGCGCGCGCGGCGGACGACAAGCTCCGCCAGGCGCAGGCGCGGGCGCGCGCCACGATCGACGCGCGCAGCGATCTGGCGCCGGTGCAGCGCACGCGCTGGAAGAACGCGCTCGAGGAGGCGATGAGCGCGTTCGTCGCGTTCCGCAACGTCGAGTGCCAGAACGTGGCGCCCTACGAAGGCGCGCGCGGCATCGGCGCGTTCGAGGAGCGGCTCGCCTGCCTGATCGACAAGGCGACCGCGCGGGCGCGCGAGCTCGAGGCGCGCTACGGAGCTAAGTGATGGCGGGCGCGGTTTCGATCGGCGAAGTGATGGTCGAGCTCGCGCGCGGGCCGGACGGCCGTTTCGGGCTCGGCTTCGGCGGCGATACCTTCAATACCGCGGTCTATCTTTCGCGCTGCGGCGTGCCCACCGCCTACGCCACCGCGCTCGGGGAGGACGTCTATTCGGACGCGATCCTCAAGCGCGCCGCCGCGGAAGAGGTCGCCACTGACCTCGTGTTGCGCGTGCCGGGCCGCGCGCCCGGGCTCTATCTCATCGAAACCGACAAGCGGGGCGAGCGCACGTTTCATTATTGGCGCGACGCTTCGCCGGCGCGCGAGCTGTTCGAGCTTCCCGGCTGGGAGCGCGTCGCGGAAGCGATCGTCGCCGCCGATCTCGTTTATTTCTCCGGCATCACGCTCTCGCTCTATTCCAACACCGGCCTCGGCCGGTTGCTGGCGACGCTCGAGTTCGCGCGGAACCGCGGCGCCAAAGTCGCCTTCGACAGCAACTACCGCCCGCGCGGCTGGCAGCACGACGAGGCCCGCGCGCGAAACGTGATCGCCGAGGCGCTGCGCCGCGTCGACATCGCGCTCCCCACCTTCGAGGACGAGGCCAAGCTCTGGGGCGACGCCAATCCGGCGGCCACGGTCGAACGGCTGCGCACCTTCGGCATCGGCGAGGTCGTGGTGAAGAACGGGCCGAACGAGGCGCTCGTGGATCTCGCGGGCGCGAGCCTGGAAGTCCCGGTGCCGAAAGTGGTGAAGCCCGTGGACACCACCGCGGCCGGCGATGCCTTCAACGCCGCCTATCTTGCCGCGCGTCTGAACGGCGATGCGCCCGCAGCGGCGGCGCGCGCGGCGCACCGGCTCGCGGCGCAGGTGATCCGCCATCGCGGCGCGATCATCCCGCGCGCGAAGGCGAAGCCGCTGAGGAAGGTCAAGAAGCGGCGGCATTAGGCGCTGCCTCCTGACTCAGCGCTGAGCGCCCCATTTCGATCAGCACCTCTCGCTCTCGTGCGCTTCTCGTTTCTACCCTCCCCCTTGCGGGAAGGGTCGCTTGCGGAGCGAAGTGACGCGAGCGGGGTGGGGGTCGGTCGAAACTTGCTTGTCCTTTTCCACTTCACGCTCTCCCCATCACCCCCACCCGGCCGGCTTCGCCGGCCACCCTCCCCGCAAGGGGGGGAGGGTAAGTGAGTGCGTTCTCGCGGCGCGACTCGCGCCCGAGGCTTGGTTCGGTTTCCCCTCATCCGAAGACGAAGGGGGATGGAGCGCCGGTCGGCGCGTCCATTGTTCTTGTTCGCGCCCCTTAGCCAAGGCGCGGCGCCTCCGCAGGCGCTCCATCCGGCGATTTCGTACTCCGGGCCGCGCTTTTCGTGAGGCCAGCGCAATCGCGCAGCCTCTCCGTCAGCGAGCTCCTCGCGCCGGCTCCTAGTGGCCGGGGGCGGAGCCCCGGAGCATCCCGAGCGCGGGCTTGCGAAGCCCGCGCGCAGGCGCCGATCTTGATCCACCCGAACGGTCGCACCGGTCGCGTCCCTTCTCGGATCGAGACGGCGACCACCATAAGGCCGCCCGCGCGGGCGGGGATAGATTCTCACGTGATTGTGAATTGGTTCCTAGAAGGGCCGCGCCTGGCTCATTTCTCCATGGGCCCCAGCAGCGCTGCCGCGCGTGCGAGCCGCTCGATGCGGCCGAAATCCTTGGCCGCGAGCGCGTCCTTGGGCGCGACCCAGGAGCCGCCGACCGCGACCACGTTCTCGAGCGCAAGATAGTTCCCGGCATTGCCGGCATTGATTCCGCCGGTGGGGCAGAAGCGAATGTCCGGCAGCGGCGCCGCGACCGCCTCGAGCCAGGCGACGCCGCCGCTCGCCTCGGCCGGAAAGAATTTCAGCACCGGGAACCCGCGCGCGGCGAGCGCCATCGCCTCGGACACGGTGGCGCAGCCGGGCAGCGCCGGCACATTCGCGCGCGCGAGCGCGTCGGCGAGCGCCGGCGGCGTGCCGGGGCTCACCAGATACCGCGCGCCGGCAGCGATGGCGGGCTCGATCTCGGCGGCGGCCGTGAGCGTGCCGACCCCGACCAGCGCTTCCGGCACTTCGCGCGCAATCGCGCGCACGGCGGCGAGCGCGGCACCGGTCCGCAGCGTGATCTCCAGCACCTTGAGCCCACCCGCCACCAGCGCACGCGCCAGCGGGGCCGCGCTCGCGGCATCCGCGATGGTGAGCACCGGGATCACGCGAACGCCGGCGAACAGCGGGGTCGGGTCGGCCTGCGACATGGGGCGATATGAGCCGCCCAAGCCATCGACCGCAAGCCGGAACCGGCGCCCAAGAATGAGAGCGGCCGGGGCCTTGCGACCCCGGCTGTCGAAATGAGCCCCTGCCCGATCAGGTCGCGCTCAAGGCCGCCTTGACCTTGTCGGGCGTGTAGGGAACCGAGCGCAGCCGCACGCCGGTGGCGTCGAACACGGCGTTCGAAATCGCCGACGGCACCACCGCGGTGGTCGGCTCGCCGGCGCCCCACGGCCGCTCGGCCGGCCGGTCGATCAGGTCCATGACGATCTCCGGCACGTCCGGGAAGGTCAGGATCGGGTAGGTCTTCCAGTCCAGGCTGGTGACCATCGAGCGGCTGAATTTCAGCTCCTCAATCAGGGTCCGGCTCAAGGTCTGGATGACGTTGCCCTCGATCTGGTTCTTGAGCCCGTCCGGATTGATGATCTGACCGCAATCGTGGACCACGTAGAACCGCGGCACGCGGATCTTGCCGGTCGAGCGCTCGACCTCGACCTCGGCCACGACGCCGACATAGGTGCGAACCAGCTCGTACTTGGTGTAGCTCATGCCGCGACCCTTGAGCACGTTGCCGCTCACGCTCGGCTGCGGCGAGGGGCGCTTCTCCCACTTGGCGAGCGCGATCAGGCGGTCGAGCACTTCGAGGCCGCGCTTGTCGTTGGGATCGATATACTTGCGGTGGAACTCAATCGGATCGGTCTTGGTCGCCACCGCGAGCTCGTCCATGAAGCACTCGTTGCCGTAGGTATTTTGCATCCGGCCGGGGGTGCGGATCCAGGACGGCCGGAACGGCGTGGTCTCGAGGCGCTGGCAGACCGTTTTGATGTTCGGGAACTTGTAGGGGATCGCCGAGTTCTGGAAGATGTTGCCGGGCGAGAGATCGGGCTTTTGCGGCAGGCCGGCGAGCGTCGCCGGGACGAGCGGGACGAGCCAGCTGCCCGCGGTCGCCTGCGGAATGAAGAATTCCGAATCCCACGCCGTGACGTTGCCGGCCGCATCCACGCCGGCGCGCATGTCGATGAGCGTCGGCGGGCCCTTGGGCTCCCAGCCGTGCTCGTCGGCCCGCGACCATTGCACGCGCACCGGCCGGCCGACGGCCTTGGCGAGCAACGCGGCATCGCCCGCCGCGTCCTCGTGACCGTTGCGGCCGTAGCAGCCGGCGCCTTCGAGATAGATGCAGCGTACGTTCTCGGCCGGCAGCCCGAACATCTGCGCGAGTTGCTTGCGCAGATCGTGCGTCGCCTGCGATGCGGACCACGACGTGAGCTTGCCGTCCTTGAACTCCGCCACCGCGCAAGACGGGCCGATCGATCCGTGGATGTTGATGGCGAAATCGTAGGTCGCCTTGACCGTTTTCACGCCCTCCTTGGCCATGGCCTCGGCCACGTTGCCGACGTTGCTGGTCACTTGCGCCTCGACCACCTTGGTCGCGCGCACGTGCTCGTAGAGCTTGGCCTGCTCGGGCAGGCCTTCCCATTTCGACCAGGTGGCCTTGATCGTCTGCGCCGCCTTGATCGCGGCCCATTCGGACTGCGCCACGATGCCGAGGAAGTTGCCCTCGCGCACAACTTTGACGATACCGGGAATGCTCTTGATCGAGCTCTCGTCGACGCTCTCGAGCTTGGCCTCCATGGCCGGCGGGCGCACCACGCGGCCATGCAACATGCCGGGCACGCGGAAGTCCTGCATGTAGGTGAACTGCCCGGTGACTTTACCCGGGATGTCGACGCGCGGCACCGGCTTGCCGACGAGCTTGTAGTCCTTGGGCTCTTTGGCTTTGGCCGGCTTCGCGTGATCGAGCTTGAGCGAGAACATCTTGCCGCCGATCAGCTCGCCATAGGTCACGCGCTTGCCGCCGCCGCTGATGACGCCGTCGGCCACCTTGAGGTCTTCGGGCTTCACGCTCAGGCGCTTGGCTGCGTCTTCCAACAGCGCGATCCGGGCGGTGGAGGCGGCGTTCCGGATCTGCATGCCTCCAATCTGGATCGTGATGCTGGCCCAGGTCTTGCCCTGGTCGGGCGTGAGCAGCGTGTCGCCGGTGATGAGGTTGACCCGGCTCATCGGCACGTCGAGCTCGTCCGCCACGATCTGCCTGAGCGCCGTGCTGATGCCGGTGCCGAGATCGACCTTGCCGGAATAGCAGGTCACCAAGCCCTTGGCGTCGATCGAGAGGAACGAGTCGACCTCGGTCAGCGCGACCGGCTTCGCCGCGGGCGCTTGCGCGAATGCCTCGCCGATCGGACCGGCGAGCGAGAAGCTGACGATCAGGGCGCCGCCGCCCTTGAGGACTTGGCGACGCGAAGGAGTGAAATGCTGGTTCATGTCCGCCTCCCTCACGCGTAGCTCGCCGCGCGCTTCACCGCGCGGACGATGCGGGCATGGGTCCCGCAACGGCAGAGGTTCTTGGCGAGCGCCTGCTTGATCTCGGCGTCGGTCGGCTTCTTGTTGGCGGCGAGGAAGGCCGCCGATTCCATGACCATGCCGTTGATGCAGTAGCCGCACTGGGCGGCCTGCTCCTCGATGAAGGCGCGCTGGACCGGATGCGGCTTGGCCGGCGTGCCGAGGCCTTCGAGCGTCACCACCTTGCTGCTTGCGGTAAGTTTGGAGAGCGGCGTCTCGCACGAGCGCACCGCCTTGCCGTCCACGTGCACCGTGCAGGCGCCGCATTGCCCGAGCCCGCAGCCGAAGCGCGGGCCCTTGAGCGCGAGATTGTCGCGCAGCGCGTAGAGCAGCGGCATTTCCGGATCGTCGACCCGGACCCGAACATTCTTGCCGTTCACGCTCAATGATTTCGAGACGGCCATCGGCTTCCTCCCTGATGTGCGCGCCGTTGGTGCGCGGTCCCCGGCGGCGCGAAGTAAGAGCGCCGCGCGCCACTCTTCCGGGTCGGCCGCATTTCGGCGTGCGCCCTCTGAGTGGTTCTAAGCGAATGCTAGCGCAGCGATCGGAGGGGCCCAAGCCCATGCGGCCACTGGAGCGCAGGTCTCCAGTGTGCAGTGCGGCAGGGATCGCACCGGCTCACAGCCGATAGAGGCGAACCGCGTTGTCGTGGAACAGCTTTTTCTGCTCAGGCAGAGGGCGATCGGCCACCGCGGCGCGGAAGCCGTCATAGATGGCGACAAACGAGCCCACGATGGAATCCACCGGAAAGTTGCTGGCGAACATGGCCCGGTCGGCGCCGAAGATCGAAATCGCGTCACGGATCAAGGGGCCGTTGGATTCGAGCGTCCAGCGCCGGCCGGGCTCGCCGAGGCCCGAGACCTTGATCGCGACATTGGGATGGCGCGCGACCAATTCCAGCGCGCGCCGCCAGCCGGCGAGGCCCTCGGCGCTGCGGTCCACCGGCAAGCCGGTGTGCACGATCACGACCTGCGTGTTCGGGAAATCGCGCGCCAGCTCGGCCGCCGCGTCCATGTGCCACCACGGCGTCTGCAGGTCGAAGCAGAACTTGTAGCGCTGCAGGAGCGCATAGCCGCGCCGCCATTTCGGGTCGTCCATGGAGCCGGGCGCGCCGCGCTTGGCTTCGCGCGCGCTCGGCGCCGGCGTCGGGAAATTGCGGATGCCGCGCACGAGCCGGCTCTTGGCGTGGCCCGCGAGCACCTCCTCGATGTCGTCGCGCGCGGGCCAGGCGGCGCCGACGATCGCGGTCGGAAGCCCGTGCTCGGCCGCGACGCCCTCGAGCCAGCGCGTCTCCGCCACCGGCCGGTTCCGGTCCCACCAGGCCTCCTCATGCACGGTCTTCACCACCCGGTAGGGCCCGATGTCGCGCCGGTAATCGGCCGGAAAATAGTTGCGCTTGATCGACGAATAGTCGCCGTAGCGGAAATGCACCGGCACCGGATCGCAGAGCCAGGGATGGTTGTTTCCGCTCAGGTCCCAGAAGTGATGGTGCGGATCCACGATATCGAGCGCTTCGATCGGCGTTGGCGTAGCCATGGCTCACTTCCGCTCATCAGGGGTGTGGATCGCGCCGGTCTTCGCCATGCGGTCGATCTCGGCGTCGGAGAAGCCGTGCTCGCGCAAGACCTCGCGCGTGTGCTCGCCATAAAGCGGCGCGGCGCGGCGCACGCCGGCCGGCGTCGCGGAGAACTTGACCGGCATGCCGATGGTCTTGACCGCGCCCAGCTTGGTATGCCGCGTCTCCACCACCATCTCGCGCGCGAGCGTCTGCTCGTTGCCCTGCATTTCGAGGATGTTCAGCACCGGCCCGGCCGGGATCTTCGCCTGCTCCATGCGCTCGAGCCATTCGGCGCTGGTGCGTTTCCTAAAATTCGGCGCCAGCACATCGGCGAGCGCGACCTGGTTCTGGATACGGGTGCCGTTGGTCCGGAAGCGCTCATCCTCGGCGAGCTCTTGCCCCCCGAGGAGCTCGATCAGCCGCAGCCAATTGTTCTGGTTCGCGGCGCCGACATTGATCCAGCCGTCCTTGGTCTGGAACGCCTGATAGGGCGCGTTCAAAGGATGCGCCGAACCCATCGGCCCGGGCGCAACGCCGGTCGCGAGCGCGATAGCGGACTGCCAATAGGTGAGCGTGATCCCGGCCTCGAACAAGGAAGTGTCGACCATCTGGCCCTCGCCGGTCTTGGCGCGCGCGTGCAGCGCGGCGACCACGCCCATGGCGGCGAGAATCCCGGCGGTGATGTCGGTGACCGGTGCCCCGACCTTCACCGGCGGCCGGCCGGGCCCTTCGCCGGTGATCGACATCAACCCGCTCATGCCCTGCGCCACCAGGTCGTAGCCGGCGCGGTCGGCATAGGGACCGGTGCGGCCGAAGCCCGAGATCGAGCAATAGACCAGCTTCGGGTTCTCCTTCTTCAGGGCCGCGTACCCGAAGCCCATTCTCTCCATCACGCCGCGACGGTAGTTCTCGGTGACCACGTCGGCGTTCTTGAGCAGCCGGCGCAACACGGCCTTGCCGTCCTCGGTCTTGAGATCGACGGCGATGCCGCGCTTGTTCCGGTTCATCATCAGGAAGGTCGCGGGCTCGCCGCCGACCGCGGGCGGGATCGATTGGCGCACGTCGTCGCCGTCCGGAATCTTCTCGACCTTGATCACGTCGGCGCCGAGATCGGCGAGCATCAACCCGCACGCCGGCCCCGCCATCACGTGGCAGAGCTCGATCACCTTGATGCCCGCGAGCGGGCCGGAACGCGCGGACATTTCACGCACCGCAGCACGTCATCCTGAGGTGCGAGCGGCGCCGGACGAAGTCCGGTGCCGCGAGCCTCGAAGGATGACGCGCGTGATGAGTCGCCCGGCCGCCATCCTTCGAGGCTCGCGCCTTCGGCGCTCGCTCCTCAGGATGACGGCCGGCTGCGAAGCACTCCCGCATAGCATCCATTCTCAGCGCCCCTTGAACTCGGGCTTCTTCTTGGCGAGGAACGCGCGATAGCCGATCTGGTAGTCCTCGGTGGCGAAACAGGCGAAGCCCTCGTCGAGCTCGGCGGCGGTGAGCGGACGCGGATCGAGCAGGCGCTTCACGAATTTCTTGTGCCAGCGGGCGACCAGCGGCGCGCCCTCGGCAATGCGCCGCGCCGCGGCGTAGGCCTCGTTCTCGACCTCGGAATCGGGAACGACGCGATTGACAAGTCCCTTCTCGAACGCTTCCGGCGCGCCGAAGATGCGGCCTTCGAGCACGATCTCGAGCGCCGCGGCGGGGCCCACGAGATCCACGAGCCCGCGCATTTCCTGGTACGCCACGACCAGGCCGAGGTTCTTCACCGGAATGCCGAAGCGCGAGGATTGCCCGCAGATGCGCAGGTCGCATTGGCTCGCGATCTCGATCCCGCCGCCGACGCACGGCCCCTTGATCATGGCCACGACCGGGTGCGGGCAATTGCCGAGGACGGCGAGCGCGCCGTGGGTGATCGCGCCGTAGCGGCGCGCAGATTCCTTGTCCTTGCGCTCGGTCTCGAACACCGAGATATCGGCGCCGGCGGCGAACGCCTCCCCGGCCCCGCGCAGCACCACGCAACGCACAGACTCATCCTTGCCGAGCTTGTCGAACGCCTCGCTTAAGCTCCGCCACATGGATGCGGACAGCGCGTTCAGCCGCGCCACGTTGTCGATGACGACGGTCGCAATGGCGCCGTCATGGGTGACTTCGATCTTCCCGCTCATGCGTGCGCGATCTGCTTCTCAACCCGGCGGCAGGACCGCGATCGCCTCGACCTCGATCAGGGCGCCGGCGCGGGCGAGCGCCGGCACGCCGACTGCGGTGCTGGCCGGGGGCGCGGCCATGTGCATGTGGCGGTCGCGTACCTCGCGGAAGATCGGGATGTGGCGGTCGATGGCGACGATATAGTTGTTGATCTTGACCACGTGCTCGACCCTGGCGCCGACGGAAGCGAGCGCCGCCTTCACGTTCTCGAACGCCTGCTCGGCCTGGGCGCGGAAATCGCCGGGGCTGCCCACGAGCTGGCCCTGGTCGTCGAAGCCGAGTTGGCCCGCGATATAGACTATGCGGGCGGGGCCCTTGATCTCGACCACGTGGGTATAGCCGGGGGGCTTATAGAGGGCGGCTGGATTCAAGAAGCGCGTTCTTGGTTTCTTCGCGCGCGAAACGCGCGGCTGCTTCCGCTTCGGCATGGGTCACCCCACTCGATTGTCCCGACCGTCCGGTTTTTCCGAACGACCAGTATAGCGGGTCGCCGCAGAAGGGTCCCCGCCTTCGCGGGGCCTGCATCGTCGAGCATTTCAAAATGGGTCCCGGATCGGCGCTGCGCGCCGTCCGGGGCGGTCCCCGCCTTTGCGGGGACACCATTCGCGCAGATGACTTGGGCCCGGTTCACACCGGGCCCAAGTCATGCGCTCATGGTGGTTGCGGGGGTAGGATTTGAACCTACGACCTTCAGGTTATGAGCCTGACGAGCTACCGGGCTGCTCCACCCCGCGCCAAGTGGTGATTTCCGGCCGCAAGCCGCGGCCGGCAGGCGGTATGTAGCAACTGAACCCGCGGGTGGGAAGGGCGGCGCCTGTATCATGACAGCGATTTCCGATACCCGAAAATCCCGCCATGAACGCCAAGCCCGCCCTGCGCCCGCAATTGAGGATCGGGACCGCCCTCGTGGCGGTGGCCCGCGAGATCCTCGGCGAGGCGCGCGCGGCGCTCGCCGACAAGAAGCTCGGCGACGCCCAGCACATCCATGATTTCCGCAAGGCGCTGAAGCGCTGGCGGGCGCTGTTGCGGCTGTTGGAGCCGCCGCTAGGCAACAACGCCAAGGCGTTGCGCGCGGCGGCGCGCGGGCTCGCCCGGCGGCTCGCCCGCACCCGCGACGCGCAGTCCGCGCTCGACGCACTGGCCGACATCGAGAGGGGCGGCGGCGTGCTGTCGCCGCGAACCGTCGCCACCATGAGCGAGCGGTTGCACGCGCTGAAACGGCGGCGCGAGCGGGCGACGCTCAAGCCCGCGCTCCGCCGGCAGATGCGCGCGCGCATCGGCAGCGCGGAGCGTGCGGTCGGCCGCTGGATGCTCGACGACTTGGGCTTCGACGACGTAGCCGGCAGCCTCACCGACACCTATCGGCGCGCGCGCGGGGCGAGGCCGGAAGCCTGGAAACAGGCGCCGCCCGAAGCGCTGCACGAATTGCGCAAGCGCGTGGTCGAGCACCGCTACCAGATGGAGCTGGTGGAGTCGCTGTGGCCGAAGTTCGGCAAGCTGTGGGTCGAGGAGACGCAGCGGCTGCGCGACCGCCTCGGCACGTTCCAGGATCTCGCGGTGCTCACGCGGCTGGCGCCGCCGCATCAGACGCTCGCGCACTGGCGGGCGCGGCTGAAGCCGCTGATCGCCGAGCGCCAGGCGCGGCACGCGGCCGCCGCGGAGCGCATCGCCGGCCAATTGTTCGCCGAACGGCCGAAGGCATTCCGCCGGCGGATTTCCGCGCTGTGGGCAAACCGCGGCGCGCACTCCTGACGCGGACGCGCGCGGCTCAGAGCTCGTCGTCCACCACGTAGAGCGGGCGCTGCTTGCCCTCGACGAACAGGCGGCTGACGTACTCGCCGATCACGCCGAGCGTGATCAATTGCACGCTGCCCAGGAACAGGATTACTACCATGATCGAGGCGTAGCCCGGGATGTCCACGCCATAGATCAGCGTGCGGATGATGATGTTCGAGCCGAAGATGAATGCGAACAGCGCGATCGCGAGCCCGATGAAGGTCCACATGCGCAAGGGCAGCGTGGAGAACCCGGTGACGCCGTCGAGCGCGAAGCGCCACAGCCGGAGCAGGCCGAATTTGGTCTTTCCCGCCAGCCGCGGCTCGCGCGCGTAGGGCACGCCGATGCTCTTGAAGCCGACCCAGGCGAACAGACCCTTCATGAATCGATTGCGCTCGGGCAGCCGGCGCAGGACATCCACCACGCGCCGGTCCATGAGCCGGTAGTCGCCGCTGTCGGCCGGGATCGGGCTCTCCGCCAGCAGATTGAAGCCGCGGTAGAACCAGTTGGAAGTCGTGCGCTTGAGCGCGGTGTCGCTCGAACGGTCGGCGCGCACGCCATAGACCACGTCGTAGCCCTGCCGCCAGCGCGCCAGGAATTCGCGGATCAGCTCGGGCGGGTCCTGCAGGTCGGCATCGATCGGGACGATGACATCGCCGCGCGCGCGGTCGAGACCGGCGGAGAGCGCCGCCTCCTTCCCGAAGTTCCGCGACAGCCCGACCAGGCGGATGCGCTTGTTCTTCTTATGGAGCGCGCGCAAGATCGTGCGCGTTCGGTCGGTGCTGCCGTCATCGACGAAGAGAAGCTCGTAGTCGATGCCGAGCGATTTCAGCGCCGGCAGCGCGCGCGCGACGAACTTCGGGATCGCCTGCTCCTCGTTATAGACGGGGACCACGAGACTGAGCAGACGGGCGCGACGCCCGGGTGTGGACATGGCTGAACTCGATACTCGCAGGCGATTGCGCGGACTTTAGCAGTGCGCCAGGGTCGGTCCAAGCCGTGAGACGGCCAGCGCCGGGCTCGTCGAGCGCAGATTAAACCTGCTAGGCTTGCCGTTCGGGGCCCATCCATCGGATCGGCCCCGGAAAAGAGAACGGGAGGAACGCCATGGCCGTCGCACGCGTGAGCAAGATCACTGCCTCATCGACGCGGGGATTTCAGGAGGCCGTCCAGACCGGCTTGAGCCGCGCCGCCAAGACCATCCGCGGCATCACCGGGCTCGAGGTGGTTTCGCAGAAGGCCAAGGTCGAGAAGGGCAAGATCGTCGAGTACCGCGTGACCATGGAGATTACGTTCATTCTCGAATAGCTCGCAACGCCGTCGCGGCGCGCCGCGGCAATCCGTAATTCCCATCGGCTGAACTGCGAGCGAGCTCAAGCATGCCGCGTTCCAAACCCGCCGCACCGACCGCGAGCCTGTCGGTGCTCGACGGCGTCGCCATGCTGGTCGGCGTGGTGATCGGCGTCGGCATCTTCAAGACGCCGTCGCTGGTCGCGGCGAGCGTCGGGAGCGAAGCGGCGTTCATCGGCGTGTGGGTGCTCGGCGGCGTGATCACGCTGGTGGGCGCGCTGTGCTACGCGGAATTGGGCAGCGCGCATCCGAGCGCGGGCGGCGAGTATCACTATCTCTCGCGCGCCTACGGCCAGCCGGTGGCGCTGCTGTTCGCCTGGGCGCGCATGGCCGTGATCCAGACCGGCGCGATCGCGGCCGTCGGCTTCGTCTACGGCGACTACGCCTCCAACCTGATCCCGCTCGGCCCCTATAGCTCCGCGATCCATGCCGCCATTGCGCTCGTGGCGCTGACCGCGGTCAATCTGATCGGAACGCCGCAGAGCAAGCGCACGCAGGTGCTGCTCACGGCGCTCACGGTGGCGGCGCTCTTGATCGTCATCATCGCCGGATTCTCGCGCGGCAACGCCGCGCCTGCGGCCGCCAGCACGTCGACGCCGCCGCTCGGAGCGCTGGGACTCGCCATGGTGTTCGTGCTGCTCACCTATGGCGGATGGAACGAGGCGGCGTATCTGACCGGCGAATTGAAGGACGTACGCCGCAACATCGCCAAGACCCTTCTGTTCGGCACGGCGACGGTGATGGCGGCCTATCTGCTGGCCAATCTCGCCTATCTCAGCGCATTCGGCCTCGAGGGCTTGCGGAAATCGAATGCGGTCGGGGCGGATCTGATGCGGCTCGTCGCCGGCGACGCGGGCGCCGTCGTCTTGAGCCTGATCGTATGCGTGTGCGCGCTCAGCACGTTGAACGCCACCATCTTCACCGGCGCGCGGGTCTATTACGCGCTCGGGCGCGATCTCAGCGCAATCAAGATGCTCGGCGTGTGGGACGCCCGCGGCCACGAGCCCGCGAACGCGCTCCTGCTGCAAGGCGCGATCGCGCTCGTGCTGATCGCGTTCGGCGCCACGACGCGCGAGGGGTTCGAGGCGATGGTCGCCTATACCGCGCCGGTGTTCTGGTTCTTCCTGCTGCTGGTGGCGATCTCAATCTTCGTGTTTCGCCGCCGCGACCCCAAGGCGTTGCGCTATCGCATGCCGCTCTATCCGTTGCCGCCCATTCTGCTCGGCGCCGCGGCGGCGTGGATGGTCTATTCCAGCCTCGCCTATGCAGGGATCGGCGCGATCATCGGTGTCATGGTCTTGCTTGCCGGCACCCCGCTGCTGCTGGTCGCCCGGCGGCGCGCGCGGGCTTCGCGGCCGAGCAAGTAGAGACGCGCCGCGCGCATCATTGGCTTTCGGTTTTCGCGCTCTTTTTCTTCACCGCCAGCAGCAAGTTCGAATCGTTGGCCCGGTGCCGATAGCCGATCCCGAACTCGAGCCGCGGCGGCCGGCCCTGCTGGTAGAGCTGCCGGAGCTTGGCCTGATATTTGTCCGCGAAGGTTCCGATCGGGCCGACATAGGTGCCGAACAGATTGAGCTGCCATTCGTCCGGCTTGAACGCGAGGATCGGAATACCCGAATCGTCCTGCACGATGTTCTGGCTGTGCTCGAGCAAGAAATCGCGCACACGCGAAAATCCCCGCGTGTGCACCAGGTAGGAGGCGCTCTTCAGGAAGCTGTCGCCGATCCCGAGCTTCTCGCTGAACTTGAGGAAGCCGCTGTTCTTCACGCCGCCGTCCGAAAGATCGGTGCGGATGTAATAGAGCGTCTGCGGCGGGCCGTCGCCGCTCGAGAACACGATCTTCACGCCCGGTTCGGTCTGCGGCGCACGGGCCTGCGTGGCCGGCTGAACGACGCCGTCGCGGTCCAGATTCACGAGCGTCACCTCGCGAATGGTTTTGCCCGCGCGCGCGATGAACACGTAGAGAATCGGCAGCGTTCCGGCGAGCTCGCCGTGCTGCAGCTGTTGGCGCATGTGCGCCGTGATGAAGAAGGTGAGGTTGAGCGCCGTGTTCAGCGAGGCGCGCAGATTCGGCAACGAGAGACGCGTGCGCTCGGTGATTTCGGGAACGCGTCCGACCGGCTCGAGGCCAGCCAGCACGTAGGTGGAAGCATTCGGAAAGAATGCGTTGGCGTAGAGAAAATCGGGGCCGCTGAACAGGTAGAACAACGTGCCGCGCCGCTCTTTCAGATGTTCCGCCGACCAGGTGCGGATTTTCGAAAGCTGGTCGCGGTCGAGTTTCTTCCAGGCGGTGTCGAAATATTGAGCGTGCTGCTTCCAACCGGCATCGCGCGTGTATTTCGCGAGCGGCGAATCGGTCGACGGTTGAATGCCGGCGAGATAACGCGCGGCATCGTCGGGGCTCGCGACCTCGGCGGCCGGCGCCCCCTGAAATGCGACCAAAAAGACCAGGCCGGCGGCGAGAGCGGCGGCCTTCATCGGATGCGACATGCGTCGAAGTCCCCCCTGGAGGGCACCCTTTTTCCGGAAAATGTGCGGATGAACAAGCCGAAAGTTCGGTCATTTCTGCGCGGAACCGCCATGCGGTCGCACGGATGCGACAAGCTCCCGCCCGCGCCGCTTTCCCGACCACGATCCGGTCGCTATTCAATCCTAAGGGGTTGGCGTTCAATCGATTCGACGGCGGGCGCGCTTTCCCCGGTTTCCATTAAGGCTCATCGGTCCGAGCGGGCCATTCAGAAACAGGCGCAAAGCCGCGGCAATGCAAAGGAAACAGCCTTGCAAGCCTTACGCTGGTCACTGACAGCTACGGTGTTGTGCGCGTTGGCTTTCCTGTCGCCGCAGGAAAGCGCCGTCTCCGCGCCACGCGACTCCCGCGCCGAGGTGAGCAAACAAACGACCCCGACGCCGCTTCCCCCTACGCGTCCCGTCGTAGAGCCTGCCACCGCCCCGAAGCCGGGCAAGACCAAGCTGGTCGAATTCGAGTTCGCCCCGTTCCCGTTCGAAGGCGTCAATCCCCGGACCGGCAAACGCGCCCGCGCCACGCAGAGCGGCGTCTATTTGGAGGACCCGACCTACAGCGACCAGCGCGTGCTCCTGCACATCCCGGAAGGCTTCGACGTCCGCCGGCCGGCCGTCATCGTCGTATTCTTCCACGGTCATCGGGCGACGATCGCGCGCGATGTGCTCACCCGGCAGAAGGTGGCGGAGCAGATCTCGCAATCGCACGCCAATGCGGTGCTGGTGGCGCCCCAATTCGCGGTCAACGCGGCGGATTCCAGCGCCGGTGCCTTTTGGGAGCCGGAACTGTTCCGGCTTTTTCTCGAGGAGACCTCCGAGCAACTCGCGCTTCTATACGGGCAACCCGGCAGCACGCGGATTTTCGACCGCATGCCGGTCATCCTGGTCGGATATAGCGGAGGCTATTCGCCGACGGCCTGGGCCATCCACCACAGCAGCACGAACAAGCGCCTGCGCGGCGTCGTCCTGCTCGATGCCCTCTATGGCGAGCTCGACAAGTTCGAGCGCTGGATCAAGAACGACCGCACCCGCTTCTTCGTCAGCTCCTATCTCGGCTCGACGCGCACGCGGAACCTCGAACTGGAGCGAATCCTGGCGGATCAGAACATCCCGATCCGAAAAGCCCTCGAGCCGCGATTGCAGCCCGGC
This sequence comes from Hyphomicrobiales bacterium, assembly GCA_023269635.1. Taxonomy (GTDB): domain Bacteria; phylum Pseudomonadota; class Alphaproteobacteria; order Rhizobiales; family Xanthobacteraceae; genus JAHFPN01. Next base: position 3,627 of record JAHFPN010000013.1, on the reverse strand, counting down.
ACCGTGATCTTCATCGCCGGCAGCGCCGACGAGAACCATACCGATTTCGTGACGCGCGCCTGGACCCACTATCCGATCGCCGATTTGCTCAACCGGTTGCCCGAATACCGGCGTTGAACCGGACGCCAAGCCCGGACTTAAGCGCGGGCGCGCGGCCGTGCCATCGCGGGAAGACGATCGAAAAGCGACGGTTCGCCGCTCTGCGGACCGCCCTCGATCGTGAGCAGGCGCATTTTCGTGGTGACGCCGCCGTTGGCCGAGAAACCGCCGGTCTTGCCGTGGGCGCCGAGCACGCGGTGACACGGCACGACGATCGGGAGCGGGTTGTGCGCGAGCGCCTGGCCCACGGCGCGCGCCGCGCCCGGCTCGCCGAGCCGCGCCGCAACCTCTCCATAAGTGATGGACGAACCGGGCGGGACGGTGCGCGCGACCGCGTAGACCCGGCGCTCGAACTGACCTACCGCGTCCATATCGAGCGCAATCTCGGAAAGATCGCTCGGCTGCCCGCGGAGATGCGCGACGATGCGCTCGATCGCCAGACGCACCGCGGCCGGCGCGACGCCCTCGAGCGCGTCCGGCACGCGCTTCTGCAAGCGCGCGCGTGTCTTGGCGGCGGTCGCCTCGGGGAGCTGAACTGCGATGATGCCGAACTCGCTCCAGGCGATGCCGCAACGGCCGATCGCGGTGTCGAAGAGGGCGAAGCCGGGGCTCATGATGGAATGATGAACGTGGCGGGCGCGAGTCGCCACCCGAATCTCGCGGGTTTCACAAGGTTTTGTCAGCGCACAGAAAATGGGGCGCGGGGTTAGAGATTGAGCGGTGCGCCGGCCAAATCTTCGATCCGCTCGACCTTGATCAGAACTCCGAATCCCTTCTTGTCCGGATCGGCTTTCTTTTCCGGCTCGATCAGGCGCTTCCAGATTTCCTCGTAGACCGGGCCGGATTTGTGCACCTTCGCCGTCCCGTAAAAGCGCGCGACGCCGCCCTTCGGCAGGATCGAGTCGCGCAGCGGCCGTTTGCGGAAGAAGATCGTGAACTTAGTTCCGTCCTTGAGATTGGCGGTGGTCGATCCGCGCCCGCGCTCCCACAGCGAGAGGTGCTCGTCGTCGAACACCAAGACGCTGCCG
>JAHFPN010000100.1 GCA_023269635.1 Hyphomicrobiales bacterium | reverse complement strand
GGACCGCGCCGCACCGGTGCACCGGCTGATCGACGATTTGCCTCTGTTCTCTAGCACGCACAGCGCGGCGCCGCCGATCGACCCGTTGCAGGAGGCCTTCGATGCCGTCGATCCCGACGCGCTTACGCCAAAGGAAGCGCTGGAAGCGCTCTATCGCCTGAAGGCGCTGCGCAAGGCGGAAAAATAGGGGCGCACGTCATCCTGAGGTACGAGGCGCCCCGGAAATGTCCGGGGCGCCGAGCCTCGAAGGATGACGTGCGCCATTGAATTCGGGCCGTCACCCTTCGAGGCCCGCGCTTCGCGCGGGCACCTCAGGATGACGGTTTGAATCGGCGCGACAGCAACTATGCCAGCGAAACCACCGCCTCTTCATATTTGCCCGAGCCCATCTGGCCCGAGTCGAAGATCTCGTGCTTGGCGATCCAGTCGAAGGATTCCTGGAACACTTCCTTCGAGTACGGCTCGAACACCAGCCGCTCGCCCGGGCCCCAGCGGCGCGTGTCCATCTTGTCGTGGAAGCGCAGCGGGAACTCCTTGTTGTAGTAGTGCGTGTACAGCTCGGGGCGAAGGTCGATGTCGCGCTGCGCGCGCCTCAGTGCCCGGAAATACTTGCGCACGTCCTCCGGGTCCGGGTTGCCGTTCAGCATGGTGGAAATCATGAAGGTGGTGTCGATCACCTTTCGGAAGCCGAGCTGCTCGGCGAAATAATACGGGCCGCTGAACAGCGCGCAGGCAGGCACCTGCCCGTCGATCAAGAGCTCCATGCGCTTGAATAGCATGCCGTCGGCGAACGAGAGTTTGATCTTGTCGGTCGGCATATATTGCTCGAGCGCCTGGATGGTCGAGTAGTGGCTGCCCGACTGGTAGCCGACCGAGATCGGCACGCCCGCGAGATCGGCCGGGGACTTCACCTTCGAATCCGCCGGCACGAAGATGCCCGCGGGCGCCACCGAATAGACATCGCCGTACATCTTGGTGTGGCCCTTGGAGGCGGCGACGTTCACGGTCCAGTGGCAGGCGCAGGTCACGTTCGAGGTGCGGCCCTGCTCGATCGCCTGATAGGCGCCGACCTTGTCGCCCTGGTCATGGATCTTGCCGTCGGTCTTCCGGACCATCTCGCGGAATTCGTAGTCGAGCCCTTCTTTCCGGAAATAGTCCTTCTCCTCGGCCACCCATTCCTGCAGCCGGAAATGCGGTTCGATGATGAATTTGGACACGTTCCCCTCCTGGGTCGTTTTTCGTGATCAGCAACAACTCGGATCGGCGGTCTTGCTCTTGCTGTGCTCGGCCACGCGGCGGGCGCGAATCATCTTGACGTGGTCGTCCATCAGCCGCCGCGTGGCGGCGGCGTCGCGCGCCTCGATCAGGTCCACCAGCTCGCGGTGCACCTCGACGATATGGCGGGCGACCGGCGGCGTCAGCGTATGGTTGCTCTTCGGCCACGACACGTGCTGGAGCGAGATCAGCTCCGCCACCAGCACGCGGTTGTGCGAGGCCTCGGCGATCGCGAGATGGAAGTCGCGGCTGAGCCGGGTGAGGAGATCCGCGTCGTCGATGTTCCGCTCGGATTGCTCGACCAGCGCGCGCAGCCGCGCGATGTCTTCAGGCGTAGCGTTCTCGGCGGCGAGCTCGGCGGCGACGCACTCGATGCCGCGCTGCGCGTCCATGATCTCGCGCACCTCGACGCCGGTGAGCTGGAGCTGGACCGCGAGCGCCTCGGCGAACAGCCGCGCGTTGCCGTGGGCGATGCGGGCGCCGCCACGGGCGCCCACGCGAATCTCGACCACGCCGAGCGCTTCGAGCGTGCGCAGCGCGTCGCGCGCGACGACGCGGCTCACGCCGTGGCGCGTTGCAAGGTCCATTTCGGTGCCAAGGAAATCGCCAGGCTTGAGGCGTTTTTCGAAGAGGGCCTCGCGCACCTCGGCGACGATCTGGTTCGAGAGCGACGCGCCGCGGCCCGGAAGCGAGGGCCGCTCGATGTCGGATTCGACGACTGCGGGGCGCCAAGCCATGCGGAAGCCTCCCGAATGAGGAGAAACCCTTAGCAAAATGAGGAAAAATAATAAAGATACTATCTTTAGCTTGGAGACGCTCTAAGTCGTTGTTTTATATCGAAATTATTTCTGGCGGCCGGGACCCGCATCAATTTTTCCGGACGATTTCCGCGTCGGCCTTGGCCACGCCCTTCCGGATCGTCTGCAGCACTACGCAATAGCGCTCGGTGACCGAAAGCAGCTTTTCGAGCTGCTCCGGCGACGCGTCGGTGTCGAGGTGGAACCTCACGTGAATGCGATCGAAGCCGACCGCGGCATCGCGGTCCACCCCGAGCGTGCCACGGAAATCCACGTCGCCCTCGGCCTCGACCTCGCCCGAGCGGACCGCGATGCCGAACGCGGTCGCGACCGAATTCAGCGTGACCCCGGCGCAGGCGACGAGCGCTTCCAACAGCATGTCGCCCGAGCAAAGCTCGAGCCCGCTGCCGCCCGTGGCCGGATGCAGCCCGGCGACCGCGAGCGCGCGGCCGGTCTCCACCTTGCAGGTCACGCCCGCGCCGAGATTGCCGCGGGCGCGCAGCGTCACGATCGCGGCTTTTGGTTGCTGCTTGTAGCGTTCCTTCAAGGGCGCCTGCAGCGTGCGCAATTCGGTGGCGTCCATGGTCGGTCTCCGTTGCCGGCGGCCTCTATGTCAGATCGCGGCCGCCGGCGCCAGTTCCTCGCCCGCGGCGCGGGCGCCGAAGCTCATGCCGGGCACGGCCAAGGTGACTCGCGGGACCCGATCGGATATGCCCACGACAGCAGGGGTCGCTCGGATGCTGCAAACGAACCGCCGGCGCCGGCCCGAGGCCGCGGAACTCATCGTGATCGAGCCACTGCGCGCCGAGCTTGCAGCGCTTGCGGCCAAGCACGGCAAGAGCGAGCAGGAATTGCGCGCCGCGGTCGCCGGCTGCTTGAAGCGCGCGTACCAGGAGGGACGCGATCTCGCCGAGAAGCAGCTCGTTGCCGACGGCTCCGGCCGCGGCTGCGCCGAGCGCCTTTCGCGGCTGATGGACGCGATCGTCGGGCTCGCCTTCGAGGTCGCGACCGGCGTCTATCGTGCCGGCAATCCGTCCACGAGCGAACGCATGGCGATCGTCGCCGTCGGCGGCTATGGCCGCGGCATGCTGGCGCCCGGCTCCGACATCGATCTCTTATTTCTGCTGCCCTACAAGCAGACCGCCTGGGGCGAGAGCGTCGCCGAATCCGTGCTCTACGCGCTCTGGGACATGGGGCTGAAGGTCGGCCACGCCACGCGCTCGGTGGACGAGTGCATCCGCCAGGGTCGTGCCGACATGACTATCCGAACCTCGCTGATCGAGGCGCGCTTCCTGATGGGCGAGCGCGCGCTCTTCGACGAATTCACGCAGCGCTTCGACAAGGAAGTGGTGCAGGGCACCGCGCCCGATTTCGTCGCCGCCAAGCTCGCCGAGCGCGCCGAGCGCCATCGCCGCGCCGGCCAGTCGCGCTATCTCGTCGAGCCCAACGTCAAGGACGGCAAGGGCGGCCTGCGCGACCTGCACACGCTGTTCTGGATCGCGAAATACGTCTACCGCGTGAAGACCGCCGACGAGCTGGTGGAGAAGGGCGTCTACTCCCGCGCCGAGCTCGCGCTATTCCGCCGCTGCGAGGAATTCCTGTGGGCGGTGCGCTGCCATCTGCATTTTCTCGCCGGCCGCGCCGAGGAGCGGCTCTCCTTCGACCTGCAGCGCGATATGGCGGTCCGCCTCGGCTACACCGAGCACCCGGGCCAGAAGGACGTCGAGCGCTTCATGAAGCACTATTTCCTGGTCGCCAAGGACGTCGGCGATCTCACCGCCATCGTCTGCGCCGAGCTCGAGGAACGGCACGTGAAGCCGGCACAAGGCCTGACCCGCATGGTGGCGCGCCTCACCCGCCGCCGCCGGCGGCCGATGAAGGAATATCCCGATTTCGTGATCGAGTACGACCGCATCAACGTCGCCGATCCCAAGGCGTTCGAGCGCGATCCGGTGAACCTGATCCGGATGTTTCACCTTGCCGACCGCCATGACCTCGACTTCCACCCCGACGCGCTGCGCGCCGCGCGTCGTTCGTTGAAGCTGATCGATGCCGAGCTCCGCGCCGACGAGGACGCGAACCGGCTGTTCCGCGAGATCGTCACTTCGCGCAAGGCGCCGGAGCCGGCGCTCCGCAAGATGAACGAGACCGGCGTGCTCGGCCGCTTCGTGCCCGAGTTCGGGCGCGTGGTCGCGATGATGCAGTTCAATCTCTATCACCACTACACCGTCGACGAGCACCTGATCCGTTGCATCGGCGTGCTCTCGGAAATCGAGCGCCGTTCAAATCCGGAGTACGGGCTCGCCAACGAGCTGATGCCCGGCATCAAGAACCGCGATCTCCTGTATGTCGCTCTGTTCCTGCACGATATCGCCAAGGGCCGCCCCGAGGATCATTCGAGCGCGGGCGCCAAGATCGCGCGCAAATTTTTCCCGCGGCTCGGCTTCGGCGCGGCCGAGACCGAGACGGCCGCCTGGATCGTGGAGAAGCACCTCGAAATGTCGATGGTGGCCCAGTCGCGCGACCTCGCCGACCGCAAGACCATCGAGGATTTCGCCGCGGTAGTGCAGAATCTCGAGCGGCTGAAGCTGCTCCTGGTTTTGACCACCGCCGACATCCGCGCGGTCGGGCCCGGCGTCTGGAATGGCTGGAAGGCGCAGCTCTTGCGCAATCTCTATTACGAGACCGAGCCGGTGCTGACCGGCGGCTTCTCCGAGGTCAACCGCAGCCGCCGCGTGGAGCTGGCGAAAGCAGAGTTCAAGGCGGCGCTCAAGGGCTGGGATCCGGCCGAGGTCGAGCGCTACGTCGCCCGCCACTATTCGCCCTATTGGCTGAAAGTCGATCTCGAGCGCAAGCTCGCCCACGCCGAGTTCCTGAAGCAGGCGGAGAAGGCGGGCTTGCGGCTTGCGACCGCGGCCAAGGTCGACGTCGAACGCAGCGTCACCGAGCTCACGATCTTGGCTCCCGACCATCCGCGGCTGTTGTCGGTGATCGCGGGCGCCTGCGCCGCTGCCGGCGGCAACATCGTGGACGCGCAGATCTACACCACCACCGACGGCCTCGCGCTCGATTCGATCTCGATCTCGCGCGAGTTCGAGCTCGACCAGGACGAGGAACGCCGCGCCGGCCGCATCGCGGAAGGAATCGAGCAGGCGCTCAAGGGCGAGACCCGCTTCCCCGAGGTGATGGCGCGCCGCGCCGCGCGGCCGCGGCTGGGCGCGTTCACCATCGAGCCCGAGGTCAATATCAACAATGTCTGGTCGAACCGCCACACGGTGATCGAGGTCTCCGGCCTCGACCGGCCCGGCCTTCTGCACGATCTCACCCACGCGATCTCGCGGCTCAATCTGAACATCGCCTCGGCGCACATCGCGACCTTCGGCGAGCGCGTGGTCGACGTCTTCTATGTGACCGATCTCATGGGCGCGAAGATCACCTCGGTGCCGCGTCAGGCCGCGATCCGCCGCGCGCTGCTCGCCGTGTTCGAGCGCGAGGGCGAGGAAGCCGGCCGGCCCCGTTCCAGCCGCAGTTCGGCGGCGGCAGCGGCCTCGCATTGACCGGCGAAGGACCGTTCAGGCGCCGTCGGCGCGGCGCCGGTACTCGCTTGACCGCCCCTAGGAAAGTTTTCCGCGCACTAACCCATTGAAAAGACGGGGCGTTTCGCCGCTGGGCGCGCTATGATAATCCGTTCGCCGCGGTCGGTGTCGATCGGAACGGGCGCACGGAAACCGCGCCAATCGACCAATTCACGAATTCACGTCAAGTCGCGCTTGTTCCTCCGGGCTCAGCGCTGCGGCGGCCTCCTCCTTCCGTTGTCGGCGGACGAGAAGAAGGAGACCCAGGACGCCGATCACCACTATTACCGCTGGCGTCAACCACAAGATCGCGGTTTGCGAGCCGAACCGCGGCTTGAGCAGGATGAAATCCCCGTAACGAGCGGTCATGAAGTCGAGAACCTGCTGGTCGCTGTCGCCCGCAGTCAGGCGCTCGCGCACGAGAATGCGGATGTCGCGGGCAAGCGGCGCATCCGAATCGTCGATCGACTGGTTTTGGCACACCATGCAGCGCAGTTCGCGCGAGAGATCGCGCGCGCGCGCCTCGAGCCGCTGATCGGGCAACACTTCATCGGGTTGCACCGCAACGGCAGGCGTTGCGCCGACGACCGCCGCGAGTAAGACAAGCCACAGCAATCGCATGCGTCACTCCGCGGGCTGCAGCGCAGTCTTCGCGCTTGCCGGCTTCGGCGCCCCGACCCGCAACCGACGATCGGAAAACGAAAGTGCACCGCCGAGCGCCATCACCACCGCTCCGAGCCAGATCAGCAACACCAGCGGCTTGTGATAGATCCGGACCGCGATCGAGCCGTCGGAGCTCGGATCGCCGAGCGAAATATAGACCTGGCTCAATTTTCTGGTCATCAACGCGGCTTCAGTCGTGGAAGTTTCGCGCGACGGGAAACTGCGCTTGGACGGTTCCATGATCTCGAAGACTACGCCGCCCGAGCGCACCGTAAATTTCCCCCTGAGTTCTTGATAATTCGGCCCGTCGAGGCGCACGATACCATCGAAGGTAATGTCGTAACCGCTGATCGACACGGTCTGTCCGGGCTTCATTGCCGCGATCCGCTCTTCGCCCCATTTCGTTTCGCACACGACGCCAAGCAGCGCGACGCCCAGGCCGAAATGCGCGAGCGCCGTACCCCAGACCGAACGCGGCAGGCCGCGCGCGCGGGTGAAAGACGAGGTCGCCGGCTCGCGGAACAAATTCGTCCGTTCGGCGAGATCGGTGAGCGCACCCACCATGACATAGAACGCGAGCCCGATCGCAAACGCCGCGAACAGCGACCCCTGCCCCGCGATCGTAAACGTCACGGCAATGGCGATCACCGCGACCGCGAGCGCGCCCAGCAGTCTTTGCGCGACGCCGAGAAGATCGCCGCGTTTCCAGGCCAGCATCGGCCCGAATGGCACGACGACGAGCAGAGGAATGAACAGCGGCACGAACGTCATGTTGAAGAAGGGCGCGCCGACCGAAATCTTGGTGCCGGTCAGGGTCTCGAGCGCGAGTGGATAGAGCGTGCCGATGAAGATCGTCGCACACGCCGTGGTCAGGAACAGATTGTTGAATATCAGCGCCCCTTCTCGCGAGATCGGCGCGAATAATCCGCCTTGCTTCAGCATCGGCGCACGCCAGGCATAGAGTGCCAGCGCGCCGCCGATGAACGTCGCAAGAATCACGAGAATGAAGACACCGCGCGTGGGATCGTTGGCAAAGGCGTGAACCGAGGTCAGCACGCCCGAGCGCACCAGAAACGTGCCCATGAGCGACAAGGAAAACGCAAGAATGGCGAGCAGGATGGTCCAGACCTTCAACGCATTGCGCTTCTCCATCACCACCGCCGAATGCAGGAGCGCGGTGCCGGCGAGCCAGGGCATGAAGGAGGCATTCTCCACCGGATCCCAGAACCACCAGCCGCCCCAGCCGAGTTCGTAGTAGGCCCAGTAGGAGCCCATGGCGATGCCGAGGGTGAGGAAGACCCAAGCGGCAAGCGTCCACGGCCGCACCCAGCGCGCCCAGGCGGCGTCGATCCGGCCCTCGAGCAGCGCGGCGATGGCAAAGGAGAAGGTGATCGAGAACCCGACGTAGCCGAGATAGAGGAACGGCGGATGGATGGCGAGGCCGATGTCCTGCAGGATCGGATTGAGATCGCGGCCTTCGGCCGGCGCTTGCGGAAGCCGCAGGAACGGGTTCGAGGTGATGAGGATGAACAGATAGAACGCCGTCGCGATCCACGACTGCACGGCGAGCACGTTGGCGCGCAACGTCATCGGCAGATTGGAACCAAACCTCGCAACGAGCGCGCCAAACAGCGAAAGGATGAGGACCCAGAGCAGCATCGAGCCCTCATGATTTCCCCACACACTCGTGATCTTGTAGAGGAGCGGCATCGCCGAGTGGGAATTCTCGAAGACATTGGCGACCGTGAAATCCGAGATGACGTAGCAGGTCGTGAGCGCGGCGAACGCAACGGCAACGAAGCCAAATTGCGCAAGCGCACTAGGCCCGGCGACGCTCATCAGGGCGGGATCCTGAGTGCGTGCGCCGAGAATCGGGATGCAACTCTGAATCAACGCCAAGCCCAACGCCAGGATCAAGGCGTAGTGACCGAGTTCTGCGATCATGAAGTAGACTCACTCATTGCGGTTTGATCGGACTGGCAGAATCGATCTTCTTCTATTGACGGTCTTTCCAGTGGCCTTGCTTCTTCAAAGCATCGGCCACCTCGCGCGGCATGTATTTCTCGTCATGCTTGGCGAGGATGGTGTCGGCCCTGAACGTGCCCTGCGGATCCAGCGCGCCCTCGGCGATCACACCCTGCCCCTCGCGAAAAAGATCCGGCACAATTCCTTGATAAACGACCGGGGTCTCGCGGTTGCCGTCTGTAACCTCGAAACGAATCAGCAAATTGTCGCCACGCATTAGACTGCCCGGCTTGACCAGACCGCCGAGGCGAATGCGGGTGCCCGGGGCAATGTGCTTCTCCACCAGGTCAGTCGGAGAATTGAAGAATACGATCGATTCCTTGAGCGCGGACAGCACCAGAGCTGCCGCCAGCGCCAGCACGGCAAGACCGGTACCGATCAGGGCAAAACGTCTCTGCTTGCGCGTCATCTTCTCTTCGAATCTCCTGCGTGCGGCTTAGCCGCCAAGATCGAATCCCTTCATCGCCTCGTCGAACAGCCGCAGTTTATCGGGCGCATCCGTGAGCGCGCGGCGGGCGTTGGCGGCGGCGGCGCGCGCCTTGTCGGTTTCACCGAGCACCTTATAGGAGCGCACCAGTCGGAGCCATCCATCGACATCGGAACCGTCGGTTTGCAGGCGTTGGGCCAAGCGATCGACCATGCCGCGTATCATGGCGGTTTGCTGTCCGGGCCCGAGTTTCGCCGCCGCCTCTATGTCTTC
>JAHFPN010000099.1 GCA_023269635.1 Hyphomicrobiales bacterium | reverse complement strand
CGGCATGCGCCAGCGGGTCGCGATCGCGCGTACGCTGGTGGTGGCGCCGAAGATCCTGCTCATGGACGAGCCGTTCGCCTCGCTCGACGAGCAGACCCGGCTCTTGCTCGGCGACAAGGTACTGCAGATCCAGCAGGAGCTGCAGCAGACCACGTTGCTCATCACCCACAACATCACGGAAGCGGTGCAGCTCGCCGACCGCGTGCTGGTGATGAGCTGGCGGCCCGGCACGGTGAAGCGCATCGTCGAGATCGGCCTGCCGCGGCCGCGCACTTCGGCGATCGTGTCGAGCGAAGCGTTCGGCCGCTGCGTGGCGACGATCTGGAACGATCTGCGCGAGGAGGCGAGCCGCGGCATGCAAGACGCGGAGGCGCACCTGAAGGCGGAGGCGCGATGAGCGCCGCGGCGGCAGGGCGCGGGCTCGACCCGCGCGTCGCCGGGCTCGGGAGCGTGGTCGCGCTCGGGGGCGCGCTCGAGTTCTTGATCCAGAACCGATTCATCAGCCGGTTCGTGGTGCCGCCGCCTTCGGAGGTGATCGCGAGCATTTCGCGCGTGATCCTGGAAGAGGAAGGGCTCTACCGCTTCCTGTTCACCGCCGGCGAGACGTTTGCGGCCGGCGCGCTGGTCGTGCTCGTCGGCATCCCGATCGGATTCCTGCTTTGGCGCTTCAACATCCTGCGCCGCGCGTTCGAGAGCTGGGTCGGCGCTCTCGCCTCGGCGCCGCTGGTGCTGATCTATCCCTTGTTCCTGGTGATCTTCGGCCGCAGCCCGACCACCATCGTGATGATCGGCTTCCTGTCCGGGCTGGCGCCGATGATCTTGAAGACGGTGGAAGGATTGTCCGGCACGCGGCGGGCGTTGATCGACGTGGGCCGCAGCTTCAAGCTGACTTCGGTCCAGCAGTTCTGGAAAATCCTGTTTCCGGCCGCGATGCCGACGATCTTCGTCGGCTTAAGGCTCGGGATGATCTTTTGTCTCATCAACATCGTCGGCGTCGAATACCTGATCAATCTCGGCGGGCTCGGGCAGCTGGTGAACGATCTGGCCGAGCGCAACGACGTGGCCGCGACTTACGCGGTGATCGGGTTCGTGATTCTGGTGAGCGTGCTGTTGTTCTGGGCGATGGAAAGGGGTGAGCGATGGCTGCGGCCGGCGGATTGACGGCGCCGCGCGCGCCGCTGGTCGTGACGCGGCTGCGCCTCGGCCTGGTCGCCGCGCTCATGCTGGTGTGGGAGGCGGCGGCGGCCTCGGGGCTGTTTTATCGCGACGTGGTGCCGTCGCTCGTCGCCATCGCCCGCGCGCTCGTCGAATTGCTCACGGATGGAGAGCGCAGTTTCTACTGGCACCTCGGCGTCACCGCCTACGAAGTCCTGGCCGCGCTCGCGATCGGCTCGGTCGCCGGGCTCCTGGTCGGCCTTAGCCTGGGCGCGAGCCGCTATCTGTCGCGCGCCTTCGAGCCGTTCCTCTATTATCTCGGGCCGACGCCGAAGATCATCTTCTTCCCGGTGATCCTGGCCTGGTTCGGCATCGGCTCGGGCTCGAAGATTTCCATCGGCGCGATCACCTGTTTTTTTCCGGTCGCGCTTTCGGTCGCCGGCGGCATGCGCGAGATCGCGCCGGTCCTGATCCGGGTCGGGCAAAGCTTCCGCGCCTCGACTGTGCAGATGGTGATCAAGATCTATCTCCCGGCCATGCGCGGGCCGGTCGTGAACGGGCTCAGGCTCGGGCTCGGGGTCGCGATCATCGTGGTGCTCTTGGCCGAAACGAAGTTCGCCAATCGCGGCCTCGGTTATCTCGTGATCCAAAGCTATTTTCGCTTCGACATGCCGCAGTTGTATGCTCTGCTGATGGTCCTGTTTGCGCTTGCGATCGGCGGCAATGTGTTGATGGGCCGGCTGAGTGCAGCCGATCCGCGCGCGGGGCCTTGAGGGAGGAACGAGATGAAACGGAGCATCGCAATCGCGCTGGCGGCCTTGGCCGCCACGGCGTCGGGCGCGCTCGCGCAGGAGACATTCAAGGCCACGGTCGGCCAGCGCGGCAACTGGGACACCGCGATGTTCGAGATCGGCACCCGCGCCGGCATTTTCCAGAAGCACGGCATTGCGGTCGAGGTGCTCTATACCCAAGGCAGCGGCGAGACCCTGCAGCCCGTCATCACCGGCGCGGTCGATTTCGGCGTCGCGGTCGGAGTCGCCGGCGCGCTCGGCGCCTATATCAAGGGCGCGCCGATCAAGATCATCGGCGCGCAGGCCACCGGCGCCGCCGACTACTGGTACGCGCGCGCGGATTCCATCATCAAGACGCTCGCCGACACCAAGGACAAGACCATCGCCTATTCGACCAACGGCTCCTCCACCCACTCGATCGTGCTCGCCTTCATCCGCCAGTACGGCTTGACGGCGAAGCCGACCGCGACCGGCGGCACCACGGCGACATTGACTGCGGTGATGACCGGACAGGTGGACGTTGGGTGGTCGTCGCCGCCGTTCGGCCTGAAAGAGATCGCGGAGGGCAAGATCCGAATCATCGCGCGCGGCAACGACGCGCCGGCGGTGCGGAACACGACCGTGCGGCTGGTGGTGGCGAACGCCGACGCACTCGCCAAGCGGCCGGACGCGTTCGCCAAGCTGATGCGCGCCTATCGCGAGACCGTGGAGTTCATGTATTCGAGCGACGAGGCGCTCAAGCTCTACGCCGCGTTCGCCGGCATCTCGGAGGCGACGGCGCGGCGCGTGCGCGACGAGTTCTTCCCGAAATCGATCCTCATTCCCGATGAGATCAAGGGGCTCGAGGCCTCGATGGAGGCGGCGATCGCCTCGCGCGCGATTGCGGCGCCGCTCACGCCGGCGCAGGTCGCCGACCTGATCAAGATTCCGCCGAAATAATCGCGACTCGTCATTCCGGGGCCGAGCGAAGCGAGGAGCCCGGAATCCATAAACACTGTCGGTGAGTATGGATTCCGGGCTCGCGCCTTCGGCGCGCCCCGGAATGACCTAAATTTTCGCCGTCTCCAGCGTTGCCGGGTGAAACAGCTCTTCGACCGCGAGCAGGCGGGAGGAGAGTCCCTGCGCGTGATGGGCGCGCAAGAAAGTCTCGAGCACCTTGCGGTTCGCGGCCAGGCCATAGGGCCAGTAGTCGGCGCCTAGAAGCGCGCGCGCGGCGCGCAACTGCTCGTCCACGAACGGCAGCGTCACCTTGCTCGCGGAGGTGTCGGCGAGTTTTAAGAGCGCGGCCGATTTGGCGCGCTCGAACGCCTTCAGCACCGCGGCCGGAATCCAGGGCTGCGATTCGGCGAGCGTCTTGCGCACGCCGACCAGATGCATGATCGGGAAAATGCCGGTGCGTTTGAAATAGTCGGACGCGGCGGCAACGGGATCGGGAAACAGCCAGCCCACGTTGTCGGCGCCGCGCTCGGCGCAAGAAGGCGCGCGCGGCTCCACGATGGCGTCGATCTCGCCCGCTTCCAGGAGCTCCGACAGCGAGCGGCCGGCGGGCGCGGCTTCGAGCCGCAGGTTCTTCGGCAGCTCGACCGGAATCTTCTCGAGCCGGCCGGGCTGCTCGAGCCCGCCGCGCACCCACGTGACATCAGCAGGCTGCACGCCGTGATCCTCGGCCAGGATCGCGCGCGCCCACACGCACGCGGTCAGCTGATATTCCGGCACGCCGACGCGCTTGTTCTTCAGGTCCGCGGGCGCGCGAATGCGGTCGGTGCGCACGTAGATCGCGTTGTGGCGGAACGCGCGCGATAGGAAGGCCGGCACCCCCACGTAAGCGTTGTCGCCGCGCGACGCTTTCAGCGTGAAGGAGGAGAGCGAAAGCTCGGCGATGTCGAATTCGGCGTGCCGGAAGGCGCGGAAGAACACCTCCTCGGGCTCGAGCGCCATGAATACGGGCGTAATGCCGTCGATCGCGACCGAGCCGTCGAACAGCGGCCGCGTGCGGTCGTAGTCGCCGATGGCGACGGAGAGTTCGAGCTTGGCCATGAAGCCCTTACCGGGCCTCAGGTATGCCGCAAGGCCTCGATCGGGTCGAGGCGGGAGGCGCGCAGCGCCGGGTACCAGCCGAAGAACACCCCGACCAGGCCGGAGAACGCGACCGCGAGCACGATCGCGCGCGTCTCGATCAAGAGCGGCCAGCCCGCGGCATTGGCGATCACATAGGCGGCGGCCACCCCGATCGCGACCCCGACCAGCCCGCCGATCGCGGCCAGGCTCGCGGCTTCGATCAGGAACTGGCGGCGGATGTCGCGCGGGCGCGCGCCGACCGCGACCCGCAAGCCGATCTCGCGCGTGCGCTCGGTCACCGACACCAGCATGATGTTCATGATCCCGATGCCGCCGACCGCGAGCGACACGCCGGCGACCGCGGCGAGCAGCAGCGCCAGCGTCCGCGCGCTCGCCTCGCGCGTGGCCGAAATCTCAGCCAAATTGCGGACGGAGAAATCGTCTTCTTGATGCGGCTGCAGCCGGTGGCGCTGGCGCAGGAGCGCCTTCACTTCTTCTTCGGCCTGGGTCAGGCTCTCGCCCTCGCGCACCTTGACGTAGATCGAGCCGACCGCGCGCGCATTGGCGAGGTTGCGGCCGAGCACGCGCTGGCGGGCGGCGGCGAGCGGCAGCAGCACCACGTCGTCCTGGTCCTGGCCGAAGGTCGATTGCCCCTTCTTCGCCATCACCCCGATCACGGTGAACGGCACGTTGCGCACCCGGATGGTCTCGCGCAACGGATCGGCGGTGCCGAACAGATTCTTCGCCACCGTCTCGCCGATCAGCGCGACCTGCATGCCGCGCGCGATCTCTTCGGGCTCAAACAGGCGGCCGCTCTCCACCTCCCATTCGCGCGCGTCGAACCAGCCGAGATCGACGCCGTACACCACGGTGGCCCAGTTCTGTCCGCCGGCCACGATCTGGGCGCCGCCGCGCATGAACGGCGCGGTCACCTGGACGATGGCGACCTCCTTGGCGATCGCCGCGGCGTCGTCCTCGGTCAGCGTGGAGGCGGCGCCGAACCCGAGCCGGACGCCGCCCTGGGTCACGTTGCCGGGGATCACCACCAGGAGATTGGCGCCGAGGCTCCTGATCTGCGCCACCACCATCTCGCGCGCGCCGCCGCCGACCGCGATCATGGCGATCACGGCGCCGACGCCGATGATGATGCCGAGCATGGTGAGCGCGCTCCTGAGCTTGTGCAGCCGGAGCGCGTCGAGCGCGGACAGGATCGCATCGTACGGCGTCATGCGACCTTCTCCATGGCCGCACTGGCTGTGAGCGCCTTCAGCGCCTCGGCGGCGTCCACCATGCGCTGGTTCGCGTCGCTCATCACCTTGCCGTCGAGGAACCGGATCAGGCGCGCGGCATAGGTTGCGATGTCGGCCTCGTGGGTCACGATGATGATGGTGGTGCCCTCGCGGTTGAGCGACTGCAGGAGCGCCATCAGCTCGAGCGAGGTGCGGCTGTCGAGCGCGCCGGTGGGCTCGTCGGCCAAGAGCACCTTGGGCGCGTTCACGAGCGCGCGCGCGATGGCGACGCGTTGCTGTTGGCCGCCGGAGAGCTCGGTCGGGCGGTGATGCAGGCGGTCGCCGAGGCCGACGCGGGTGAGCGCGGCGGCCGCGCGGTCGCGCCGCAGGCGGCGCTCGACGCCGGCATAGATCAGCGGCATTTCTACGTTGCCGAGCGCGTCGAGGCGGTCGAGCAAGTTGAACTGCTGGAACACGAAGCCGATCTGATGGCAGCGCACGTAGGCGAGCTCGTCGGCGTTGCGCCGCGACATTTCCTGGCGGTCGAGGCTGTAGGCGCCGGAGGTCGGCCGGTCGAGGCAGCCCACGAGATTCATGAAGGTGGACTTGCCCGAGCCCGAGGGCCCCATCACCGCCACGAACTCGCCGGCGTCGATCGCGAGCGAGACGCCGTCCAGCGCCTTCACCGTCTCGCCGCCGAGGCGGTAGAAGCGGGTGAGATTGTCCAATTCGATCAGGGCCATAGCAAGCGGCGCTCAGAAGCCGAAGCGCGGGAACGAGGTACGCGGCGGCTCGGTGGTCTTGGGCCCGCCGCCGATGATGACCTCGCGTCCGAGCTCGAGCGGGCCGGAGGCAACCTCGGTGAGGCCGCCGTCGGTGGCGCCGATGCGGATGGTCACCGGTTGCGGCTTGCCGTCGGAGCCGAGCACGTAGACGCGGCCGGTGAGCGTGGTGCGGCCGTTTGCGGGCGCGAACCGCTCGGCGATCTGACCGAACTTCTCCCGCTGCGCGGGGGTGAGAATCGCGCCGACCTGCTCGTTGAATTCGCGCCGCGAGCGCTCGAACAGCTCGCGCCGCTTCGCCGGATCGGTCTCGGCCAGGAACTCGCCGGCGCGGCCGCGGCGCTCGGCCAGAATGGCGTCGAGCTTGGCGCGCTGATCGGCGGAAAGGTCGAGCTCGCTGCGCAGCGCGGCGACGAACTCCTGCGTGGCGCGTTGGCCGGTGCCGGGCTGGCGCTGGGTCGGCGCGGGCTCGACCGCAGCCGGCCCCGGCGTCGGCGTTTCCGGCGTCACGGAGGGCGGGCGCCAGCGCAGCGCCGCGTTCGGCACCCTGAGCACGTCGTCGCGCCGCTCGGTTTCGACCCGCAGGTTGGCGGTCATGCCGGGCTTGAGCTCGAGACGCGGATTTTCGACCGAAACGATCGCGGTATAGATCACCACGTTCTGCACGGTCTGCGAGCCGAGCCGAACCTGCTTGACGCGGCCCTCGAAGGTGCGGCCGGGATAGGCGTTGACGTTGAAGGTCACGCGCTGGCCGTCCAGCACGCGGCCGACATCGGCCTCGTCCACGTTGGCCGCGATCTCCATCTGGCGCAGATCGTCGGCGATCAGGAACAGGGTCGGGGCCTGCAGGCTGGCGGCCACGGTCTGGCCGAGCTCGACATTGCGCTGGATCACGACGCCGTCGACCGGCGACTTGATCTCGGTGTTGCGCAGATCCACCTCGATCTGCCGCACCACGGCTTCGCGTTGCGCGATGGTGGCGGCGACCGAGACGAGTTGGGCTTCGGCGACGTGCAGATCGGCGGTGAGGGTCTGTTGCTGCGCCTTAGCGCCTTCGAGCTGCGCGCGCGCGGAGGCGAGCGCCGCGCGCTGGGCGTCGCGCTGGGCGCGGGCGGTATCGAGCGTGGCCTGGGCCGCGAAGCCGCGCGACTGCAACTCGGTCTGACGCGCGAATACGCGCTCGGTCTCGGCCAAGAGCGCCTCGTTGCGCGCGATCTGGGCGGTGGCGTCGGCGGCGGTCGCCTTGGCGCGCTCGATCTCGGCGAGCGCGCGCTCGATCTGCGCTTCGGTCACCAGCCTCTGCGCGCGGCTCTGTGCGAGATCGGCGCGGGCGGCGTCGAGACGCGCGCGGATCTGATCGGAATTGAGTCGCGCCACGACCTGATCCGCCTTCACCTCGGAATTGTAGTCGGCGAGGATCTCGACCACCTGCCCGGAAAGCTGCGAGCTCACGATCACCGTGGTGATCGGATTGATGGTGCCGGTGGCGCTGACGGTGGCGACGATCGAACCGCGGTCGACCTTGGCGAAACGGTAGGCGGGCTCGGCGGTGTTGGCCGAGAAATCGGCGAGGTAGCGGCCGCCGAACAGGGCCAAGAGCGCGAGAACGAGAAGCGCGAGCCAGCGAGGCATGGTCTTCGGCGTCCTGACGTAGGGCGGACGTTGTTAGCACGGAGCTAGCAGCCCTTGCGGGCAGCGTCATATTAACGATCCTACAGGTTATCCGCGGCGGCGTTGCGCCAGATCAATGCCAACGGCCTATGCAAGGCATTGAAAACAGTCTATTTTCCGGCGCTTTTTCCGGTGTCGTCGCGGCCGGGCGAGCCCGCATCGCACGTCGGGCTTGTCCGACTTGCGACACCCATTGAAGACCGAATTCGGGTAAACCCGAATTCGGTTGCGGGCGAGTGCGAGCCGGAATCCATCGTTGCCGACGCGCAGGAATTCTCGACGCGGAGGCTTAAGGGTCCCCGCTTCCGCGGGGACGACGGCGGGTGGGACGCGGAGTTTCCATGCAGCTCGAACGACGGGTCTTGGTCACCGGCGGCGCCGGCTTCCTCGGCTCGCACCTGTGCGAGCAGCTGCTTGCTTCCGGCGCGCAGGTGCTGTGCGTCGACAATTTCTTCACCGGCGCGCGCCGGAACGTCGAGCACCTGCTCGACCACAAGCACTTCGAGGTGATCCGCCACGACGTCACCTTTCCGCTCTATGTGGAGGTGGACGAGATCTACAACCTCGCCTGTCCGGCCTCGCCCGTGCACTACCAGCACGACCCGGTGCAGACCACCAAGACCAGCGTGCACGGCGCGATCAATATGCTGGGGCTCGCCAAGCGCGTGAAGGCGGCAATCCTGCAGGCCTCGACCTCCGAGGTCTACGGCGATCCCAACGTGCATCCGCAGCGCGAGGATTACTGGGGCAACGTCAACCCGATCGGCCCGCGCTCCTGCTACGACGAGGGCAAGCGCTGCGCCGAGACCTTGTTCTTCGACTATTGGCGCCAGCATGGCCTGCCGATCAAGGTCGCGCGCATCTTCAACACCTACGGTCCGCGCATGCATCCGAACGACGGGCGGGTGGTGTCGAATTTCATCGTGCAGGCGCTGTTGGGCCGCGACATCACGGTGTTCGGCGACGGCCTGCAGACGCGGGCGTTCTGCTACGTGGACGACCTGATCGACGGGCTCTGCCGGCTGATGGCGACGCCAAGTGAGGTGACCGGGCCGATCAACCTCGGCAATCCGGAGGAATTCTCGATCCTGGAGCTGGCAACGTTTGCGATCGAGTACACCGGCTCGCGCTCGAAGATCGTGCACCGGCCGCGGCCGGAGGACGATCCGCGCCAGCGCCGGCCGGACATTTCGCGTGCGCAGGAAGTGCTCGGCTGGACCCCGAAGACCCGGCTGAAAGCGGGGCTCGAGCGCACCATCGGCTATTTCGAGCGGCTGCTCGCCGAGGCCGACGTGCGCGCGATGCTGGCGGACTGACGTGAATTCCCTCTCCCCGCAAAGCGGGGAGAGGGTGGCGAGCGCCACCGGATCGGCGCTTCGCGCTGTCCGGGCGCAAACTCCGGCGCGAGCCGGGTGAAGGGCCTGCTCGTTTTCGTCA
>JAHFPN010000098.1 GCA_023269635.1 Hyphomicrobiales bacterium | reverse complement strand
CTCGCGCAGCGGCCGGTGGCCGGCGCCGCCCATTCGATCCTGGTCACGCCGAACGGCCTGATCGGCGCCGCCGACGAGCGTCGTCTCGGCGCGCTGGCGGCGGGACATTGAGGCACTTTCCCTCTCCCCGCAATGCGGGGAGAGGGAAATATCATTCTTGCCGCCGCAGTTGAGATTCCGATTGTCGCGCCGCGCCCCGGTTGTTACCCACGCCCTATGACCAACGACAATCAACCGACCCCGCGCCTGAAAGCGCCCGCCGGCACCTGGGACACGCACATGCATGTCTATGAGCCGGGCTATCCGATCGCGCCCACCGCCGTGACCAAGCCGCACGACGCGCCTACTTCCGAATACTTGCGGGTGCGGAAGGCCCTCGGCATCGCCCACACCGTGGTGGTGCAGCCCTCGGCCTATGGCATGGACAATGGCTGCACGCTCGCGGCGATCAAGGCGATGGGGCCCGACACGCGCGGCATCGCGGTCGCGGACGCGAGCGTGCGCGACGCCGAGCTCGAGCGCCTGCACGCCGCCGGCATCCGGGGCTTGAGATTCTTCTTCTTTCCCGGCGGCCTGGTGCCGTGGGAATCGGTCGCGCCGCTCACCGCGCGCGTCCAGGCGCTCGGCTGGCACGTGATCGTGCAATTCGACGGAAGCCAGATGCCGGAGCGCGAAGCGGCGCTGAAACGGCTGCCCGGCACCGTCGTCATCGATCACGTCGGCAAGTTCATCGAGCCGGTGCGCACCGACGACCCCTCGTTCCGCGCGCTGCTGCGGCTGGTCGAGACCGGCCGCTTCTACGTGAAGCTCTCCGCGCCCTATGAGACTTCCAAGGTCGGGCCGCCGAACTACGACGACGTCGGCGCGCTGGCGAAAGCGCTGGTCAAGGCCGCGCCCGAGCGCATGCTGTGGGCGTCGAATTGGCCCTATGTCGGCGCGCCCAAGGAACGCCTGCCCAAGGACGCCTGGATGCTCGACCTCCTGCTCGACTGGGTTCCCGACGAGGCGACGCGGAAGAAAGTGCTCGTGGACAATCCCGCGCGGCTCTACGCCAAGTAGGAGCGGCCATGGCGCGGCACCGGCTGGCACTCATCGGCCTCGGCATGGCGGTGACGCCGCATGCGAAAAGCCTGCTCGATCTCAAGGATCGCGTCGAGGTGGCCGGCGTCTTCAGCCCGAGCGCGGAGCGGCGCCAGGCATTCGCGCGGCAATTTCCGTTTCCGCTCACCGAGCGGCTCGACGCGATCTTGGGCGACAACAGCATCGACGCGGTCGCGATTCTCACGCCGCCAAGCACGCATCTCGAGCTCGTGCATCTGGCCGCCGACGCCAGGAAGCACGTGTTGCTGGAAAAGCCGCTCGATATAACGACCGCGCGCGCCGAGGCGCTGGTCGAGAATTGCCGCAAGGCGCGCGTCAAACTCGGGGTAGTCCTGCAGCACCGCTTCCATCCGGCGGCGATGAAGCTCGCCGAAATGCTCCACGCCGGCGAGCTCGGCCAGATCGTCGGCTGCTCGACCATGATCCGGCTGTGGCGGCCGCAGAGCTACTATGATCAGCCCGGCCGCGGCACCAGGGCGCGCGACGGCGGCGGCGTCCTGCTCACGCAAGGCATCCACACGCTCGATTTGATGCTGAGCCTGGCCGGACCCGTGGCCGAGGTCGCCGCTTACGCGACCACCACGCCCGTGCACCGCATGGAAACCGAGGACATGGTCGCGGTCGCTGCCAGGTTCGAGAATGGCGCGCTCGGCACCATCGACGCCACCACCGCGGCCTTTCCCGGCTTCCCCGAGAAGATCGAACTCGTCGGCGAACAGGCGACCGCGCTCCTCGCCGGCACCGAGCTTAAAGTGCTGTTCCACGACGGCCGCACCTTCGCGATCGAGGCGGACCAGAGCGCCGGCGGCACCGGGGCCGACCCGATGGCGTTCCCGCACGACTATCATCGGAGTTTGTACTCGGACTTTCTCGATGCCATCGAGCAGAACCGCGAGCCCAAGGTCAGCGGCGCCGAGGCGCTCCGCGTGCACCGCTTGATCGATGCGATTCTGGAGTCGAGCGCGGCCGGAAAGCCGGTGCGCGTTCGCTGCTGACCATCTAGAGGGAAACTGGAGCGGGCGAAGGGATTCGAACCCTCGACCCCAACCTTGGCAAGGTTGTGCTCTACCCCTGAGCTACACCCGCATCCATGAGGGCTAGCGCCTCGAGGCGGTTCTAAGCCGAAGCCGGTTAACAATGCAACCATCTCGCGCCTTGAGCTTGCGGCGACCGCAAAGCCCCGGCTAGAAGCGCCCGTGCCCGCCTCCCCCGACGAACTTTTCGCCTTTCTCGACCGGCTCGGCATTGCCACAAGCACGGTCGAGCACCCGCCGCTCTTCACCGTCGAGCAGTCGCGGAGCTTGCGCGGCGCGATCACGGGCGGGCACACCAAGAATTTATTTCTGGTCGACCGCAAGGACCGCCTGTTCCTGGTGGTCGCCGAGGAGGATGCCGCGATCGATCTGAAGCACTTGCATCGCGTGATCGGCGCCTCGGGCCGACTCTCCTTCGGCAAGGCCGAGGTCTTGCGCACGACGCTCGGCGTCGAGCCGGGCTCGGTCAGCCCGTTCGCCGCGATCAACGACGCCGCGCACGCGGTCACCATCGTGCTCGACGAAGCCTTGATGCGCCATGCGGAGCTGAACTTCCATCCGCTGGTCAACACGCGCACGACCCGGATCAGGCGCGAAGACTTGCTGCGCTTCCTCGCGGCCTGCGGCCACGCGCCGAAGATTCTCGCCGTTTCCGCCCCCGGCGCCGACGTGACCGGCCCGGCTTGAGCCGCATTTGCAATCGCGCGGCAAAACGCCCATCTAAAAGGCCGTAATCCAGAACGGGCACGCGCCCGCCGGCGGCGGAGTGAAACATGCTGTTGAATCAGGGCCCTGGCGCGCCGGCGAAGGACGATCTCGTCGCCGAAACCACCACCCAGGGCTTCATGAAGGACGTGATCGAGGAATCGAAGCAGCGTCCGGTGCTGGTCGATTTCTGGGCGCCCTGGTGCGGCCCGTGCAAGAGCCTCACCCCCATCCTCGAGAAAGCGGTGCGCGCCGCCAAGGGCAAGGTGAAGCTCGTCAAGATGAATATCGACGACCACCCGCAGATCCCGGGCCAGCTCGGCATCCAGTCGATCCCGACCGTGTTCGCGTTCTCGAACGGCCAGCCGCTCGACGGCTTTCTCGGCGCGCTGCCTGAAACCCAAGTCAACGCCTTCATCGAGCGCGTGCTCGGCAAGGCCGGCGGCGCCGCTCCCGACACCGGCGCCGACATTGCTGAAATTTTCAAGGCCGCCGAAGGCGTGCTCGCCGAAGGCGACGCGGCCGGCGCCGCCGAACTGTTCGCGGGGGTGCTCGCGGAAGACCCGGAGAACATCCGCGCCATCGCCGGCCTCGCCCGCGCCCATCTTGCCGCCGGCAATATCGAGCCCGCGCGGCAGACGCTCGGGCTGGTGCCCAAGGGCAAGGAGTCCGACGCGGCGGTTTCCGCCGTGCGCGCCGCGCTCGAGCTCGCCGCGCAGGCGGCGAGCGTCGGCGACGTCGCCTCGCTCGAGGCCAAGGTCGCGGCCAATCCGGCCGATCATCAGGCTCGCTTCGACCTCGCGATCGCGCTCAATGCCAAGGGTCAGCGTTCGGCCGCGCTCGATCATCTCCTGGAAATCGTGCGGCGCGACCGCAAATGGAACGACGACGGCGCGCGCAAGCAGCTCGTGCAATTCTTCGAGGCCTGGGGACCGACCGACGAGAAGACGGTGGAAGGAAGACGCCGCCTCTCCTCGCTTCTATTCGCTTGAGGTTCCGTCCCGCATACGGGAGGCCGCAATGGCGATGAACCCCGTCTATATCGCACCCTCGGGGTTACCCGCGACGATCCCCTTATTTCCGCTTGCCGGCGCGCTGCTGCTGCCGCGCGGCGAGCTGCCGCTCAACATTTTCGAGCCGCGCTATCTCGCGATGATCGACGACGCGCTCAAAGCCGAGCGCATCATCGGCATGATTCAGCCCGACGAGGGCAAGGACGCGCCTGCCGCGCAGCCGGCGCTCTATCAGGTCGGCTGCGCCGGGCGCATCACCCAATTCGCCGAGAGCGGCGACGGCCGCTATCTGATCTCGCTCACCGGCATCGCGCGCTTCCGCCTGGTCGAGGAGCTCAGAGTGACCACACCCTACCGGCAGTGCCGTGTCGATTTCTCCGCCTTCGCGTCGGATTTCGTGCCGCGCTATGGCGAGGACGAGGTCGACCGCCAGGCGCTCCTGCGCGCGCTCAAGGCTTATCTCGAGGCGAACAAGCTCGAGGCCGACTGGGCCGACATCAAGAACGCGCCCACCGAGGCGCTGGTGAACGGCCTCGCCATGATGTCGCCGTACGGGCCGCGCGAAAAGCAGGCGCTGCTGGAAGCGCCCGATCTCAAGGCCCGCGCCGACACGCTGGTCGCGGTCACCGAGATGGCGCTCGCCCAGCGGGAGGGCTCGGAGACCTCGCTGCAATAATCTGTTCCCCGGCCGAGCCGCGCAGAGCGCGGCGAGAGCCGGGATCCAGGGACCGCATGCTCGAAGGAAGTTGCTCCGGACCCCGGGTCTGGCTCCCCCGGATCAAGTCCGGGTTCGCTCGCCCGGGGAACGAATGACCGACGTGCGACTTCCTGCTAGAAGCGCGAACAAGGAGGAGTTTTCTGTGACCGACCGGCCGCCCGGCAGCGTGGACCCGAAACTTCTCGAAATCCTGGTCTGCCCGCTGACCAAGAGCACGCTCGAATACGACCGCGAGAAGCAGGAATTGATCTCGCGCGCGGCCAAGCTGGCCTATCCGATCCGCGACGGCATCCCGATCATGCTGCCCGACGAGGCTAGGAAGCTCGACGAGAGCGAGCTCAAGCGCTGAGCGTGCTCACCCGCCGCCGGATTCTGATGTCGGCTTCCAGCGCGGCGCTCGCCGGAATGCTCCGCGCGCCGGCGTCGGCACAGAGAAGTGAAGTGACCGAAGCGCCTTGGTCGCTCGATGGCCTCGCCGGCACCCTCGTGGGTCCGCGTGATCCGACACGGCGCGGGCCGGCAGTATTGATCCTCGCCGGCTCCGGCCCCACCGACCGCGACGGCAACAATCTGATTGGGATTCGCGCCGACACCTATCGCCTGATCGCGGACGCACTCGGACACGAAGGCATTCGTTCGCTGCGCTACGACAAGCGCGGCATCGGCGCGAGCCAGGCCAAAGCCGCGCGTGAAGAGGATCTGCGCTTCGAGCACTTCGTCGAGGACGCGGCCGCCGCCGCGAACGATCTCGCCCGACGCCCGGAGATCAGCGGCGTGGTGCTCGCCGGCCATAGCGAGGGCGGTCTGGTCGCGCTGCGCGCCGCCGGGCTGGCGCCGGTGAAGGGCGTCGTACTGCTCGCGACCCCCGGCCGGCCGTTCAAGGACGTGCTCCGCGCGCAGTTCCTCGCCGCGTCGATGCCGGAAGCCGCGCGCGTCGAGGCGCTTCGCCTGCTCGATCGTCTGAGCGCCGGCGAGTTCGTCACCGACGTGCCGGCACTGTTGGCCCCGCTGTTTCGCCCGTCGGTCCAACCCTATCTTGCTTCGATCCTTACGTTCGATCCGGCCAACGAATTCGCGCGCCTGAAGACCCCGGCGCTCGTGGTGCATGGCGGCCGCGATCTGCAAATCGACGAACTCGACTTCGCCGCCTTAACCAAGGCACGGCCCGACGCCCGCGTCGTGCGTCTGCCTGAGGCCAATCACGTGTTGAAGCAGGTGCCCGCGGACCTTCAGGCCAACCTCGCGGCTTACGCCAATCCCTATTTGCCGCTCGATCCCGGCCTGGTACCGCCGATCATCGAATTCGTCCGCTCGGTCGCGGCTTAGAGCGCCGGGCACTACGACCAAGCGAAGTGTCACCGCCGCGACAGAACCGCGCGCGCGATCCGAAGCAGCAATTGAACATAGCCGCGCGGCCGCGCGCGCAACGGCAAGTGCCTGATGTAGTACATCGACTCCTCGAGATAGTCGCGGCTCAATTCGCGGTCACGCGACTTGATCGCGGAATAGAGCCGCATGCGGGCCGGCCGAAAAAATCGCTCTGCAAGAATCTTGTGATGTTCGGGATAGCGAGTCAGAACTTTACCCGCATAATCCATCTTCGACTGTCGCATTCGGCGTGAGAACGACGACGATTCGCCGTGATAGCGCCATTGACACAGCGGCGTCGAAACATACGCGTCTGAAAAGCCCGCTACGAGCATGCGAAGGAGCAGATCCTCATCTTCATAACCGCTGAGCCGTTCATCGAAGCCACCGACCCTTTCAAAAGCCGACCGACGCACCAGTGTTGCGCTTGCAAAAATCCCCATATCCGTACGCAAACATTCCACGACATCCGTCTTGGGGTGCCGGCCCGGTCAATCATCGTGAATCGACCGCTTCAGCAGTTGTCCCGCATCGTCGATCTCGTCGACGTTGCTGTACGCCCACCCGAGCCGATCATCGTCCAGGAATGGTCGCGACAGCTCGGCGATGTGCGTCGGATACCAGATATCGTCCTGGTCGAGGAACGCGATCAGGTCGCTCTTGGCGCGAGCGATGCCCATGTTGCGGGCCGATAACTGGCCGCCGTTGGGTTTGTTCAACAGCGAAATCGTATGGCTCGCCGCAAGGCGCGCAACGATCGCCGGTCCGTCATCGGTCGATCCGTCGTTCACGACGATGATCTCGTCCGGCGCGACGGTCTGGCTGAACACGCTTTCCAACGCGGTCTCGATGTATCGCCCGCCGTTGAACAGGGGGATGACGACGGCGACCGAAAATCGCCGTGCCTGCGGCGCGACGGTGCCGGTTTGGACGGGCGTAGCGTTCGAAGCCGGTGACTGCCCGGTAGCAAGCGCCGGATCTCTCAAAGCGCTTCCCCCTTGAGCAGCTTCGGCACTTCGCCCGTGAGGCCGGCGGCTTCTCCGACAAAGAAATCCTTCAGCGCCGGCAGCCGGTCCACGATGCCGAGCCCGACATCGCGCACGAAACGAAGCGCATCCGAGCGGTTGGAGAACAGCCGGTTCAGCCCGTCGGTCGCGATCCCCATGGTGAGCGTGTCGAAGCGCCGCCAGCGCTCGTAGCGCTCGAGCACATCCGGCGCGCCCGGATCGAGCCCGAGCCGTGCCGCGTCGGTGATGCACTCGGCGAGCGCCGCGGCATCGCGCAAGCCGAGATTCAGGCCCTGCCCTGCGATCGGATGCACCACGTGCGCGGCGTCGCCGAGCAGCGCGAGCCGGTCGGCCACGAAGCGCCGTGCCATCGAAAATTCGATCCGGTGCGCGCTCGGCTTCGACACCACCTCGATCTCGCCGAGCTTCAACCCGAAGCGCCGCTCGAGCTCGTCATGGAACGCGGCCGCCGGAAGGCGGAGCAGCCGCTCGGCCTCGGCTTCCGGCTCGGTCCACACGATCGAGCAGCGCTTGCCGACGAGCGGCAAGATCGCGAACGGCCCGCCCGGTAGAAAATGCTCCTCGGCGCGACCCTGGTGCTCGCGCTCATGGGCAATGGTCGCGACCATGCCGAGCTGGCCGTAGGACCAGGACACGGTGGCGATCCCGGCTTGGCCGCGCAGCTTCGAGCGCGCGCCATCAGCCGCGACCAAGAGCCGCGCCCGTACCCGAGTGCCGTCCGAGAGCCGGCCTTCGATCGCCTCACGCTCGATCTCGAATTCCTCGACCGTGGTCGCCAGGAGCCGCACTCCGGCTTCGGCCGCCACCTCGCGCAGCGCCCGGTTCAGCGCGCGATTCTCAACCAGGTGCGCGAACGGCTCGCCTTCGGCGATCTCGCCCTCGAAGCTCAGGAATTCGGGCCGCACCACGTTCTCGAGCCAGCTGTCGGTGATGACCATCTCGCGGATCGGCTGCGCCTCGTTGAGCCGCTGCCAGGCGCCGACCGATCGCAACAAGCGGCGCGCGCCGGCGGCAATCGCCGAGACGCGATCGTCGGCGGGCGGTGGGCTCGCGAGCGCGGGATCGGAGATCGCGATCGCAAAGCTTGGGCCCAGCGCGCGCCCGAGCGCGGACGCAAGCGCCAATCCCGCGACGCCGCCGCCGGCGATCAGTACTTCGGCACGCTCGCTCATTCCGGTTACTCTCCGCCTTCGCGCCCACCCGACAACACGCCGGATGACGCGTCAATCCGGGCCTGTTCCGGCCCTTGACGGGCGCGCACCGGACGCGCATCCCTCGCCGGCTTCGCCGGGGTCCCCGCAATGACGAGCGCGGTAAAAACGCTGCTCGAGATTCTCGATCTCGAGCAACTGGAAATGAACCTGTTCCGCGGCCGCAGCCCGCAATCGGGCTGGCAGCGTGTGTTTGGGGGCCAAGTGATCGGCCAGGCACTGGTCGCCGCCATCCGCACCGTGGAACAGCGCCACGTCCATTCGCTGCACGCCTATTTCCTGCTCCTGGGCGATCCCGCGATCCCGATCGTCTATGAGGTCGACCGCATCCGCGACGGCAAGAGTTTTTCCACCCGCTGGGTCAAGGCGATCCAACACGGCAAAGCGATCTACTCCATGGGCGTCTCGTTCCAGCGCCAGGAGGAAGGCTATGAGCACCAGGCCGAAATGCCGAAGGTACCCTCGCCGGACGAGCTGCCGACCGAGAAGGACTTCAAGGAAACGGTGCTGCCGATGATGCCCGATCCGGTGCGCAAATATTACGAGCGCGAGCGGCCGATCGAGCTCCGGCCGGTGGAATACAAACGCTATTTCTCGCGTGACTATCGCGAGCCGCACTTCAACGTCTGGATCCGCGCCACCGAGAAGCTCCCGGACGATCCGCTGATCCATCAATGCGTGCTCGCCTACGCGAGCGACATGACACTGCTCGATTCCGCGTTGATCCCGCACGGCCGCTCGGTGTTCTCGCGCTCGATCCAGGCCGCCAGCCTCGACCATGCGCTCTGGTTCCACCGGCCGTTCCGCGCCGACGAATGGCTGCTCTATGCCCAGGATTCGCCGAACGCGGTCGGCGCACGCGGCCTCTCCCGCGGACTGATATTCGCGCGCGACGGGCGGCTGGTGGCCTCGGTCGCCCAAGAGGGGCTGATCCGCATCCGGCGCGATA
>JAHFPN010000225.1 GCA_023269635.1 Hyphomicrobiales bacterium | reverse complement strand
GTGATCTGTTCGGGCGGGCGGGTCCGCCTGACCGGGCAGCCGCCGAAGGTCTACGCCAAGAGGGGTGACAATGGCCGAATCCGCTTCCAGCATTTCTGCCCCGGCTGCGGTTCCCCATTGTTCACCAGCGGCGAGGACGGCGGGCCTGACGACTGGGGAATCCGCTGGGGCAGCATCCGCCAGGGCGACCAATTGAAGCCGGTACGGCAAATCTGGTGCCGTTCCGCCGCGCCCTGGTCCGGCGCGGCAATCAAGATGAGAATCCCGCGACAATCTGGATGAGAATGCGCCGCTGCTGGGGTGACGAAGGGAGGGCGTAGCCCGACCGGAGTTACCCCAGCAGCGGCGTGGGCGCCCGAAGGGCCTCATTTGGCGGTAACGGCGGCTGGTAAAGGGTCGGCTTTCTCTTTCGAGAGGACCAATTCTTTGGCCGGCCGACATGTCACCGATCAACAAATGAGGCTTTTCATGAACTTGCGTCGCAACCATTCGCCAGCCATCGCCGGTGCAAAGGCTGGTTTCAGCACGTCCGCCGCCTACCGGTTCGAAAAGGACCCCCGACTCCCAACCCAAAAGAAGGCGCCCCGCGAACGCCGGCGAGCCGATCCATTCACCGGTGTCTGGGAGAACGAAGTCCTCCCGATGCTCAAAGCTGCTCCCGGATTGAGGCCGATCGCCGTGTTCGAGGAACTATGCCGTCGGCATCCGGAACTGGGCTCCGGGACGCGGCGGACGCTGGAGCGGCGGATCAGGGCGTGGCGAGCGGTGAATGGCCCGGATCGGGAGGTGATCTTCCGCCAGGAGCATCCGCCGGGCCGCATGGGGTTGTCGGACTTCACCGAGGTCGCCGATCTTGGCATCACCATCGCCGGCCAGTTGCTCGACTGCCGGCTCTATCACTTCCGTCTGCCCTTTTCCGGCTTCGAACACGCCCATGTCGTGCTCGGCGGCGAAAGTTTTGTCG
The DNA here is from genome assembly GCA_023269635.1 of Hyphomicrobiales bacterium. Classification (GTDB taxonomy): domain Bacteria; phylum Pseudomonadota; class Alphaproteobacteria; order Rhizobiales; family Xanthobacteraceae; genus JAHFPN01. The sequence goes on along the minus strand of JAHFPN010000225.1, from coordinate 2,046 downwards.
CGCTGGCGGAAGGGTTGCAGAACGCCCTGTGGTCGCTGGGCGGCGTTCCCGAGCAACATCGAAGCGACAGCCTTTCGGCAGCCTTCCGCAATCTCGGCGCCGACGCCAAAGAGGATTTGACGACACGCTACGAGGCGTTCTGCGGCCACTACGGCATGACGCCGACCCGCAACAATCCCGGCGTGTCGCACGAGAATGGTTCGATCGAAAGCGCGCATGGCCATCTCAAAAGAGCGCTCGCAGATGCCCTGCTGCTGCGTGCCTCGCGCGACTTCGACGATCTTCCGGCATGGCGGGGCTTCGTCGACGAGATCGTTGGCCGCGGCAACGCGCGCAATGCCAAGCGCATCGATCAGGAGCGGATGGCGCTAAAGAAACTGCCGGTCCGCAAGACCGCCGACTATGAGGAGGTCAACGTCGACGTCACGACATCCAGCGCCTTCACGTTGCGCAAGGTGTTTTACTCGGTCCCATCCCGACTGATCGGTCATCGGTTGCGCGTGCGTCTTTATGATGACCGGCTCGAATGCTTCCAGGGCGCCACGCACATCGTGACCTTGCGGCGCGGGCGAGCGCAGCCAAACGGCAAACATGGCCATGTCATCGACTATCGCCATGTCATTCATTCCCTGCGCCGCAAGCCGATGGCGCTGCTCAATCTGGTCTATCGTGACCAGCTCTTTCCCCGCCGCGCCTACGCCCTTGCGTTCGACGCCTTGCTCGCTGGAATCGGCGAGAGACCCGCCTGCCGCGCCATGGTCGGTCTTCTGGCGCTCGCACACGAACGCACCTGCGAGGCGGAACTCGCCGTTGCACTGCAAGCCGTGCTCGACGACGGCGTCCTCCCGGACCTCAAGGCGCTCATCGAACGCTTCCGCCCGAAGCGCATGGCATTGCCGGTCGTCGTCGTCACGCTGCCATCGCTCGCCATCTACGACCAGATCGCCGCGGCCGTGGGAGAAGCCGCATGAATGCGACCGACAAGATCGACGCCGCCCGCATCGACCTGCTGCTCGGTGAACTGCGGCTGCCCGGCATCAAGCTGATCTGGACCGCTCTGGCGCAGACCGCCGACAAGGAAGGCTGGCCCGCCGCCCGCTTCCTGGCCGCCCTCGCCGAACAGGAGATGGTGGAGCGAAGCCGGCGGCGCTTCGAACGTCACCTGGAGGAAGCCCGACTGCCGCCGGGAAAGACCCTCGACGCGTTCGACTTCGATGCCGTGCCGATGATCTCAAAGGCGCAGGTGCAGGCGCTCGCCGCCGGCGATGCCTGGCTCGAAAAGGGCGCCAATCTCTTGTGTTTTGGCCCGCCTGGCGGAGGCAAATCGCATCTGGCGGCGGCGCTCGGCATGGCTCTGATCGAAAAGGGCTGGCGCGTGTTGTTCACCAGAACCACCGACCTCGTGCAAAAACTCCAGATCGCGCGCCGCGATCTCGTGCTCGAAGCGGCGATTGCCAAACTCGACAAATATCATCTGCTCATTCTCGACGATCTTGCCTATGTCACCAAGGATCAAGCGGAGACCAGCGTTCTGTTCGAACTGATCAGCGCCCGTTACGAGCGGCGATCGATGCTCATCACCGCCAATCAACCATTCGGCGAATGGGGTAAAATCTTCCCGGATCAAGCCATGACCCTCGCCGCCATCGATCGTCTCGTCCACCACGCCACGATCCTCGAAATGAATGTCGACAGCTATCGGCGAAAAGCGGCTGTCGACAAAGCCCGCGGAGCAGGACGCCCGCCAACGCGCGCGACAATCAAAGGCTCATCCTGATTGTCGTTCCACGACAATCAAATCACGCGTCACGAAAATATCCCTTGCGTTATCGTCGGGCCGCGACAATCATCCTCCCGCCGCGACCGCCGAAATGGCCATCCTGATTGTCGCTGTGTTCTCATCCAGATTGTCGCGCTACACTTGTCGTCGCCGCCCACCGGCTATTGGCGTCCGCGGGCCCAAATAGCGCCGCCACGGCCTTCTATGCCATCGAAGTTCTTTCCGACCAGACCATCAAACGTCCGAGAGGATCTGTACCATCAAGA
>JAHFPN010000012.1:5139-31658 GCA_023269635.1 Hyphomicrobiales bacterium | reverse complement strand
GCGGCCGCGCGCGCGCTGCGCGCCGGCTGGCCGCGGCCGCGGCTCGCCGTGCGCGATCCTTACGCCGTCCGTTCCATCGTTCTGCTCGCACTGATCGCAACCTTCTTCATGGCCGAGGGCGAGCGCTGGAAGCGGGTGACGGCCGCGTTCGATTTTTCCGGCGCGATCACGCCGCGGCTCTACCGCGTCGACGCCTGGGTGACCCCGCCGGTCTATACCGGCCGCGCGCCGGTGCTGCTCCCCGGTCTCCGCCACGACGAGCCGGCGCCCGGCGAGATCGCCGCCGTGCAGATTCCGGCCGGCAGCGTGCTGGTAGTGCGCGCGACCGGCGTCGGCGAGCTCGATCTGGTTCTGAGCGGCGGGCTGGCGGAGGAGAAGAGCGACGCGCCCGCGCTGGCGCAGGGCAGCATCGAACGGCGCTTCAAGATCGCCAATGACGGGTCGCTCACGGTGCGCGGCCTGCCGGTCGGCAACGCCACCTGGGGCTTCCGCGCGATACCGGATCGCGCGCCCACCATCGCGCACGCCAAGGACCCGGAAGTGCTCGGCCGCGCCGGGCTGTCGCTGACCTACCGGCTCGAGGACGATTACGGCGTGATCAGCGCCGAGGCGCGCTTCAGCCGGCCGATCGTGACCACACCCGATGCCAAGCCCGCGCCGCGGCCGCTGGTGTCGCCGCCCGATTTCGCGCTGGTGTTGCCGCAGGCGCGCACGCGCGCCGGCATCGGCCAGACCACCAAGGACCTCACCGAGCATCCCTGGGCCGGCACGGTGGCGCTCCTGGTGCTGGTCGCCCGCGACGAAGCCGGCAACGAGGGTCGCAGCGACGTCCGCGAGGTCCAGTTGCCCGAGCGCGCCTTCACCAAGCCGGTGGCGCGCGCGCTGATCGAGCTCCGGCGCATGCTCGCGCTCGACGCCAATGCGCGCGAGCGCGTGCGCGGCGGGCTCGAGGCCATGATGCTCGCGCCCGAGCGCTTCATCCCTGAGCCTTCGATCTATCTCGGCCTGCGCACGGCCGCGACCCGCATCAAGCTGTCGCGCACCGACGACGACCTGCGCGCGGTGGTGGATTATCTTTGGGAAATCGCCGTCCTGATCGAGGACGGCACCATGTCGGACGCCGAGCGCGCGCTCAGGGCGGCGGAAGACGCGCTGCGTCAGGCGCTCGAGCGCGGCGCCCCCGAGGAGGAGATCCGCCGCCTCACCGACAACCTGCGCCAGGCGCTGGACCGGTTCCTGCAGGCGCTGGCCGAGCAGATGCGCCGCGACGGCACCACCGACGCGCGGCCGCTCGACCGCAACGCGCGCACGCTCAGGCCGCAGGACCTCAAGAGCATGCTCGATCGCATCGAGAATCTGGCGCGCAACGGGGCGCGCGATGCGGCGCGGCGGCTATTGGACGAGCTGCAGGCGCTGTTGGAGAACCTGCAGCGCGGCCGGCAGGCGCGCGGCGACCCGACGAACCCCGAGATGAGCGACATGCTCGACCAGCTCGGCCGCATGATCCAGGAGCAGCAGCGTTTGCGCGACCGCACCTTCCGGGAGGGCCGCGACAGCCGCACCGAGCGGCGCAACCGCACCCCCGAGCAGGGCCGCACCGAGCGCGAGCGCAAGAACTTCGGCGATCTGCAGCGGAATCAAGAGACGCTGCGCCAGCAGCTCCAGCGCATGCTGGAGGCGCTGAAGCGGCAGCGCGAGCGCGCCGATCAGACCGAGCCCGGCAAGGAGCCGGGCGAGGCGTTGAGCGACGCCGAAAAGGCCATGCGCGAGGCCGAAGGCTCGCTCGGCGACACCGACGCCGACGCCGCGGTGGACGCGCAAGGGCGCGCGCTGCAGGCGCTCCGCCGCGGCGCGCAGCAGATGGCCGAGATGATGCAGGGTCCCGGCGATGGCCCCGGCACCGACCCGTTCGGGCCGTCGCCGCAAGCGGCCGACCGCACCGATCCGCTCGGGCGGCCGGTGCGCTCGCGCGAGTACGGCGACGATTACACGGTCAAGATTCCGGACGAGATCGACGTGCAGCGCGCCCGCCGCGTGCTCGAGGAACTGCGCCGGCGCCTGGGCGAGCCGCTCAGGCCGAAGCTCGAGCTCGACTATCTCGAGCGGCTGTTGAAGGATTTCTAGGAAATTCGACTGGCCTCATGCTGAGGAGCCCGCCGAAGGCGGGCGTCTCGAAGCATGAGGGCGGAACGGAAATTCGCGAAAATCGCGCCGTTGCTGGTGGACGCGCTTCGCCCCACCCTACGTCTCGTCGTCCCGCTCCAGATGCACCCGGACGCGGCCGGGCTCGACGATCCAGAGTTCGCCGACCAGAGAGCGTGTCTGCGCAAGCGCCAGGAAATCGCGCGGGCGATCGCGCAAGCGGTCGAGCGATGCGGGCCCGCCCAGCTCCAGAATGACGATGCCCGCGCTCTGCTTAGGCGGAAAACGCGGAACTTGGCCGAAGTCGCGATCCAGCGTGATCAGCGCACGGCCTTCCGCGATGCAAGCCCGATACACCCTCTCGTCCGCGGCGCCGGCAAGGCCCTGCTCGCGAATCGTCGCCACCTCATGGCCATTGCGGCGAAGGAAATCGGCCCCGCTGCCGCCGATATTCTCATCGAGCTTGATCTTCACATGGCCGGCTCCACCGGCAGCGGGATCATCCGCTCGCGCGCGGCCTCGGCGCCATAGGCGATGGCGGCAAGCACGTCGTCGCGCGTGAGCTGCGGATACTCGGCGCGCAGCTCAGCTTCGGACATGCCGCCGGCCAGGAGGTCGAGCACGAGCGAAACCCAGATGCGCGTGCCCTTGATGCAGGGCCTGCCGCCGCAGACGGCCGGGTCGATGCTGATGCGGTCGAGAAGCTGGGCCATGGCTGAACCTCGCGGCTATCATAAGCGTGTGCCGAACACGAGCAAGCAACCCTCACCCTTCGAGACGCGCCCTTCGGGCGCTCCTCAGGATGAGGGCGCGTTCAGCGCATGCTCCAGGCCAGATCGTCGCGGCCGAGGAAGCGTACCAGCACTTGCCGCGCTTCGGCCGGCGGCGAGGCGAGCCGGCTCTTGAACGGGATGGTATCGCCGTCGCCGAGCCGCGCGCGGCTCGCGGTGGCGGTCCAGGCATAGAGCTCCTGGCCGCCGGCGCCGACCAGCGCGAGGCGGATGCGCGGGAGCTCCAACTCCTGGCCGGAGACGTTGGTGATCTTGCCCTCGGCAACCAGCAGCGTGATGCCGTCGTGGGTTTCACGCGTGGTGCGCAGCTCGCGGAACTCGAGACCGCGCAGGTTCACCGGCATGCCGGCCGCCGCATAGAGACCGGCAAGATCCGGCAGCACGCGCACGAAGGTCGCCGGCGAGACGACGGCCGCGATCACGATCCCGGCGAGCACGAGCGTCGCGACCGCGAGACGCGAGCCCGCTGCGGCGGACCGTTCGCGGCCGCGCCAAACGAGATTGCGCCAGGCCGGCTTCCGGGCCGGCGCGGGCCTGACCGGCGGCGCCGGCTCGTCCATGGAAATGTCGGTGGGGGACGCGAGCTCCGGCTCGGCCACCGATAACGGCGGCGCGTCGCAGACGATGATGTCGCCCGACGCCGGTTGAATATCAGTGGCACTCATCTCAACCGTGGTGCCCAGATCGTTCGGATCATCGGCCGGCTCGGCCACGAGCAGCGCGGCTTCCGCAAACCAGACGGTGCGGCAGCGCGCGCAGCGGACGTTACGCCCGTCGGAGCCTAGGGCCTCGGCGGCGACTTGGAACCCGGTGGCGCAGGAGGGGCAGATCAACACCATCACGATACCTGACGGCTGCGGATTATCGGGGGCGACCCTTAACGGATCGGAAACCCTGAGATTGCCGGCATTCCAGGCGCGCCGGGCGCGTCCGCGATGGCGGCCGCAATCGGCCTGGTGCCGCCGCCGGCCGCAAATGGCTAGATGGCATGCGCCCGATTCGCCGGAGGCCCGCTTGGTTCGGTTCGAAAACGTCGGCTTGCGCTACGGGACGGGTCCGGAGGTGCTGAAGGACCTCACCTTCGGCATCGAGCCGAAATCGTTCCAGTTCCTGACCGGCCCATCCGGCGCCGGCAAGACCAGCCTGCTCAAGCTCCTGTTCCTGTCGCTGCGCCCGAGCCGCGGCCTGATCAATCTGTTCGATCACGACGCCTCGCGCCTGGTGCCCGACGAGATCGCCGTGTTCCGGCGCCGCATCGGGATCGTGTTTCAGGATTTCCGGCTGCTCGATCACCTGACCACGTTCGAGAACGTGGCGCTGCCGTTGCGCGTGCTCGGCCGCGATGCGGCGAGCTACCAAGCGGAAGTGGCCGAGATCCTGCAATGGGTCGGGCTCGGCGAGCGCATGGATGCCCGACCGCCGGTGCTTTCCGGCGGCGAGAAGCAGCGCGCGGCGATCGCGCGCGCGCTGATCGGCCTCGCCGCGCTCGTGCTCGCGGATGAGCCGACCGGCAGCGTCGATCCTTCGCTCGCCCGCCGGCTGCTGAGACTCTTCGTCGAGCTGCACCGCTCGGGCACGGCGGTCGTGATCGCCACCCACGACATCGCGCTCATGGACCAATACGACGCGCGCCGGCTCGTGTTGCACGACGGCCGGCTCTTTCTCGACGAATGAACGGCACGCGCGTGGCCAGGGCTCGCAGCAAAAGCCGCTCCGCAACCGCCGCTCCGGCCGAGCCTTCGCGGCGGCGCGCGCCCTCGATCGTTCCGCGCGGAACCGTCGCCGGCAACTCGCTGGTCGCGGTGGTGGCGATCATGACCTTCCTCGCCGGGATCGCGGTCGGCGCCGTGGACATCGTGCGCAACGCCGCGGCCGAGTGGCACGCCGACGTGTTGCGAGAGGTGACGATCCAGGTTCGCCCGGTTGCGGGGCGCGAGCTCGACGCCGAGATGGGCAAGGCGGCGGCGATCGCGCGGGCGACGCGCGGCGTCGCCGACGTGCACGCCTATAGCCGCGAGGAAGCGGCCCGGCTCTTGGAGCCCTGGCTCGGAGCCGGCGTCGATCTTGCCGGGCTGCCGCTGCCGCGGTTGGTAATCGTGCGGCTTGCGGACCAAGGGGAGCCGGACCTCGCGGGCTTAAGGCGGGCGCTGGCCGAGCAGGTTGCCGGCGCCAGCCTCGACGATCATCGCGGCTGGGCGCGGCGGCTCGCCACGCTCTCCGACGTGGTGGCGACGATCGGGGTCGGCGTGCTCGCGCTGGTGCTGCTGGCGACCGTGCTTTCGGTCTCGTTCGCGACGCGCGGGGCGGTGGCGGCGAACCGCGCGGTGGTGGAGGTGCTGCATCTGGTCGGCGCGCGCGAGGCCTTCATCGCCGGCGCGTTCCAGCGCCATTTCCTCATGGTCGGCCTCAAAGGCGCCGTGCTCGGCGGAATCGCCGCCGCGCTGCTGTTTCTGCTGGCCGGGGCGGCGCCCGATCTCGTCGCCGTCATCCCGGGCGGGAGCGACGCGGCCCTGCTGCTCGGCCGGGTGATGCTCGACCGCAGCGGCTATGCCGCGATCGCGGGCGTAGGGCTTCTGGTGGCGATCGTGACCGCCATTGCCTCCCGCCGTACCGTGGCCCAGACGCTCCGGACCATCGATTGAGCGGGCCTTTGCGCGCTGCCTCCAGATCGCGCGAAAGCCCCAATTCAGGCTACGATCCAAGCTGTTCCCGCCCGGGGTCGGGCCCCGGGCACGAGATGGAGGAGACGCGAATGGGGGCCTCCAAGCTCGCGACCGCCCCGCGCCGGAAATGGCGCGGTATCGGCGTGATCTCGACGGTCCTGATCCTGGCGTTGGTCGCGCTCGCCGGCGGCTTTCTCGTCTTCGCGGCCTCCATATCCCGCGAGGAGGTGAGGCTCGACCGCTCGGCCGACGGCATCGTGGCGCTCACCGGCGGCGCCTCCCGCATCGACGACGCGATCGAGCTGTTGGTGGCAAAACGCGGCCGGCTGCTGCTGATCTCCGGCGTGCACCCGCACACCATGCCGGCCGAGCTCACCCGGCGCAGCGCCGAGGTGGAACGGCTGTTCCTCTGCTGCGTCGAGATCGATCGCGAAGCGCAGAACACCGTCGGCAACGCGATCGCCACCGCCCAGTGGGTGCGCAAGCACGACATTCGCTCGTTGATCGTGGTGACCTCGGCCTGGCACATGCCGCGCGCGCTCATTGAGCTCGAGCGCGAACTGCCGGGCGTCACGCTCATTTCCTATCCGGTGGTGAGCGAGCGGATGCGCGACGAGTCGTGGTGGGTCAGCGCCCAGACCATCCGCCTGCTCATGGTGGAATACGTGAAATACGTGGCCGCCCGCGCGCACCTGCGCCTCGAGCCGCTGATGCCGGGCACGAGCCTGGTGAGCCAGCAAGAAGCGCGCTAGCGCCGCTGCCGAATGTCGCCCGCGCTCCTCCTTCGTTCCCTCGCCTTCCACTGCTGCTTCTATCTCAATACGATTCTGCACATGTTCGCGGCCATGCCGTTTCTGCTCTTGCCGCGGCTGTGGATATGGATTCCGGTGCGGAGCTGGTGCGCGAGCAATCTGTGGCTGCTGGCCGCGATCTGCGGCACGCGCTTCGAGATCCGCGGGCGCGAGCGCGTTCCGCCGGGCGCATTCCTGGTCGCCGCCAAGCATCAATCGACCTGGGAAGTCTTCACGCTGCTGCCGCTATTCGCGGACCCGGTGTTCGTGTTCAAGCACGAGCTTGTCTGGGTGCCGATTTTCGGCTGGTACATCGCCAAGGCCGAGATGGTCCCAGTGCGGCGCGGCGGGCGCGCAACCGCGCTCGCCGCGGTCGCCGAGCGCGCCAAGCTAGAGATCGCACGCGGGCGCCCGGTCGTCATGTTCCCGGAGGGCACGCGCCGCATGCCGGGCGCGGAGCCGGCCTACAAGTACGGCATCGCGCATCTCTATGGCGCACTCGGCGTGCGCTGTGTTCCGATCGCACTGAACTCGGGGGTGTTCTGGCCGCGGCGCGCGCTCGTGATCCGGCCGGGCACGGTCAAGATGGAGATCCTGGAGCCGATCGAACCGGGCCTCTCCGAGAGCGCGTTCATGGCGCGGCTGCAGCATGAGATCGAGAGCGCGACCGCGCGGCTGGTGGCCGAGGGCCAGGCCGAGTTGGAGTCGAACGGCGTGCCCGTCGCCGACCGCGCATAGGCGGCAGGCGTCACGCGACGCGCAGGCTTCTCCCGGCTTGACAGCGGCACACATTGTTCTATCTTTGTTCTCCATCGTTGTGAGTCGGTTTTTCGTGAGTGGATTCATGCGTTTAGCTTCAAAGCCCGGGTACGAGGGCCCGTTGCGTACGGCGCGGCAGGCGCTCGCCGACCGGTTCCGCTTCTGGCGGGGCGTCTCCGGCCGCCGCTACGTATGCAGCGTGTTCGCTCCGCAATCCGCTCCCGCCTATGCGCCGGCCGTGGCGCTCTATGTGCGCCATGCGGCGGCCGGGCCTGCGGTCATTGCGGTCGGGCGCGCGGGCGAGGACCGCCTCCGGATCGAGGCGGACGAAATCCATATCCATCTCGTGCGCGGCGAGCCGGATCTTGCGCGGGTATTGCGCGACCTCGCCGCGCTGGTTCCCGCCGGGACCACGACGGCGCAGCATGCGGCTTGATGTATTTTCCTCTTCCACCTCCCCTTGAAAGGGGGAGGTCGGCGACCCGGCGAAAGCCGGTGGCGCCGGGTGGGGGTCAATCCGGCGCGGCTAGGACCCCCTCCCTGACTCTCCCCCTTTCAGGGGGAGGGAAATTGTTTGGCTATAGCCGCGCGGCGAGCCACTCGATGGCGCGGTCGCGGATGCCGAGCTTCAAGAGCTCCTTCGCCGTGGCGTGCACGTATTCGCTGTTGATCCCCGAGCGGCCGTGGCCCTGGCGCACGAGATGGAGCTGCATCTCCAGCGGCAGCTCGCCGGCATATTGCGGGTGCGAGTGGTCGACGAGAAAGCCGAGCGCACGCACCCGCCGCTCGGGATGGTCGAGGATATCGACCGGCCGGAATGCCTCCCGATAAACCTTGGTCGCCTGCTCGCGCGCGCGCAAGTACTCGAGCGTCGCCTTCCATTTGGACTTGGCGATCCGGAACGCGATGCCGCGGCAGGAACCGCCGCGGTCGAGCCCGAGCACCAGGCCCGGCTTCTCCGGGGTGCCGCGATGCACGTGCGAATAGACGCAGAGCGCTCGATGCGCGCCCACCAGCCGGGCGGGATGACGTTCGATGAAATCGAAATCCGGCCGCCACATGAGCGAGCCGTAGCCGAACACCCAGAATTCAAGATTGGTGGCGGACATTGTGCCTATGTATCCTAGACCCGCCCTCATCCTTCGAGACGCCCCGCCGCCTCATCCTGAGGAGCCGAGCGAAGCGAGGCGTCTCGAAGGAGGAGGCGGCGGGGCTCCTCAGGATGAGGGTGGAGTGAAACGCGCGCCTCAGTCGCCGGAGGCGTAGGGTTTCGGAATTGGCGCTTCCGTCTCGGCGCCATGCGCGCGGCGGCCGAAATCCGGCTCCGCCGTCTCCTGCCCGATCTCGATGATCGAGCGCCTGATGCCGCGCGTGCGGGTGAAGAGATCGAACAGGGTCTTACCATCGCCCATGCGGATCGCGCGCGTGAGCGCGGCGAGGTCCTCGTTGAAGCGGCCGAGCATTTCCAGCACCGCCTCCCTGTTGTTCAGGAATACGTCGCGCCACATGGTGGGATCGGAGGCGGCGATGCGGGTGAAGTCGCGGAAGCCGCCGGCGGAGAACTTGATCACCTCCGAGCTTGTCACCTGCTCGAGATGCGCGGCGGTGCCCACGATGTTGTAGGCGATCAGGTGCGGCACATGGCTGGTGATGGCCAGCGTCAGGTCGTGATGGGCGGGGTCCATGATCTCGACATTGGCGCCCAAGGCCTCCCAGAAGCGCCGGACCTTCTCCACCGCCCGGGCATCGGTGCCCGGCGGCGGGGTCAGGATGCACCAGCGGTTCTGGAACAGCTCGGCGAAGCCGGCGTCCGGCCCGGATTGCTCGGTGCCCGCCACCGGATGCGCCGGCACGAAATGCACCTGTTTCGGCAGGTGCGGGGCCATGTCCCGGATGATCGCGCTCTTGACCGAGCCCACGTCGGACACGACGGCGCCGGCCTTGAGCTTAGGCGCGATCTCGGCCGCGACCGCGCCGCAGGCGCCGACCGGTACGCAGACGATGACCAAATCGGCGCCCGCGGCCGCGGCGGCGTTGCTGTCGACCACCTGATCGGCGAGCCCCAGCTCCACCACGCGCCGGCGCGTCTCCGGCGAGCGCGCGGTCGCCACGATCGTGCGCACCGCGCCTTGCGCCCGCGCGGCGCGCGCGATCGACGAGCCGATCAGGCCGACGCCGATGATCGCGAGCCGCTCGAAGATCGGCTTCGCCGCCTCAGCCACGGCCGGCTCCATTCAGGAAATCCTTGAGCGAAGCCACCGCCAGCCGGTTCGCCTCTTCGGTCCCCACGGTCATGCGCAAGGCATCGGGCAGCTTGTAGGGCTCGAGCCGGCGCAGCACGAGCCCGCGCTTCAAGAGAAAAGCGTCGGCGTCGCGGGCGGTGCGGCCGCGCTCGCGCGGAAAGTGGATCAGCACGAAATTGGCGACGCTCGGCGTGACCTCGAGCCCGAGCTTCCCGATCTCCTCCGTGAGCCACGGCAGCCAACGGGCATTGTGCGCGGCCGCGCGCTCCACGTGCGCGGCGTCGGATAATGCCGCGACGCCGGCGGCCATCGCCGGCGAATTCACGTTGAACGGACCGCGGGTGCGATTGACCGCGTCGACCACGTGCGCCGGCGCGTACATCCAGCCGAGCCGGAGCGCCGCGAGCCCGTAGATTTTCGAGAACGTGCGCAGCATCACCGCGTTGTCGCTGGTCGCGACCAGCTCGATGCCGGCTTCGTAGTCGTTGCGGCGGACGTATTCGGCATAGGCCGCGTCGATCACCAGGAGCACGTTCGCCGGCAGGCCGGCGTGCAGCCGCCGCAGCTCCTCGATCGGCACATAGGTGCCGGTCGGGTTGTTCGGATTGGCGATGAAGACGATCCGCGTCCGCGGGGTCACGACGCTGAGAATGGCGTCCACGTCGGCGGTCAGGTGTTTCTCCGGCGCGACCATCGGCCGGCCGCCGGAGCCTAGCGTCACGTTGCGATAGACCAGGAAGCCGTGCGTCGTGTAGATCGCCTCGTCGCCGGCCTCGAGATAAGCGTGCGCGAGCAGCGAGAGCAATTCATCGGAGCCGGCGCCGCACACGATGCGCGCCGGATCGAGCCCGAAGCTCTTGCCGATCGCTTCGCGCAGACCGGTCGCGGCGCCGTCCGGATAGTAGGAGAGCGTCGCCGCCGCCGCGCGAAAGGCCTCGACCGCCTTCGGGCTCGGCCCGAGCGGCGTCTCGTTCGAGGAGAGCTTGAATACCTTGGCCGCGCCCGGAGCCTCGCTGCGACCCGGCACGTAAGCGTCGATCTCGAGGACGCCCGCGCGCGGAACGGGACGTTTGGGCGCGCTCATGGCTCGGCTCCGAGACGCTTGGGGGCGGCGGCGGCGCCGCCGGGCGCAACCATATAGCGGGTCGCATGACCGCCGACGAGGGCTTCGGAGCGCACCGAAGCGCCGGCGCCGACCAGGGCATTGCGAAATTCCGCCAGCGTGTGCTTGGGCTCGATCGACACCAGGATCGCCGCGCCGTCGAACCGGCCCTCGGGCAGCACGAGATATTCGGCGATCCGCGCCACCGCCCGCGCCGCGTTCGCGCTCCAGCCCGAAATCTTGAGGCTCCAGCACTGGACCTCATTGGCGACAGCGTCGGCGACGATCGGCCGCGAGACGACGAACAGCGGCAGCGACGCCGGGTGATCCGGCCGCTCCACGAACGGCAGGCGGGCGATGATCTTCGGCGCCGCCGCGCTTTCGAGCGCGCTCCACCAGGCACCGGCGCCGGCAATCGCAACGGCGGACACGAGCCCGAGATCGCCCTTGGACGCCGCCACCGCGGCGATCACCGCCTCGGCGCCTTGATGCGGCGCCAGCGGCACGGTGAAGCCGAAATGGAAGCGCGCGGCGTCGCGCACCTTGGCGTCGCCGGCGGAGAAATCGCCATGCACCGTGTAGGGCGACTGGATATAGGTGAAGGTGGCGATCACCACGCGCCAGATGCTCTCCACCGTGTCGAACGGCAGGATGCCGCGATGGCGCTCGACCAGGCGCCGCATCATCTCCGCTTCGCGCGCGGGCCGGAACGCGGAGCCGGACTCTTGCGTGTTCTTGACCGCGATCAGGCGGTCGATGATCTCGCCGCGCTCGATCAGCCGCGCGTGCATCTCCGCGTCGATGCGGTCGATCTCGGCGCGCAGCTCGGCGAGCGTCGCGCCGCGCGCGGCATTAACCTTCGGACGATCGGCTTCGGACATGGAACGCGCCTTTCCGGGCGGCGCCGTGATAGCGCGGGTGCGCGCGAACGCAAAGAAAACATTGACAGAATTGCCCGGCGGACCATAGCTCTAGCCCGCCCGCGGGCCAGAGGCGGGCTTTTCGAGGGCTCGAATGAGCGTCGTCCGCGTCGATCTCGAGGGGGTCGCAAGCCGTGCGCTCGCCGTGCGCCGCGAGGCCGACGAGCCGCGCTCGCCGGTCGTGCGCTTCGGCCCGGACAAGCCGCTCAAGCTCGACGCGCGCGTGGAGCTTTCGCCGTTCCAGGTGGCCTATCAAACCTATGGCACGCTCAATGCCGACAAATCCAACGCGATCCTGATCTGCCACGCGCTTTCCGGCGACCAATACGTGATCGGCGAGCACCCGGCGACCGGCAAGCCGGGCTGGTGGGAGACCATGGTCGGCCCCGGCAAACCGATCGATACCGACCGCTATTTCGTGATCTGCCCCAACGTGCTCGGCGGCTGCATGGGCACCACCGGGCCGGCCTCGCGCAATCCGGCGACCGGGGAGCCCTATGGCCTGTCGCTGCCGGTGATCACGATCCGCGACACCGTGCGGGCGCAGGCGATGCTCTTGGATCAGCTCGGCATCGAGACCTTGTTCTGCGTCACCGGCGGCTCCATGGGCGCGATGCAGGCGCTGCAATGGGCGGTGAGCTATCCGGAGCGCGTGTTCGCAGCGCTGCCGCTCGCCGGCGCCGCGCGCCATTCGGCGCAGAACATCGCCTTCCATGAGGTCGGCCGCCAGGCGATCATGGCCGATCCCGATTGGCGCGATGGCCGCTATCTCCTGGAGGGAACCAACCCGCGCCGCGGGCTCGCGGTCGCGCGCATGGCCGCGCACATCACCTATCTCTCTGACGCCGCGCTGCACCGCAAGTTCGGCCGCAAGCTGCAGGACCGCGAGACCTGGACCTTCGGCTTCGACGCCGATTTCCAGGTCGAGAGCTACCTGCGCCATCAGGGCTCCATGTTCGTCGAGCGCTTCGACGCCAATTCTTATCTCTACATCACGCGCGCGATGGACTACTTCGACCTCGCCGCCGACTATGACGGCGTGCTCGCGCATGCCTTCAAGGGCGCGAAGACGCGCTTCTGCCTCGTGTCCTTCACGTCGGACTGGCTGTTTCCGACCTCCGACGCGCGCGCCATCGTGCACGCGCTGAATGCGGCGGCGGCACCGGTTTCCTTCGCCGAGATCGAAACCGACAAAGGCCACGACGCGTTCCTGCTCGAAGAGCCGGAGCTGTTTGCGATCGTGAACGGGTTCCTGGACGGCGCGGCGCGGGCGCGCGGCCTGTCCGCCGCCAAAGGCTGAACCGATGCTCGCACGCGAGGGCGATTCGCCTGCCGCTACGGCTTCCGTGCCGCGCGTCGACCTCCTGGTCGTCGCCGACATGGTGACGCCGGGCTCCCGCGTGCTCGATGTCGGCTGCGGCGACGGCGAGCTGCTGCGGCTGCTCTCGGAAAAACGCGGCGTCGACGCGCGCGGCATCGAGATCTCGCGCGAAGGCGTGAACCACTGCGTCGCCAAGGGGCTCGCGGTGATCCAGGGCGACGCCGACGTGGACCTTGCCGACTATCCGAATGACGCCTTCGACTACGTGATCCTGTCGCAGACGCTGCAGGCGACGCGGCGGCCGCGCTGGGTGCTCGAGCAAATGCTCCGTATTGGCCGGCACGCGGTCATTTCGTTCCCCAATTTCGGCCACTGGCGCATCCGCCTGCAGCTGCTCACGCGCGGGCGCATGCCGGTGACCCAGAACCTGCCGGACTCCTGGTACGACACGCCGAACATCCATTTCTGCACGCTGCGCGACTTCGTCGAGCTGGTGCGCGCGGTGGACGCGCGCATGGAGCGCTCGGTGTCGCTCGACCGCCACGGCCGCCGGGTGCGGCTCTATGCGCCGCTCGGGTTCTGGAACCTGTTCGGCGAGCAGGCGGTGTTTCTGCTCTCGCGCAAGAGCTGATCAGGCCCCGGCCGGGCCGGGCGCCGCGCGCGCGAGCACCGGCTTGAGCACCGGCGCCAGACGGCGCTTCAGCGGCACCGGCCGCCAGACCTGCTTGGTCGCCTCCACGATATGCACGCCCGCGAACGGCAGCGAGAGCGTGGCCCCCATCCGCTCCCATGCCACCGCGGTGCGCAGGAAGACGGCGCGATCGAACGGCGGCACCCACAGCGCCTCGCCCCAGCCCACCGGCGTGAACAGCGCCTCACGCAGGAGCTCGACGAGCTGGCCGCGGGAGAACGGCCGGCCGTGGCCGAACGGCGTGGTGTCGATGCGGGCCCAGAGCCCGCGCCGATTCGGCACCACCATGAGCAAGCGGCCGCCGGCGGCGAGCACGCGCCAGACTTCCTGCAGCATGTCGGGGGCATGCACGGTCATTTCCAGCGCGTGCACCGCAAGCACGCGATCGACCGAAGCGTCGGCGAGCGGCAGCAGCGTCTCCTCCACCAGCGCGGCGAGCGTCGGAGCGGCGGAGGGCCATTTCACCACGCCCTGGGCGGCCGGCATCAAGGCGAACGTGCGCTCCACCTCCTGGCGGAACAGGCCGAGATAGGGCGTGGCGTAGCCGAGGCCGACCAGCGAGAGCCCGCGCGTGTCCGCCCAACGGCGGCGGATCGCATGCGCGATCAGCCGCCGCGCCACGTGGCCGAGCGGCTGAGCGTAGAAATTGCGGAAATCGACGACGTCCACGGGCATGAAACGATCTCGCTCCAAAGGAGGATAGATCGGCGCGCGCCTCCCACCAAGCCGCGGCCTTGTCCGCTTACTTCGCCATGCTAGGGTCGCGGCGCTTGGCCCAAGCGCTTTCGGAGCAGCGGATGGCGGCGGAAATTCGCCTGGTGCCCTGCCTGAGCGACAACTACGCGGTGATCCTGCGCGATCCCGCGAGCGGCGCGGTAGCCGTGGTCGATGCGCCGGATGCGGCGCCGATCGAGCGCGCGCTCGCGGCCGAGAAGTGGAAGCTCACGCATATTCTCGTGACCCACCATCACGGCGACCACGTCCAAGGCATTCCCGCGCTGAAACAGAAATACGGCGCCAAGGTCATCGGCCCGCGCGGCGAGGCGGCCAAGATCCCGATGCTGGATGCGGCGGTGGGCGAAAACGACCGGGTCAAGGTCGGCGGGCTGGAAGCGCGCGTGATCGAGACGCCGGGCCACACCGCCGGGCATATCAGTTATTGGTTCGACCAGGAGAAGCTCGCGTTCGCGGGCGACACGCTGTTCTCGATCGGCTGCGGGCGGGTGATCGAAGGCACGCCCGAGATGATGTGGGCGTCGCTCCTGAAGCTGCGCGCGCTTCCCGACGACACCCGCTTTTATTGCGGCCACGAATACACCGAGGCGAATATCCGCTTCGCGCTGACAATCGAGCCCGAGAACAAGGCGCTCGCCGCCCGCGCCGCCGAAGCCAAGCGCCAGCGCGCCGCCGGGGAGGCGACGATCCCGGCGACCATCGGCGAGGAGAAGGCGGCAAACCCGTTCCTGCGCGCCGATCAGCCGGCGGTCGCGGCCGCGGTCGGTCTCGCAGGCAAGCCGGCGGCGAACGTGTTCGCCGAAATCCGCGCGCGGAAGAATTCGTTCCGGGGCTGACGTTGAAGCTCACCGGGCCTGAGGTGATCCGGCTCCTCGAATTGAAGCCGTACTCGGAGGACCGCACGGTCGCACCGGGATTCGAGTTTGCGAGTCTTGAACTCGCACCCCCGCCATTCAAGCCGGGAAACGGCTTGAGCCTCAGGTCAGGTACTGCGCGCCGTTCACCGTCATGGTCGAGCCGGTGATGAAGCCGGCGTCATCAGAGGCGAGGAAGACCACGCAGCGCGCGATCTCCTCGGGCTCGCCGAGGCGCCCCACCGGGATCAGCGGGAGAATGTTCTTCTCCAGGACGTCCTTCGGCACCGCCTGCACCATCTCGGTATTGATGTAGCCCGGGCAGATGGCGTTCACCGTGATGCCGCTCTTGGCGCTTTCCTGGGCGAGCGCCTTGGTGAAGCCGAGCTCGCCGGCCTTGGCGGCGGAATAGTTGGTCTGCCCCATCTGCCCCTTCTGGCCGTTGATCGAGGAGATATTGACGATGCGGCCGAACTTGCGCGCGCGCATGCCCTCGATCACCGGCCGGCACATGTTGAACAGAGAATTGAGATTGGTGTTGACGACCGCGACCCATTGCTCCGGCGTCATGCGGTGGAACATGGCGTCGCGGGTGATGCCGGCATTGTTGACCAGGACCTCGACCGGCCCGAGCGCGGCTTCCACCGCCTTGGTCCCGGCGGCGCAAGCCTCGTGCGAGCTCACGTCCCACTTGAACACGGCGATGCCGGTTTCGGCGTTGAATTTCTTCGCCGCCTCGTCGTTGCCGCCGTAATTGGCGCCGACCTTGTAGCTGGCCGCCTGCAGGGCCTTGGCGATGGCGGCGCCGATGCCCCGGGTGCCGCCGGTGACCAACGCTACGCGACTCATGGACTCCCCCTTACGCGGCGCTCAGCGCTCGACGCGACTTGTTTGCATGGGTGCGTTTCGCTCGCTCACGCTCGCTCAACGCACATGGCAATGCCCATGCCGCCGCCGATGCAGAGCGTGGCGAGACCCTTCTTGGCGTTGCGCTTCTCCATCTCGTAGAGCAGCGTGACCAGCACGCGCGCGCCCGAGGCGCCGATCGGATGGCCGATGGCGATGGCGCCGCCATTCGCGTTCACCCGCTTCGGATCCCAGCCCAACTCCTTGTTGACCGCGCAGGCTTGCGCGGCGAACGCTTCGTTCGCCTCGATCAGATCGAGATCCTCAGGTCTCCAGCCGGCCTTCTTCAGCGCGGCGCGCGAGGCCGGGATCGGCCCGGTGCCCATGATCGCGGGATCGACGCCGGCTTGCGCCCAGGACACGATGCGCGCGAGCACCTTGCGCCCTTCCTTGGCGGCCTGGCTCGCCTTCATCAGCACCACCGCGGCAGCGCCGTCATTGATGCCGGACGCGTTGCCGGCGGTGACCGTGCCTTCCTTCTCGAAGGCGGGGCGCAGTTTCGCCATCGCCTCGAGCGTCGCGCCGTGGCGCGGATATTCGTCGGCGTCGACGATGATGTCGCCTTTCTTCGACGGAATCTTCACCGCCACGATCTCGTCCTTGAAGCGGCCGCTCTTCTGTGCGGCCTCGGCCTTGTTCTGCGAGCCGACGGCGAACTCGTCCTGCTGCTGGCGCGTGATTTGCCACTGGCGAGCGACGTTCTCGGCCGTGTTGCCCATGTGATAGCCGTTGAAGGCGTCCCACAGGCCGTCCTTGATCATGGTGTCGACGAACTCGAGCGGGCCCATCTTGGTGCCGTTGCGCAGGTGCGCGCAGTGCGGCGCCATGCTCATGGATTCCTGCCCGCCCGCGACCACGATCTCGGAATCGCCGTTGACGATCGCCTGATAGCCGAGCGCGACCGCGCGCAAGCCGGAGCCGCAGAGCTGATTCACGCCCCAGGCCGGAATCTCGACCGGCAAGCCGGCGGCGATCGAAGCCTGCCGCGCCGGGTTCTGTCCCTGCCCGGCGGAGAGGATCTGTCCCAGGATCACTTCGGAAACCCGCTTCGGCTCGACGCCGGCGCGAGCGAGCACCGCCTCGATCGCGATCTTGCCGAGCGCATGCGCCGACAGCGAGGACAGCGAGCCGTTGAACGAGCCGACGGGCGTGCGCGCCGCGCCGACGATGACGATGTCGTCTTGCATTGGAATCTCCTCCGCCGCGGCGCGCGGGGCGCGCCGCCGTCGATCGCTCAAGCCATCGTTGGTGCTAGCGGTGCGTGATGTCAATAAGACGAAAACCGGCTTGGCCGCGCGTATGGCCAAACAATAATTCGGTAGCCCCCTCCTCGGAAACGTCCTAAGGTGAACGTCCCTCGGGGAAGAATTGGGCGCGACCAGGCAAGTAGCGGCGTCATGGCAACCACCGAAGCACCCGTCACCATCAAGCGATACGCGGAGCGGCGGCTGTACCACACGGCCAAGAGCGCCTATGTGGAACTCGAAGACCTGGCATGCATGATCGAGGACGGCGAGGAATTCGTGGTCCATGACGCAAGCACCGGCGAGGACGTCACCCGCTCGGTGCTCACCCGCGTCATCCTTGCGCAGCGGAACAACTAAGTGTCGGCGTCATGACCAAGAACCAAGAGCCCGTCACGATCAAGAAGTACGCCAACCGGCGTCTCTACAATACCGGCACGAGCACCTACGTGACGCTCGAAGACCTCGCGGTCATGGTCAAGGAAGGCAACGACTTCGTCGTTTACGACGCCAAGACCGGCGAGGACATCACCCGCTCGGTGCTGACCCAGATCATCTTCGAGCAGGAGAACAAGGGGCAGAACCTTCTGCCGATCAATTTCCTCCGGCAGGTGATCCGCTTCTACGGCGACAGCATGCAGCTCCTGTTGCCGCGCTTTCTGGACGTGTCGATGCAGCATTTCACTCGCGATCAGGAAAAATTCCGCGAGCAAATGGGCAAGTCGTTTGGCGGCAGTGGCTTCGGCCTTCTCGAGGATCAGGTGCGCCGCAACATGGAAATGTTCGAGCGCGCTTTCACCATGTTCCTGCCGTTTGCCCAGAAACAGGGCGCGGCCGAGGAAAAGCTCGGTACCGACGACATCGACGCGCTGAAGCAGCAGGTGACGGAGATGCAGAAGCGCCTCGACCGGATGTCGGACCGCTCCGGCGACAAGGAATAGAGCCTCAGCCGGCGAGCGCGGGCGTCGGCTGCAGGCCGGCGGTGGCCGGCGGCCGGATCTTGGCGAGCCCAACCAGCGCGCCCTGCAGGTAATCGCAGCCCCATTCGGCCAGCGACTGCGCCGCCTCCTCGCTCTGCACCCATTCGGCGACGGTCTTCAGCCCGAGCTCGCGCGCGAGTTCGAGCAGCGTGCGCACGAACAGGCGGTCGTCCGGCGCACGCTCCAGATTGGTGATGAACGAGCCGTCGATCTTGACGAGATCGACGCCGAGCCGACGCAAGTTGCGGAACGAGGTGTGGCCGGCACCGAAGTCGTCGATCGCGACGCGGCAACCGAAGGTCTTGACCCGGTCGACGAAGCGGCGGGTCGCCTCCACGTCGCGGATGGCGTCGGATTCGGTGATTTCGACGATCAGCCGGCGCGCGATCTCCGGGCGCATGTCGGCGCCGAACAGCGCCATCCAGGCGGAATCCTGCACGCTGGTGGCGGAAATATTGATCGAGAGCACGAGCTCCGGCTCGGCGTGCAATTCGTTGCGGGCGAGCTCGAGCACGCGATGATCGATCAGCCGCACGAGATCGAGCTTCTCGGCCGCGGAAACGATGGCGCTCGCGTCGATCTCGCTGCCGTTCACGTCGCGCAGCCGCGCCAAGCCCTCGAAGAAGACCGGCAGGCGCGTGTCGGTGCGCACCACCGGCTGATAGGCAAGCTCCACGCGGCGCTCGTTGAGCGCGGCGATGATGGTGTCCGTGAGCCGCAAGTTTTCGCGCCGGCGCGCCTCGGCTTCGACGCTCGGCGCGTAGGCGCGGAAGGTGCCGCGCCCGGCCTGCTTGGCATGATCGAGCGCTTCTTGCGCGCGCGCCGTCATTTCGCCGGCGTCGCGGGCATGGCGCGGCCCGACCACCCCGCCGGCGGTCACCGAGACCGGGATCGGCCCGACCGAGATCTCGACCGGCGCCGAGCGCACCGATTCGATGAACCGCAAGGCCGCGACCGGCAGCATCTCCGGACCGCATTCGTGCAGCACCAGGCCGAATTTGTTGCCGGAAAAGCGCCCGATCAGGTCGGCCCGGCGCATCTGTTCGCGCAGGCGGCGTGCAACCGCCGCGATAATCTCGTCGGCCACGCCGTAACCATAGCGGCGATTGATATGCCCGAGCCCGTCGATGCCGACGAGCAGGAATCCGACGCTGGTGCGCAGGCGCACCGCTCGCTCGAACGCGGCCTCCAGCGTTTCGCCGAGGCGGGTCCGATTCATTTCGCCGCTCAAGGAATCGACGTCGGAGAGGTCGGCGAGACGCTGCTCGCGCAGGTGCCGCTCGGTGATGACGCGCACGACGCCCTGAGCGCGCATCGGATTGCCCGCCGCGTCGTTGAAGCAGCGGCCGCAATCCTCGATCCAAAACGGTGCCCCGGAGACCGGCGGGCGGATGCTGTAGCGCACTTCGTATTCGGCAACGCCATCCGCCGCGCGCGCCGAGACGCTGGCAACGGCATCGTAACGGTTGGCGGGACTGGCGGGATCAAGCAGCGCGGCGAAAGCGCGGCCGCTCGAAATGCGCGCGAGCGATTCCACGCCGAGCACTTCGGCGGCGTTGGCGCTCCAAAGGAGCGCATCGGTCTTCAGATCCCACACGTAGGCCGCCTCGCCGACCGAAGCGAGCACCGCCGCGGCCGCGGCGAAATCGAGCGCGTCCGGCGCGCGCTCGACGGGAACTTCGCCCGAGCGGCGGACCGGCGCGGTTTCGGTCGAGGGCGGAGCGCCTTTGGCGGTCCGCACGGAACGCGGCACGGAGACCTCGCTCTCTCGGTAAACGGCGGGTGAACGGCGGTCGCGAGATATAGGGGTTCCGCCTTAACAGGGCGTGACTGGAGCGGTCGCCCACAACCCTCGGTCGTCAAAGGGTTTGTGGTGCGGGCGCCGGTCCCGGGCCTCGACTGTTGCCGTCACTCCGGGTGCGGCTCGATCGAGACGTCGCGCCGCGCCGTGCGCACCGAGATCGACCAGCCGCCGAGCGCGTCCACCAGCGCGATCAGCACCAGGATCGCGAACACGGACGTTCCGGCCGCGCGCACCAGCAGAAACTCGACCAGCGCGCCGATGAATACGGCGGTCGAAAGCAGATGATCGACGATCGAATGCGAGCCGGGACGAGCCGCCTTCACCAACTCAAAGAATAGGAACATGAGCGAGAGCGCGATCAATGCCTCGCCGGTGGTGATGGTCCAGGCTGCGCCCGACATCATCGATATCGAGTAGAGCGGGTCGGACCAATTCACGCCCTGAAAGAGGAACGCGACCATGTTGTAGATCGCGAACGAGACGACGATGAGCGGGAAATTCCCGAGCATGCGAGCCTTCCGCGCGGCGGCGCCGGGCGCGGGCGTGACCGCCTCAGACTTCCGACTTCGCCTTCAGGATCTGCCGGCCCTTGTACATGCCGGTCTTGGGGTCGATATGGTGCGGCCGGCGCAGCTCGCCCGAATCCTTGTCCTCGACATAGGTCGGCTGCTTCAGCGCGTCGGCCGAGCGGCGCATGCCACGCCGGGACGGCGAAACTTTTCTCTTGGGAACGGCCATCGCCGGCTCCTGGTTCGATTGACCCGCGGGCCGCGGGCATTGGCGGCAAGAGGCGGTCTTATAAAGGATGCCCGGTGCGATTGCCAAGCGCGGGTCAGCGCGCGGCGTAGATGCAGGCGGCCGCAACGGTCCCGTTCCGCATCGTCGCGGCGAGGCGGCGGGCGGCGATGCCGCTCAGCAGCCGCCCGGGGCGGGCGGCGTCGCGCCGTATCGGATTGGGCAGGACCGCGGCGAGCAGCGCCGCCTCGTTGGCGGTGAGCGCGCGTGCGCTCTTGCGGAAGGCGCGGCGGGCGCTCGCCTCGGCGCCAAACTCGCCGTTCGGACCCCATTCGGCAACGTTGAGATAGATCTCGATCAGGCGGCGTTTCGACCATACAAAATTGATGTAATAGGCGATCGGGACCTCGAGCGCCTTGCGCAGGTATTGGCGGCCCGGCCACAGGAACAGGTTCTTCGCGGTCTGCATGGCGATGGTGGAAGCGCCGCGCGCGTCGGCAAGATCGTCGACCTCCTCCATGGCTTCCCGTAGTTCGCCCCAATCGACGCCGCGGTGCGCGCAGAAGCGCGCATCCTCGCCGACGATCACCGCGCGCACGAGCTCGGGCGCGATCGCCTCGAGCGGCCTCCATTCACGCACCACCCGCTCGCCGGTGGCCCAGCGCCACAGCATGAGCGTCGAAACCGGCGAGACCACCGCATAGACCGGGACCAGGATCACCGGAATCAGCGCCAGGGCTACGGCGAGTTTCCAGGCAAGGGAGAACAGGCGTCGGATCATGGTGCGGCGCTCCTTGAATGCCATGACCGCCGATTGCGGCGGGGAAGCGGCGCTTGACCGCGGCCGCCCGCTCGGCCATCAGCGGACGCAGTCGGTGCCGGCGCAAGCCATGTCTGCGATATCCCAAGAATCGTTTCGCCGTCGCCTGCAAGCGGTCGCGGCCGCGACCGCGGCGGAGCTCGAGCGGGCGCTCGCGGCGGCGGCGCGGGCGGGCGAGATCGCGCGGCCGGAACGCTTGCTCGCGGCCATGCGCTATGCGGCGCTCGGCGGCGGAAAGCGGCTCAGGCCTTTGCTCGTGGTGGAAAGCGCGGCGCTATTCGGCGTCGCCGAAACTAAGGCGATTCCGGTCGCCGCCGCGTTCGAGTGCGTGCATTGCTATTCGCTCGTGCACGACGATCTGCCGGCCATGGACGACGACGAATTGCGCCGCGGCCGGCCGAGCCTGCATCGCGCCTTCGACGAGGCGACCGCGATTCTCGCCGGCGACGCGCTGCTCACGCTGGCGTTCGATCTGATCGCCGGCGAGGCGGGCGACCCCGACCCGAGCGTACGCGTCGCGCTGGTGGGATTGCTCGCGCGCGCCGCCGGAATCGGCGGCATGGCGGGCGGGCAGATGCTGGACCTGGAGGCCGAAGGCCGCTTCGCCGGCCAACGCCCGCTATCGCTCCCGCTCGAGCACATCGAGCGCCTGCAATCGATGAAGACCGGCGCGCTGATCGCCGCCGCGTGCGAGGCGGGCGCTATTCTCGGCCGCGCGAATCCCGCCGAGCACGACGCGCTCACGGCATACGGCCGCGCGCTCGGCAGCGCCTTCCAGATCGCCGATGACCTGCTCGACGCCGAAGCCGACGTCGCAACAGCCGGCAAGCCGGTCGCGAAGGATGCCAAGCGCGGCAAGGCGACGCTGGTTTTCGCGCTGGGCGCCGACAAGGCGCGCGGACGCCTGGCCGCGCGGATCGAAGAAGCAAACAATGCGCTCAAGATTTTCGGCCCGCGCGCCGCTATGCTGAACGAGACCGCGCGTTTCGTCGCCGAGCGCAAGGCTTGAGCCGCCGGCATCAGGAGAACGGAATCCATGAAGCGAATAGCTGACACCGAAGCCGGACCCTGGATCGTCCGGTTCGCGCGCGCACACATTCGCCTGTGGATCTCGGCCGCGCTCGGCTGCGCGGTTTTCGTCTTGGCGCCTTCAGGCATCGCCCTCACCACGCGTCTCTTGATCACCTGGAATATCGGCATCGTTTGCTATCTGGCGGCGGTCGCCGTGATGTTCGCCCGCGCCACTACGGCCGATATTCGATATCATTCCAGCTTGCAGGACGAAGGCGCCTACACGCTCCTGGTGTTGACGGTCGCCGCCGCGGTGGCGAGTTTCGGCGCCATCTTTGCGGAGCTCGCGGCGATCGACCGGGCTCAAGCAGGCTACGAGATCAAAGTCGCGCTCACGCTCATGACCGTGATCCTGTCATGGACGTTCACGCAGACCATCTTCGCGCTTCGCTATGCCCACGAATTCTACGGCACGGGCCGGCGCGCCCGCGGCCTCAAGTTTCCGGGCGACCAGCCGCCGGACTATTGGGATTTCGTCTATTTCGCGTTCGTGATCGGCATGACGTTCCAGGTTTCGGACGTCGCCGTCACCAACAAATGGATCCGCCGCACCGTCGTCGCCCACGGCGCGCTCTCGTTCCTGTTCACCGCCGCGATCGTGGCACTGGCGGTGAACATCGCGGCATCCCTGGTCGGCACCGGCAAATGAGATCGAGCGGGCGCTATTCCGCAGCGTCCGGGCGCGCCAAACCGAAGCGGTTCGCCACGTAAGCCTCGACCATCGCCTTGAAATCCTCGGTCAGCGTCGCGCCGCGCAGCGTCGCCACCTTCTTGCCGTCCACGAACACCGGCGCCACCGGCTGCTCGCCGGTGCCGGGCAGCGAGATGCCGATATCGGCGTGCTTGCTCTCGCCCGGGCCGTTCACGATGCAGCCCATCACCGCGACCGAAAGCGCCTCGACGCCCGCATAGCGCCGTTTCCATTCCGGCATGCGGGCGCGGATGAAATCCTGCACGTCGGCGGCGAGCTCCTGGAACGTGGTCGAGGTGGTGCGGCCGCAGCCGGGGCAGGCTGCCACCAGCGGCACGAAGGCGCGCAAGCCCATGGTCTGCAAAAGTTCCTGGGCGACCTGCACCTCGCGGGTGCGGTCGCCGCCGGGCTCGGGCGTCAAGGAGATGCGGATGGTGTCGCCGATCCCGGCCTGCAGGAGCACCGCGATCGAGGCCGCCGATGCGACGATGCCTTTGGTGCCCATGCCGGCCTCGGTGAGCCCGAGATGCAGCGCGTAGTCGGAGCGCCGGCCGAGCTCGGCATAGACCGCGATCAGGTCCTGCACCGCCGAAACCTTGGCCGAGAGCACGATGCGGTCGCGGCCGAGGCCCAATTCCTCCGCCCGCGTGGCCGACAACAGCGCCGACTGCACCATGGCCTCCCGCGTGACGGCGCGGGCGTCGAGCGGCGCGGCCGCGCGCGCATTATCGTCCATGAGCCGGGTGAGCAGGTCCTGATCGAGCGAGCCCCAGTTGGCGCCGATCCGCACCGGCTTTCGGTATTTCAGCGCAAGCTCGATGATCGCCGCGAACTGGCGGTCCTTCTTGTGCTTGAAGCCGACATTGCCGGGATTGATCCGGTACTTGTCCAGCGCTTCGGCGCAAGGAGGATGATCGGCGAGCAACTTGTGGCCGATATAATGGAAGTCGCCGATCAGCGGCACCTCGACGCCGAGCGCGCCGAGCCGCTCCTTGATCCGCGGAACCGCGGCCGCGGCCTCGTCGCGATCCACCGTGATGCGCACGAGCTCGGAGCCGGCGTGGGCGAGCGCCGCGACCTGGCGCGCGGTCGCTTCCACGTCGGCAGTGTCGGTGTTGGTCATGGATTGCACGACCACCGGCGCGCCGCCGCCGATGGTGACATCGCCGACGCGGACCGCGACCGAGCGCCGGCGCGGCGCCGGTCCGGCGGAATCTCTTTCGGAAGCGATCGTCTGCATCGGGACGCCCGTATCAGCGCCGCGGTTTCGCCTTGCGGCAATTGGCACAGAGGCCGGAAATCTCCAGCACCGGCGCGCGCGTCTCGAATCCGACGCCGCGCGCCGCTTCGCCGAGATCGCGGCCGACCGCGCGCGAGGCGACCTCGGCCACGGTGCCGCAGCGCTCGCACAGGAGAAACATCACCACCTCGTCGCCGTCGTGGCCGTAGTTGCAGGCGAGATACGCGTTCCGGCTTTCGATCCGGTGCGCGAGCCGCTCGGCGACCAGGAATTCGAGCGCGCGGTAGACCGACATGGGCGGCGCCGGCTCGCCGGCCTTGGCCAGATGCTCGACGATCTCGTAGGCGCCGAGCGGCGCATGACTCTCTGCCAGCGCCTCGAGCACCCGCCGCCTGAGCGGCGTGAGCCGCAAGCCCCGCCCGCCGCACGCCTGTTCGGCGCGCTTCAAGAGGTCGTGCACGCAGCGGGCGTGATCGTGGTCAGGGGCCGGAAAACCAATATTCATCGGGATTCTCTGCCCCATCCTAGCTTGCGCACCGGTCGTGCGAAACCGATATAGCGGCTATATGTTGCACTGCACAATATAGCGGAAAGGGATAGCAACCCTGCCATGGTTTTTCGAAAAGTCGGCGGGCGCAAGCCCGTGAACCTCGCGCTCCAGGGCGGCGGCGCCCACGGCGCCTTCACCTGGGGTGTGCTCGATCGCCTGCTCGAGGAGGAGCGGCTCGCGATCGAGGCGATCTCGGGCACCAGCGCCGGCGCCATGAACGCGGTGGCGCTCGCCGCGGGCTACCACAGGGGCGGCCGCGCCGGCGCACGCGCGGCGCTCGCGAAATTCTGGCGCGCGGTTTCCCGCGACGGCCGCATGAGCCCGCTGCAGCGCGGGGTGATGGATCGGCTCTTGGGCAACTGGTCGCTCGACAAGAACCCGGTCTTTCTCGCGCTCGACGTGGCGAGCCGCTTCATCTCGCCCTACGACGCGAACCCGTTCAACATCAATCCGCTGCGCGCGATCCTGGAGCGCGAGGTCGATTTCGCCGCCGTGCGCGCGTGCAAGGACTTCAAGCTGTTCGTCTCGGCGACCAATGTGCGCACCGGCAAGGTGCAGATCTTCCGCGGCGAGGACATCAATGCCGACGTCGTGATGGCTTCGGCGTGTCTTCCGTTCCTGTTCCGCGCGGTGGAGATCGACCGCGTGCCCTACTGGGACGGCGGCTATGTCGGCAATCCGCCGCTATTCCCGTTCTTCCGCGGCAGCCGCACCGACGACATCCTGCTGGTGCAGACCAACCCGCTCAAGCGCGAAGGGACGCCGCGGAGCGCGCGCGACATCCTCAATCGCATCAACGAGATCAGTTTCAATGCGTCGCTGCATTCCGAGCTGCGGGCGATCGGGTTCGTGGGGCGGCTGACGGAGGGCGGCTTCCTACGGCGCTGGACCGGGCGGGGTGCCTACCGTCCGGTGCGACTGCACCGCATCGCCGCCGACGCCGAGCTGAACAAGCTGAGCTCCAGCTCCAAGTTCGCGGTCGAGTGGCAGTTTTTCCAGCACCTGCGCGACATCGGCCGAAAAGCGGCGGGCGATTTCCTGCGCAAGGATTTCGCTGCGATCGGCCGGCGCGGGACGCTCGATCTGCGGAAAGAACTCGCCTGACTCGCACGCTGCTCCCACGGCCGATAGGATCGCGCCCATGCAGCCGCGCCCGCAACTTTCCGCCGAGATCCACCGTTCGATATTGGACATCGTGGTCGGCGACATCACCACGCTCGAACTCGATGCGATCGTGAACGCGGCCAACGCCGCGCTGCTCGGCGGCGGCGGCGTGGACGGCGCGATCCATCGCGCCGCCGGCCCCGAATTGCTCGCCGAATGCCGCACGCTCGGCGGCTGCGCCACGGGCCAAGCGAAAATCACCCGCGGCTATCGGCTGCCGGCGCGGCATGTGATCCACGCGGTCGGGCCGGTCTGGCACGGCGGCGGTGCCGGCGAAGACGACCTTCTGGCCTCCTGCTACC
>JAHFPN010000012.1:0-5129 GCA_023269635.1 Hyphomicrobiales bacterium | reverse complement strand
CTACCGCGCGTCGCTCGCGCTCGCGCGCGAGCATGAGCTCACCTCCATCGCCTTTCCGTCGATCTCGACCGGGGTCTATCGCTTCCCCGCCGACCGCGCCGCGCGGATTGCGGTCGCGACCGTGGTCGCGGAAGCAGCGGCCGGCCGCGGCGTCGGCCGCGTCGTGTTCTGCTGCTTCTCGCAAGCATCCGCCGACTTCCACGCCGAAGCGTTCGCCGACCTGGGGCTGGTTTAAGCGAGCCGGCGTGCGATCGCGGCGGCGCCGAGCAGGCCCGGCTCTTCGTGCACGATGATCCGGATCGGGATCTGCGCGAGACGATCCTTGTAGGGCGGGTGCTCTTCGAAAACTTCGCGGAACGCCGACGCGGGAATGAGCGGCGCCAGCCCGCCCGTCACCCCGCCGGCGAGGAACACGGCCTTGGCGTTGTAGGCGAGCGCGAGATCGCCGGCGATCCGCCCATACAGGCGAAGGAAGAATTCCGCCGTGACCCGCGCCGCGGCCGCACCGGCGCGGGCCGCGCTCGCGATCGCCTCCGGGCGCTTCCGGTCGCCGCACAAGATTTCGTGCAGGCGCGCGAGGCCGGAGCCGGAGAGCACCTGCTCCACGATCACCGGCCCAGTCTCGCGCAGGAAATGCGCGATCACCCGCGCCTCGTCGGCGGTGGCGGCGCCGAGGCGCATGTGCCCGGCCTCGCTCGCCAGCACCCGCGGCCGGCGGCCGGCGGCGATCAGGAGCGCGCTGCCGAAGCCCGAGCCCGGCCCACACACGAGCAGGCGATCCTTCGGCAACTGGTGCGGCGCGCCGACGGCCAACAGATCGCGCGGCTCGAGGAAAGGAAGCGCATGGGCGAGCGCCTCGAAATCATTGACGACCACGAGCCGCTTGAGCCCGAGCCGGCGCATGAGCGCGCGGCGGGAGAACGACCAGCCCCGGTTGGTGACCAGGAAGCGATCCGCATCGACCGGCCCGGCGACCCCGAGCACCGCAAAGCGCGGCCGGCGGCGGCCCGCGGCCGCGAGCGCCTCTTCGAGCAGCGCCGCGAGATCACGCACGCCCTGGTTCGGGAATTTGCGCGCGGAATCCAACTTGCCCGCCGCGTTCGCGAGCGCGAGGCGGGTATTGGTGGCGCCGATATCGGCGACGAGCACGGGGCGGCTCACGCACCGAGCTTGCAGGGATCAATGGGCTGGATCAACCACAATGCAGCAAGCTAGAGTGACGGCCAACAACGCTTCAGAAGAACCGCGTCAGGGAGGATCTCGTGAGAAAGCTTCTCTTCGCATTGACGCTCAGTGCGCTGCTTGCCGCGCCGGCCGCGACCGCCCAGCCGCTCGGCATCGGCACCAGCCCGCAAGGCACGGTCACCTACGCGTTCGGCGCGGCGCTGGCGAAGGCGCTGCAGGACGCGGCCAGCATGCAATCGCGCGTGCAGCCCTCGAGCGGCACCGGCGTCATGGTGCCGCTGGTGAACTCGGGCGAGATCGACGTCGGCTTCTGCAACTCGCTCGAGCTGTACGAGGCCTTCCACGGCATCGGCACGTTCGACAAACGGCCGAACCCGAAGCTCCGCACCATCGCAATCCTGTTTCCCTTAAGGGTCGGGCTGTTCGTGCGCAACGATTCGCCGATCAAGTCGATCAAGGACCTGAAGGGCAAGACCATCGCCTATGGCTACACCAGCCAGGAGATCATCAAGACCACCGTCGACGCCATGCTCGCCAATGCCGGGCTCACCATCGCCGACCTGAAGCCGGTGCTGGTGCCGAACCTCATTCGCGGTGTCGACGAATTCACGGCCGGCCGGGTCGACGTCACCACCTTCGCGATCGGCGGCGCCAAGGTGTCGGAAGCCGACGCCGCGGTGGGCGGATTGCGCTATCTCGACCTCGATCCTTCGCCGGATGCGGTCGCGGCCATGAAGAAGGTGTTCCGCACCTCCTACATGGCCAAGGTGAGCCCGGCGCCGAGTCTTGCGGGCGTGCGCGAGACGATCAACACCATGCACTACGACTACACGGTGTTCGCCAACGCCGACGTGCCGGCGGAGCGGATCAAGACCATCACGAAGGTAATTGCCGAGCAGAAGGACGCGATGGCCCTATCGGTGGCGCAATTCCGGGCGCTCCGGGTCGAGCGCATGTTCACCAATTACGACGTGCCGTTCCACGACGGCGCCATCGCCTATTACCGCGAGAAGGGGATCAGCGAGACGAAGTGAGCGGCTCGCTTGGCGACCTCGCCCTTCGAGACGCGCCCACGCAAGTCGGCTATAGCCGACTTGCGCTCAAGGTGCCGATGTCGGGTAATCCCGACATCGGTGGGCGCTCCTCAGGGTGAGGTCGCGGTTTATCGGCCTCATCTTGAGGAGCCCGAGCGAAGCGAGGGCGTCTCGAAGGATGAGGCCGATGCTGATGGGCCGCTGCTTCGTAACGTTCTGTCGTATAGGATGACCCTCGTTCAAGCCGTACAGAGAAACCAACACCGATGAGCGCCAAGCCCACCGCGCAACGCGCGGAGAAACCGAAAGAGAAGCCGATCGCGGGCGAGCTGTTCCTGCGTGCGCTCGCGGACCACGGGGTCGACTTCTTCTTCGCCAATCCGGGCACCGACTTCCCGCCGATCATCGAGGCCTATAGCCGAGCGCGCGAGGGCAAGAATACGCGGGTGCCGCGCCCGATACTTGTCCCACACGAGAACCTCGCGGTGGCCATGGCGCACGGGGCGTTCCTGATGACCGGCCGGCCGCAGGCGGTGATGGTGCACGTCAATGTCGGCACCGCCAACACCATCAACAATCTGACCAATCTTTCGCGCGACCGCGTTCCGCTGTTCCTGGCCGCCGGCCGCACACCGGTGACCGAGACCGGCATGTTCGGCAGCCGCAACCGCTCGATCCATTGGGCGCAGGAGATGTTCGACCAGGGCGGCATGGTGCGCGAGCTGGTGAAGTGGGACTACGAGCTGCGCCAGCCGGCGCAAGTCGGCAACGTGGTGGCGCGCGCCTATGAGGCGGCGATGACGAGCCCGACCGGGCCGGTCTATCTGGTGCTGCCGCGCGAGCCGCTTTCGGCGGCGCTCGACGAGGAGCCGGCACCGGCCGGCCCGCGCGCGATCCCGGCGCCGCCGCATCCGGACCCGCAGTCGATCGCGACGCTCGCTGAATGGCTCGCCGGCGCGGACAACCCGCTGATCGTGACCGCGAACGCCGGGCGCGATCCGCGCGCGGTGGAATTGCTCGCGCGGCTCGCCCAGCGCTGGGGCATCGGGGTGGTGGCGCACGCGCCGCGCTATTTGTGCCTGCCCGGCAGCCACCCGATGCACCTCGGCTACAACCCGGGCACGGCAGTAGGCGACGCCGATCTCATCATCGCGCTCGAGTCGGACGTGCCGTGGATCCCGAGCGTCAACGCGCCGAAGCCCGCGTGCCGGGTGGCGCACGTGGGCGAGGATCCCTTGTTCCTGCGCTACCCCATGCGCAGTTTCCGGAACGATCTCGCCATCGTCTCCACCGCCGTGAACGCGCTTGCGGCACTCGATGCGGCGATCGAACTCATCAAGCCCGACCAGGCGCGGGTCGAGGCGCGGCGCGCGCGCATCGCCGCACGGGCGAAGGCGCACCGCGCGGCCGTCGCCAAGCAGGCGGAGCCAAAGGGCGAGCACATCACGCAAGGCTACTTGAGCCGCTGCATCGCCGGGGCGATCGGCGCCGACGACATCCTGGTGAACGAATACCCGATCCAGCTCGACCATTGCGCGCGCGAGAAGCCCGGCACTTTCTTCATGGTTAGCCCCGCGGGCGGGCTCGGCTGGGGCTTCGGCGCCGCACTCGGCATCAAGCTCGCGGCGCCCGAGCGCATGGTGGTCGCCGCGCTCGGCGACGGCTCCTACATCTTCAACAATCCCACCGCCTGCCACTGGGTCGCGCAGTCGCTCGATCTCCCGGTACTCGTGATCATCTGCAACAACGCGCGCTACGGCGCGGTGCGCGGCGCGACGCTCTCCATGTTCCAGGACGGCGCCGCCGGCCGCGACGACGGCCGCTTCCTCGCCGATTTCGGCAGCAGCCCCGCCTACGAGGCGATCGTCGGGGCGCACGGCGGCTACGGCGAGCGGGTCGAGCGCGCAAGCGAACTTCCGGCCGCGCTCGCGCGCGCACTCGATGCGGTGCGCAAGGGCCGCCAGGCGCTTCTCAACGTGATCTGCCCGTCCTGACCGGCGGCGTGATGCCCCGCGCCGTCATCGAAACGATCGCGACCGCGCTCAAGGCCGCGATCGTGACGATGGTGATCGCCTGGGTGGTCAATCTTCCCGGGCGCCTGCAAATTCCGCTGTTCACCGAGCAATTGCTCGCGGCCGTGCTCGGGCTTTCGCTCGCGCTCACCTTCCTGATGTTCCCGCTCGGCGGGCGCCGCGGCGAAGAGGCGGTGGCCGAGAGCGCGCTTGAAGCGAGGACCGCCCCGGTCGCGGCCGCGTTCGACCTCATGCTCGCGGCCGCGAGCGTGCTCTCCTGCTTTTATGTCGCGATCCGCTATCCGGCGCTGATCCGGGAGCTGGTGGACCGGCCCTGGGACGGCGTGCTGATCGCCAGCGTGATCGTGCTCCTGGTGTTCGAGGCGACGCGGCGCGTCGCCGGGCTCGGACTGGTGCTGATCGTGCTCGCACTGTGCGCGCACGCCATGCTCGGCTGGATGCTGCCCGAGCAATTCGCAAGCCGGCCGGTCTCGCTCTCCCGGCTCATGGTCTATCTCGGCATCGACACCAATTCGCTGCTCGGCAGCACGCTGCAGATCGCGATCGTGGTGGTCACGCCCTTCATCATCATGGGGCAAGTGCTGACCCGCTGCGGCGGCTCGGAATATTTCTCCGCGCTCGCCACCGCGCTGATGGGCAGCTTCCGCGGCGGGGCGGCGAAGATCGCGGTGGTCGGCTCGGCGCTGTTCGGGATGATCTCGGGCAGCGCGGTCGCCAACGTCGCGAGCGTCGGCACCATCACCATCCCGCTGATGAAGCGCGCCGGCTTCCCGCCGCACATCGCGGCCTCGGTCGAGGCGGTGGGCTCGACCGGCGGCCAGATCGCGCCGCCGGTGATGGGGGCGGCAGCCTTCCTGATGGCCGAGTACCTACAGGT
>JAHFPN010000097.1 GCA_023269635.1 Hyphomicrobiales bacterium | reverse complement strand
CCAAGCGGCGTCCGCTCGCGGGCGGAGAAGCCGTTCGTGTTTGTGCCATGGGGAGAAGCAAATGCAAAAACTGCTTTCCGTTCTCGCGCTCGGCGCGGGCCTCGGCTTGGCCGGCCCGGCGGCGGCGCAGGACATCGTGATCGGCTACGCCGGTCCGATGACCGGCCAGTACGCGACCTTCGGCCTGCAATTCAAGAACGGCATCGAGCAGGCGGTGGCCGACATCAACGCGGCCGGCGGCGTGCTCGGCCGCAAGCTCAAGCTCGAGCTCGGCGACGATGCCTGCGATCCGAAACAGGCGCGCGCGGTGGCCGAGAAGCTCGCCGCCATGAAGCTCCCGGTCGTGATCGGGCACTTCTGTTCCTCGTCCTCGATCCCGGCGTCGGAAGCCTATGCCGAGGCGGGCGTCTTGCAGATTACCCCGGCCTCGACCAATCCGCTCTTCACCGAGCGCAAGCTTTGGAACACCTTCCGCGTCTGCGGCCGCGACGACCAGCAGGGCGCGGTCGGCGGCGCGTATCTGGCCAAGCACTTCAAGGGCAAGAACATCGCGATCCTCCACGATAAGTCCACCTACGGCAAAGGCCTGGCCGACGAGACCAAGAAGGCGCTGAACAAGGCCGGCGTGAAGGAGAAGCTGTTCGAGGCCTATACCCAAGGCGACAAGGACTTCACCGCCCTCGTCTCCAAGCTCAAGGCCAACAACATCGACGCCGTCTATGTCGGCGGCTATCACACCGAGGCCGGGCTGATCCTGCGCCAGATGCGCGACCAGGGCGTGAAGGCGCGGTTGCTCGCCGGCGACGCGCTCGTCACCAACGAATTCTGGGCGATCACCGGCCCGGCCGGCGAAGGCGTGATGATGACCTTCGGCCCCGACCCGCGGAAGAAGCCGACCGCGGCCGCGGTAGTGAAGAAGTTCAAGGACAAGAGCATCGATCCCGAGGGCTACACGCTCTACACCTACGCCGCGCTGCAAATCTGGGCGCAAGCCGTGGAAAAGGCGAAGACCCTCGACCCGAAGAAGGTGGCCGAGACCATTCGTGCCGGCAAGTGGAACACCGTGATCGGCCAGATCGGCTACGACAAGAAGGGCGACATCACCGCGCTCGACTATGTCTGGTACATCTGGAGCAAGGACGGCAGCTACGCGGAACTACCGCCCGGCTCGAGCTGAGCACTCGATCGTCCGTTCGTGACCACGGAAGCCCGCCTCGCGGCGGGCTTCTGCTCTCGGGTCAGCCGAACGTCGCCAGCGCCGGGAACGTCTCCAGCAGCCAATAGCTTACTTGAGTGATCCAGCCGGCCAAGAACGCAATGCCGGTCAGCACCAGCAGCCCGCCCATGACCTTCTCGATCAGCCCGAGCCGGTGACGCACGCGCGCGAGCAGCGCGACGAACGGCTTCAGCGCGAACGCCGCCAGCACGAACGGGATGCCGAGGCCGAGCGAGTAGACCGCAAGCAGCGACGCGCCGCGTGCCACCGTCGCCTCGGACGCGGCGAAGGCGAGGATCGCCGCCAGCACCGGTCCGATGCACGGCGTCCAGCCGAAGGCGAAGGCGAGCCCCATGACGAACGCGCCCCAGGCCCCGACCGGTTTCTCCAATTTGAGCCGCGCGGTGCGTGCCAGAAGCGGGATGCGGAAGGCGCCGAGGAAATGGAACCCCATGGCCAGAATCGCGATCCCGGCAATGATCGAAAGCAGGTCGCTATAGGCGCGCACCAGCCCGCCGATCGCCGATGCGCCGGCGCCGAGCGCGACGAACACGGTCGAAAATCCGGCCACGAACAGGAGTGCCGAGCCGAGCTCGCGCCGCTCGACGAGCCGCGTCGGCTCCCGTGCCAGCACGTGCTCGAAGGTGGTGCCGGCGAGAAAACAGAGATAAGGCGGCACCAGCGGCAATACGCAGGGTGAAAGAAAGCTGATCAGCCCGGCGAACAGCGCGGCTGGATAGGTCACGTCGGCCATGGCGCCTTGATGCGACGTCGGCCCGCGCGCCGCAAGCGGATCGAGCACGGATCGCCGGGATGTGATCCGGCCTTGATCGGCGGCGGCTTTTGGCTGCCGGGGCTACAGTGGTTGACGCCTCGCCCGAAATCGTCTCCGCTCCGCGCCCGAATCGCGGGGCCAATCGATGTTGCGCAAGCTTCCGATCGTCGCCGTCCTGGGTCAGGGCAGCCCACTAACCGCGGACCGGGCGCGCCTCGCGCACGAGATCGGCGCCGTCGTGGCCCGGCTCGGCGCCCATCTCTTGACCGGCGCCGGCTTTGGCGTGATGCAGGCCGCGGCCGAAGGCTTCGTCGCGGTCGCCGATCGCGCCGGCTTTTCGATCGGCGTCGTGCCGCGCGATCCCGAAGGTCCGCTCGAGAGCATCAATCGCGACGAATCCGGCCGGCCTTATCCGAACGCGAGCGTCGAGATCGCGATCTTCACGCCGTTGCCGCCGCGCGCCGCCGAATGGCGCGACATGCCCACGCGCAATCACGTGAACATCTTCTCGGCCGACGCCATCGTGGCGCTGCCCGGCAATACCGGCACCAAGAACGAGCTCGACATGGCCGCCTTCTATCGGGGCGAGGCGGAACGCTCGCCGACCGAGCGCCGCACCATTCTGCTGGGACCGGTCGAGGAATTCACGCACGAGCATCGCAACCTTTTTGTTCACGCGCCGAGCTTGAGCGAGGCCGAAACACACCTGCGCAGAATCCTGGCCGCACACGGCTTCGGGCCCAGACCGCGCGAAGCGACCCCGGACCGGGCCTTCGCGGCGGAGCGGCGTCGATGAACAACCTGATCACCGACGTCCCTGGCATCAAGGTCGGCAATGCCGACGACGCGCGGGTCGCCTCGGGCGTGACCGCGGTCGTGTTCGACGAGCCGGCAGTGGCAGCCGCGGATGTGCGCGGCGGTGCGCCGGGCACCCGCGACACCGACCTCCTGGAGCCGCACCGCACCGTGGAACGCATCGACGCGATCACGCTCTCCGGCGGATCGGCCTTCGGCGTCGACGCCGGCGCCGGCGTTCAGGCCTGGATGCGCGAGCAGGGCCGCGGCTTTGCCATCGGCGACGTGCGCATTCCCATAGTCGTGGGCGCGATCCTGTTCGATATGATCAATGGCGGCGACAAGAACTGGGGCCGCTTTCCGCCCTATCGCGACCTCGGCTATGCGGCGGCGGCGGCGGCCGGCACAGAATTCCGCCTTGGTACCGCGGGCGCTGGCTTCGGCGCCACCACGCTCGATCTCAAGGGCGGCCTCGGCTCCGCGTCGGCCCGCTCAACGGGCGGGCACACCGTCGGCGCGCTCGTCGCCGTAAATGCCTGCGGGAATGTGGTGGTGGGCAGCGGACCGCACTTCTGGGCCGCACCCTTCGAGGAGAACGGCGAATTCGGCGGCCGCGGCTCGCCACCGAAAATATCGCGCGAGGCACTGAGAATTCGCGCCAAGGGCGGCCTCGGCGAGAATACGACGATCGCGATCGTCGCGACCGATGCGACGCTTACCAAGGCGCAGGCCAAGCAATTCGCGGTCATGGCCCAGGACGGCTTCGCGCGCGCGATCTATCCCGCGCACACGACCCTCGACGGCGACACCGTGTTCGCGGCCGCGACCTGCAAGCGCCCGCTCAAAGACCCGGTGCTCGAATTGTCCGAGCTCGGCGCACTCGCCGCGAACGTGCTTGCGCGCGCGGTCGCGCGCGGCGTCTACGAGGCGACGGCGCTCCCCTTCAAGGGCGCGCTGCCGTCCTGGCGCGACCGCTTCGCGCGCTGAATTCAAACGAGACTTGCCAGCGCCTCGGCCAGCGCCGCGGGCGCCGCGAAAAACGGCGAATGCCCGGTCGGAAGCGAGGGTATCTCCTGGCACGGCGTGTTCGCGACCGTGCCCCGTTGCATCGCGAGCTGCACGGCCTGATCGTCCGTGGTTTCGATATAGGCACGCGACACGCGGCCGAATCGCCCGGGCGTGAGCGAAACCCGGGTCAGCCGCGGCGCGTTCGCCTGCGGCCGCAGCCGCGCCAAGGCGAAGGCCACGTCCGCTTCCGGGCAGCCATTATAGAATAAATTGGGTGCGGCCGCGGTCGGCACCGGGGAGAATACGATGTCCCAGGAGCTGCCTTTCGGCGGCACCGAGTCGGCCGGCGCGGTCGGATCGAGCAGCGTATAGAGTGACTCGCCGTCGCGCAGGATAAAGGCGCTGAGATAGACGAGCTTCCGGATCCGCTCCGGCACCCGCTCCGCCGCCGCCGTGATCGACATCCCGCCGAGGCTGTGCCCAACCAAAATCACGGAATCCGCCTCGCGCGTGACCGCGTCCGCAACGCGCGAAACGTAGCCGTCGAGCGTCACCTTCGCGATCGGCGTTTGGTCGTCACCACCACCCGGTAGGTCGAAGGCGACGGCGCGATGCCCGCGCCGCTCGAGCTCTGGCACGAGCTTGGTCCAGCACCATGCGCCGTGAAACGCGCCGTGCACGAGAACGAAAGTTGCCATTTGCCCCATCCCTAGAGAAAGCGCTCCGCGCCATAGGGCGCAGGATCGCAGAACGGCGTGGCGCCTGTCATCATCTCCGCGAGCAGCCGGCCGGTGGCGGGGCCGAGCGTGAGCCCCCAATGCGCGTGCCCGAAGGCGAGCCAGAGTCCGGGCTGGCCGGGCGCCCGCCCGATCACCGGCCGCGAGTCGGTGAAGCACGGCCGCGAACCCATCCAGGGTGTGGACTCGATCGCCTCGCCGAGCGGGAACAGAGCTCTCGCGTCTAGCATCAATCGTGCGAACTGGACCGGGGTGGGCTTCGCGTCGCGCGCGGCGATCTCGGCGCCGGTGGTGAGGCGGATGCCCTGCTCCATGGGCGCCAGCGCATAGCCGTTGTCGATGTCGCCGACCGGCCGCCCGAGCGCGGCGTTGCCGCGTGCGCGAAAATGCAAGTGATAGCCGCGCTTGATGCCGAGCGGGAGCCGGATACCGAATTTCTGCAATACATCCGGCGCCCAGGGCCCGAGCGCGATCACGGCAGCGTCGGCGTCGAGCGCGCCTTCGGCGGTCTCCACCTGCCAGCGCACGCCGGCGCGGGCCAGCGTGCGCGCATCGGCTTCGATCAACGTGCCGCCCAGCGCGCGGAACCGCGCCGCATAGGCTTGCGTCAGCGCCAGCGGGTTGGTCACGTTCGCCGCGCCCGACCAAAGCACGGCATGCCGGAACACCGGCGCGAGCCACGGCTCGAGCTCGCGCACGCCATCGGTATCGAGCATGCGAAAAGAAAGTCCGAACTCGCGGGCAAGATCGAGCTCCGGCGCAATCGCTTTGAAGCTCGCTTCGCTGCGATAGAGCTTGAGCCAGCCTTCCTTGCGGAGATAGCGCAGGGCGCCCGATTCGCCCATCAACGCCTCGTGCTCGGCGAGCGCGCGCGCATAGAGCGGCCGCATCACGCGCGCGGTCTCAATCAACCGCTCCGGACGCGAGGCCGCACGAAACGCCAGCAGCCAGGGCGCCGCCCACGGGAGAGACGACAGGTGATAGTTCGCTTCGGGCGCGCGCTTGAGCGCGACCTTGAGCAGACCCCGAAAGCTTGCCGGGAACGCCGGCGGGAAGACGGTGTTGCCTTCGATCACCCCGGCATTGCCGAAAGAGGTCTCCTCGCCGGGTGCGCGCTTGTCCACGAGCGCGACCGCAAGCCCGCGCTTTGCGAGCTGCAGCGCGATCGAGACACCGACGATGCCGGCGCCGAGCACCGCCACATCGGTCCGCGCCATCGCGACACCTTTCATCCCGCCGAAAGCTCGCCGATAGTGCGCCGGCTTCGGCTACAAGAGCGTTACCGGCGCATTGCCGCCGATTCATGAGAATCAGGAAGGCTATATGAGCATGCTGGCGCGAGTTTTCGAGGCGCTCGCTTGGCTTGGCCGCCAGGGCACGCGCGCCATCGCCGCGAGCATCTTCATCGGTCTCGCGCTGCCGCCACTCGCGGCGCTGTTCAAGCCGCTGGTCGCGCCGGCGATCTTCTGTCTCCTGGTGTTCGCCTTCCTGCGCGTCAATCCGCTCGCCCTGCGGAGCGAATTCGCGCGCCCGCGCGTGGTTCTGTTTGCGACGTTCTGGATCATGGTTGCGATCCCGCTCGCGCTCGGCACCGCCTATGCGGCGCTCGGCAGCGGCGAATTGTGGAACGCGCTCTCGCTCGCCCTCATCCTGCAAGCCGCCGCGCCGCCGATCATGTCGGCGCCGGCGTTTGCCGCCTTGCTCGGGCTCGACGCCGCACTCGCGCTTGCCACCTTGATCGCCACTATTACAGTCACGCCCCTCACCACTCCGTTCTTCGTCGGCGTGTTCGCGCGCGAGGCATTGCCGCTCGATCCTCCGATGCTGGCGCTCCGGCTCCTCTTCTTCCTCGCCGGATCGTTCCTAGTGGCCGCGTTCATCCGATGGCTGTTCGGCCGCGACCGCGTGCTTGCGGCACGCGAGCAAGTCGACGGCTTGAGCGTGGTCGCGCTCTTCGTATTCGCTGTCGCCCTGATGGAGAGCGTCGCCGCCCGCCTCATTGCCGAGCCCGCCCTCGTGCTCGGCCTGCTGGCGCTGAGCTTTGGCCTGACCTTCGGCCTGATGGCGCTGACCGCCCTCGTGTTCCGGCCGATCGGGATCGAGCGGGCACTCGCGCTCGGCTTGGAATGCGGCAACCGCAACTTGGGCCTGATGCTAGCGGCAGCCGGCGGGCTTTCCGACATCGTCTGGCTCTATTTTGCGCTGGCGCAATTCCCGATCTATCTCGGCCCGCAACTTCTTTCGCCGCTCGTTAGGCGTCTTTTGCGATCGCGGTTGCCCGCCGGCTGACCGGCATGGTACGGCATCCCGAGTCCGGAACGCCCATGCCGACTCGCCCCCTCCTGGTCGCGCCCTCGATCCTCGCCGCCGACTTCGCGCGGCTGGGCGAAGAGGTGCGCGCGGCCGACGCCGCCGGCGCCGACTGGATCCACGTCGACGTGATGGACGGACATTTCGTGCCCAACATCTCGATCGGCCCCGCCGTGGTGAAGGCGATCCGGCCGCTCACCCGCAAGCCGCTCGACGTGCACCTGATGATCGCGCCGGCTGATCCTTATCTGGAGGCGTTCGCGGCCGCCGGCGCCGACATCATCACCGTCCATCCGGAGGCCGGGCCGCACCTGGAGCGTTCGCTCTCGGTGATCCGCGCGCTCGGCAAGCGCGCCGGCGTCGCGCTCAATCCTTCGACCCCCGAGAGCGCCGTCGAATACGTGCTCGGCAAGGTCGATCTCGTGCTCGCGATGACGGTCAATCCCGGCTTCGGCGGCCAGTCTTTCATCCCGGCGGTAGTCGACAAGGTGCGCGCCTTGAAACACCTGATCGGAAACCGCCCGATCGACCTCGAGGTCGACGGCGGCATCACGCCGGAGACCGCGCCGCTCGTCACCGCGGCCGGCGCGAACGTGCTGGTCGCGGGCTCGGCGATCTTCGGCGCCGGCGGGCGCGAGGGCTATATGGCTCGCATCGCCGCATTGCGCGCGGCCTCCGCCCGCGCCGCGGCCTGAGATGATCCCGCGCTACAGCCGCCCCGAAGCGGCCGACATCTGGAAGCCCGAGACGCGCCTCCGCATCTGGTTCGAGATCGAGGCGCACGCGGCTGATGCTATGGCCGAGCTCGGGCTCGTGCCCAAGGAAGCCGCGAAGAAGATTTGGGAAAAGGGTAGACACGCCAAGTTCGACCTCGCCCGCATCGACGCGATCGAGCGCGAGGTCAAGCACGACGTGATCGCGTTCCTCACCCACTTGGCCGAGATCGTGGGGCCGGAAGCGCGCTACGTGCATGCCGGCCTCACCTCCTCCGACGTGCTCGATACCTGCCTGGCGGTGCAGCTCGCGCGCGCCGCCGACTTGCTGATCGCCGACGTGGAGCGCGTGCTGACGGCGCTCGAGCGCCGCGCGCGCGAGCACAAGAACACGGTCTGCGTCGGCCGCTCGCACGGCATCCATGCCGAGCCCACCACCTTTGGGCTCAAGCTCGCCTTCGCTCATGCCGAGTTCGCCCGCGCCAAGGAGCGGCTCGTGGCGGCGAAGCGCGAGATCGCCACCTGCAAGATTTCCGGCGCGGTCGGCACCTTCGCCAATATCGACCCGCGCGTGGAGGCACACGTGGCCAAGCAGCTCGGGCTCGCGGTCGAGCCGATCTCGACGCAGGTTGCCCCGCGCGACCGCCACGCGTTCTTCTTCGCGACGCTCGGCGTGGTCGCAGCCTCGGTGGAAAGGCTGGCCACCGAGATCCGCCACCTGCAGCGCACCGAGGTCGGCGAGGCCGAGGAATTCTTCTCCGCGCAGCAGAAAGGCTCCTCGGCCATGCCGCACAAGCGGAATCCGGTGCTGGCCGAGAACCTCACCGGGCTCGCGCGCATGGTGCGCGCCTATGTGCAGCCCGCACTCGAGGACGTTGCGCTCTGGCACGAGCGCGACATTTCGCACTCCTCGGTCGAGCGCATGATCGGGCCGGATGCCACCGTCACCCTCGATTTCGCGCTCAATCGCCTGGCCGAATTGATCGAGAAGCTCGTGGTCTATCCGGATGCCATGCGCCGCAATCTCGAGCGCCAGGGCGGGCTCGTGCATTCACAGCGCGTGATGCTGAAACTGATCGACAAGGGCCTCGCCCGCGAGGACGCCTATCGGCTGGTGCAGAAGAACGCGATGCAGGCGTGGGAGCAGAACGGGAATTTCCTCGCGCTCCTGAAGGCCGACCCGGAAGTCGCGCGCGCGCTGTCCGCGGTAGAGCTCGAGGCCTGCTTCGACCTCGCCTATCATTTGAAGCACGTGGATACGATTTTCCAGCGGGTGTTCGGAAAGAGCTGATCGGCGCACCGACCGCCGAGGGCAACTTCATGCGCATCCTCGCCATCGTCGTGATGGTGGTGGTCGTCGCCGCCATCCTCGCGCTCGCCGGCATGATCGCTTTCGGCACCAGCGCGCCGCCGCCGCGCCTCGCCTCCATTGCCGATCCGTTCACGCAGGTGGATTTTCGCGATCTGCCGCCGATCGAGATTCTCGCGACCCGCAACGGCGCGACGCTTGCGTTTCGTGTCTATCGGCCGAGCGGCCCCTCGCCGGCAGGGCCGCCGGATCGCGTCGTCATCGCCATCCACGGCTCGAGCGGCTCGGGCACCAGCCTGCACCCGCTCGCCAGGGCCCTGCGCGATGCCGGTTTCACCGACTATGTGCCGGATATCCGCGGCCACGGCGCCACCGGCCGTCGCGGCGATCTCGACTACCGCGGCCAGCTCGACGACGACCTCGCCGATCTCACCGCCGCCGTGCGCGCGCGGCACCCGGGCGCGCGGCCGGTGCTGCTC
>JAHFPN010000096.1 GCA_023269635.1 Hyphomicrobiales bacterium | reverse complement strand
CCGCGGGTATCGGCCACCGGGCGGATGCCGAGCCCATCGTGGCCGTAGACGTCGTCGCGGAACTGCACGATGCCGTCGGGATTGGCCCAGGCGGTGATGTAGACCCAATAGACCGGGATCGGTTTCGAGATCTTGGCGTCGGTGCGCTCGCCGCCCTTGACCACGCCCTCGATCTGCACCCGCGACCAATTGGGCGTGACCGCCAGCAACCAGTTCACCAGCTCGCGCACGTTCTGCACCCGGACGCAGCCGGAGGAGTGAAAGCGCTGGTCCTCGCCGAACAGGTTCTTCGACGGCGTGTCGTGCATATAGACCGCGTGCGGGTTCGGCATGTTGATGCGGATCGTGCCCATGGAGTTCTGCTCGCCCGGGTCCTGGCGAAACAGGTAGTCGACCGCCTCGTCGCTCTGCCAGTTGATGGCGGTCGGCTGCAGCTCGCGGCCGCGCTGGTCGTAGATCCGGATCTTATTCTTGGCCAGATAATCCGGCTCCTTCTGCATCAGCGGGATCAGATCCTTCTTCACGATGCTGGCGGGCACGGTCCAGAACGGGTGGAAATTCACCTCTACGATCTTGGCCTGCAACACCGGCGAGGGCCGATCCGGCTTGCCCACGATCGCGATATGGCGCAGCACCGCGACGCCCCCTTCCACCGCCTCGAGCTGCGCCGCCGGGATGTTCACCACCACGTAGCGCTCGCCGAGCTGGCCCGACATCGAGCGCACCCGCACAAGATTTGTTTCCAGCTGCCGCAGCCGCACTTCGGCCGGCACGTTGAGCGCCGTATAGGTGCTCTCGCGCACGACCCCGTCGGCGGTGATGCCGTGCCGCGCCTGGAAGCGCCGCACCGCGGCCTCGACGTAGGAATCGAAAATGTCCGAAATGCCCGTGCTGCGGTCGAGGTCGCTCGTAGCCGCCAGACGCTCGCGTAAGCCCACCACTGCCTTATCCCGCATGCCGAGCCGCAGCCGCTCCGGGCCCTGCACCGCGCGCCAGCCGCCGCCGGCCACGATCGCGGCATATTCC
The DNA here is from genome assembly GCA_023269635.1 of Hyphomicrobiales bacterium. Taxonomy (GTDB): domain Bacteria; phylum Pseudomonadota; class Alphaproteobacteria; order Rhizobiales; family Xanthobacteraceae; genus JAHFPN01. The sequence continues at coordinate 8,346 of JAHFPN010000096.1, read as the reverse complement.
TGCATCGCGCGCTCGATCGACAGCACGGTGTTGGAGGTGAGCGTCGCGAAGCGCGAGCGCGGCATGGTGATGGTGCGCGAGGCGGAGTCGAAGGTCTGACTCCATTCCCCGCTCTGGCCGAGCGCGTGGTCGGAAACGAGCGCGGCCGTCGCCGCGCCGGCGAGCCCGCGCATCAGCCCGCGGCGCGATATCGGAAATCGGTCAGCCAAGGCCCCCGCTCCAAACCTCGCTTGGGCGCGACGCAACGTCGCGCGAAGCCGAGTAACACGAGCTTGTTGAATGAACAACGCGGCGAGACTTAGGCGCCCCAAAAGCCGTCATCCTGAGGTGCGAGCCGCTGCAAGCGGCGAGCCTCGAAGGATGACAGCGCTTGCTCCGTTCGTCATCCTTCGAGGGCCGCCTTCGGCGGCCACCTCAGAATGACGAACATCGTTCTCGCGGGCGGATTCCGCCCCGAGGCTTGCTTCAACTTTCCCTCGCCCCAGCGAGGGGGAACGAAACGCCGGTCGGCGCTCAATCTTCCGTCGCGCCCTGATCGGGCGCGTAGCAGCCTGTGACGCAGGCCGTGCGCCTCCACGGCGCTTCGTCCGGCGATTTCGTACCCCGGGCCACGCTTTTCGTGAGGCCAGCGCTTATGCCGCCCCTCTGTCAGCGAGCTCCTCGCGCCGGCTCTTATTGGCCGGAGGCGGAGCCCCGAAGCATCCCGAGGGCGGGCTTGCGAAGCCCGCGCGCAGGCGCCGATCCCGGCCCCACATCGGATCGCATGCGGACCCATATATATGCATATAATCCTAGTAACTTATTGTTACAATCGTCATCCCGGGGCGTGAGCCGCCGAGGCGCCGGTTCACTGCAATGCGTGCCCTTGACAGATTTGCTATATGGCTATGTCCTGACGGTCACCGGGGATGGGCACTCTCGATCAGTGCGAGCGGTGATCTGCGATCGTCCGCTCGGGGGTATCGTCGTGAAATTGACCAAGCTCGGCTATTTCGCCGAATTTTTCCTGTACCCCCCGCTCATCCTCATTTGCAGCGCGCTCGCGTTTCACGGCGCGGCCGCGCCGAGCCCCGTGACCTGGGCGCTCGTGTTCGCCATCGGGCTCCTCGGCTGGACCCTGGTCGAATACCTGCTCCACCGCATCGTCTTCCACCACGCGCCGCTCATTGCGGAATTGCACGAGCGGCACCACCACGATCCGCGCGAACTGATCGGCACGCCGCCCTGGGTCAGCATCTCGGCGGGCTTGATCGGTTTCGCGATTCCGTTCTGGGCCGCGCTCGGATTCAATCTGGCGACCGCCGCCACGGCCGGCATGTCGGCCGGTTACCTATGGTTCATCTTCGTCCATTACACGATCCACCGCTGGGAGCTCCGGCAAGGCAGCTATCTCTACCGGGTGCGGCTGCGCCACGCGCGGCACCATTACGTTTCCGATACCGGCAATTTCGGCGTGACCACGGGCGTGTGGGACCATGTGTTCGGTACCGCGCTCGATCGGCGCAATTCGGCCAGCCGGCCGGACTTGGAGACCGGAGAGAGCGCACGTTGATGCGCGCCGATCGATGAGCCAGGGTCAGAATCTCGGCGTCAGGTTCTTCTATTGGTCCGGAGCCCGCGCGCTCCTGACCAACGCTTGGTACTCGCTAGTCACGCGGCTGGACAAGAATGCCGAAGTGACCCTCATGAATTATGGTTATGCGTATCCCGGCGACAGCAGAATTTCGCTGGAAATCGGCAATGGGTCTGAAAGATATTCACTTCAACTTTACCATCATGTGGCTACCGGCATTTCGCTGGAGGGAAAACATGTCCTCGAGGTCGGGTGCGGAAGAGGCGGCGGAGCTTCCTACATCGCTCGCTACCTTCGTCCGCAGAGAATGGTTGGAGTCGACATCGTTGCCCCGGCAATACGATTTGCTCAAAAGCATTTTACGGCTCAGAAAAATCTCCGCTTTATGGTGGCGGACGCTCACCAACTGCCGTTCGAAGACAATTCTTTTGACGCAGTTGTGAATATCGAATCAGCCCAGCACTACAAGGATGTCGATCGCTTCCTCTCGGAAGTGCGTCGCGTGTTGAAGCCCGGAGGACATCTCCTCATCTCCTATTTCGAAGACGCCGGGAAAGGAGTGTTTCCCCGGCAGGCGCTGGCACGATCGAAGCTGCAAAAGGTGCGGGAACAGGACATCAGCGAAGGCGTAGTGCGGGCAATGGATTTGGACAGTTCCCGTCGGCAACGAATGGCGCTGAAACTTGCGCCCGGCATGTTGAAGAAGCTTGCGATCGAATTTGCCGGAGTTCGTGGCACCGATCTCTATAATGACTTCGCTTCGGGCAATTATCCGTATTTCTATTTTATTTATCAGAAATGACATTTTCGAAGCTGCCTTGATGCGGCCCCGCAGAAGTGGTTCGGTCATCGACCGGTCGATCGGAGCGGACCTTGGCTGAACAACGGGCAGAGCGGCGGCTGGCGGCCATTCTGGCGGCCGACGTCGCCGGCTATTCTCGGCTGATGAACGTCGACGAGGAGGGCACGCTCGCGGCGCTCAAGAGCGTCTTTTCATCGCTGTTGAACCCCAAGATCGAGAAACACCGCGGTCGCATCGCCAAGACCATGGGCGACGGCGTGCTCGCCGAGTTCGCGAGCGCGGTCGATGCCATGCGCTGTGCCGTCGATATCCAGCGCGGCGCCGCCGAGCACAATGCCGGCGTGCCCGACGACCGCCAGATCCGCTTCCGCATCGGCGTTAACGTCGGCGACATCATCATCGACGGCGACGACATCTTCGGCGACGGCGTGAACATCGCCGCGCGCATCCAGACGCTTGCCGACCCCGGGACGATCTGCCTGTCGGAATCCACTTACCAGCAAGTCGCCGGCAAGATCGGCGTCGAAGCGAGCGACCTGGGCGAGCAGCAGCTCAAGAACATCATCCGCCCGGTGCGCGTCTATAGCGTGCGGCCGGGGGGCGCGCCCGCAAAAGCGCTCCCACTTCCCGATAAGCCGTCGATCGCTGTCTTGCCGTTCACCAATATGAGCGGCGACCCGGAGCAGGAATACTTCGCCGACGGCATGGCCGAGGAAATCATCACCGCGCTGTCGCGTTGCCACTCCCTGTTCGTCATCGCGCGCAATTCGTCGTTCGTCTACAAGGGCAAGTCCTTCGATGTGCGCCAGATCGGCCGCGAGCTCGGCGTGCGTTACGTACTCGAGGGCAGCGTGCGGCGCGGCGGCGACCGGCTGCGCATCACCGGGCAATTGATCGACGCCGCCTCCGGCAACCACATCTGGGCCGACCGCTTCGAGGGCGAGACCAGCGACGTCTTTGCGCTGCAGGACCGCTTCTCCGAGAGCATCGTAGCCACCATCGAGCCGCGGCTGCAGCTCGCCGAGATCGAGCGCCTGAAGCAAAAGCCGGCCGGCGACCTCAACGCCTACGACCTGCTGCTGCGCGCGCAACGGTCGATCTACGACTGGACGGAGGAGAGCGTCGAGGCGGCGATGCTCTCACTCAAGCAGGCGCTCGCTATCGATCCCGGCTACGCGCTGGCGATGGCGACGCTCGCCAACTGTTACACCACGCGCCGGTTCCAGGGATGGAGCAAAGATTACCTCGCCGAGGCAACCGATGGCCTGCGCCTGGCCGCCCGCGCGATCGAGCTCGGCAAGGACGACGGCGAGGTGCTGTGGCGGTGCGCCAACACCGTGTGGCAAATGGAGATGGACGCGCAGCGCGCGGCCGACCTCATCTATCGCGCCCTCGATGTCAATCCGAATTCGTCCATTTCCTTGACGATCGCGGGCTGGATCGAGGCGGGCCGGGGCGACCCGGGCAAGGCGCACGAGCTGTTCGAACGCGCCCAGCGCCTAAACCCGCGCGATCCGCGCGGCTGGGTGATCACCGGCGGCATTTCCTACTGCCACTATCAGCGCGGCGAGTACAATGAGGCGGTGGCTTGGGCGCAGAAAGCCCTGGTCGACAACCCGCGCTCTGCGCCGGCGCTGTGGTTCCATGCGGCGGCCTGGGGCAAGCTGGGCGACAAGGAAAAGGCGGCGGCGGCCATGGCCGAGGTGCTCAAGCTCGAGCCGCAGCTGACGCTTTCCCGGCTGCGGGCGCGCTCGCTGTACACGCGGGAAGACGTCTGGCTGCACACCCGCGAAGGCCTGCGCGCCGCCGGCATGCCCGAGTAGCCGCCGGCGCGCTCGAGGCGCCGGCGATCCGCGTTTTCCCCCGTCCAGAAAGCGAAATCGCCGGGCCAAGCCCCGGGAGCTACGCAGTCATTCCGGGCGAACGCGGCGAAGCCGCGTGCGGCCCGGAATCCATAGCCGCCGGCCGAGCTTATTTCGCTTGACCAGCGGATATGGATTCCGGCTCTCGCCGCGCCTTGCGCGGCTCGGCCGGAATGACGAGGAATTGACTCAGAGCCGATAGAGGATCTGATCGGTCCAGAAGCGCTCCAGCCGGTGCAGCGCCTTGTTCAGCACCTGCAAATCGCCGGCGCCGATGCCGCCCACCTGCTCCACGGTGCGGATGTGCTTCTGGTAGAGGTACTCGACGATGTCGCGCACCTCGCGGCCCTTGTCGGTCAGCGAAATACGCACCGAGCGGCGGTCGAGCCGCGACCGCTGATGATGCAGATAGCCCGTCTCCACCAGCTTCTTCAGATTGTACGAAACATTGGAGCCGAGATAATAGCCGCGCGTGCGCAGCTCCCCGGCGGTGAGCTCAGCGTCGCCGATATTGAACAGCAAGAGCGCCTGCACGCTGTTGATGTCGGAGCGGTTGCGGCGGTCGAACTCGTCCTTGATCACGTCGAGCAGCCGGCGGTGCAGCCGCTCCACCAGCGTCAAGGCCTCCATGTAGAGCGGCTTCAGCTCCGGCGCGACCGGATGCTCGACACGCTCGACGGTTTCCACCGCCCGCGCGAGATTCTTCATTTGACGCCTCATATTTTTGCCGGCGCTATTCTTTTGCCGGTCTGCCATCCCGAGGCGCCGTTCTACCGAACACGCGGAAAAGAAGGCTTAAATTGCAAGATGAATCTTTCCTCAATGCCGGCGCTTTACGTTCCGTTGACCACGGAAACCGCGCGCGGCCACGCGCCTAGTTCAGCCGCGCACGAAGCGGATGACGCCGGAAAAATCCCGACCGCCCTCGCCCGAGGCCACGTAGCGCTCGTAGATCGCCGCCGCCTTCGCGCCGAGCGCCGTGTTGGCTTTGCCGGCGCGCGCCGCGTCCTGCGCGAGCTTCAGGTCCTTCAGCATCATCGCCGCGGTGAACCCGGCCAGATAGTCGCGGTTCGCCGGCGAAGTCGGCACCGGTCCCGGCACCGGGCAATAGGAGGTCAGCGACCAGCACTGCCCTGAGGACTTCGACGAGATGTCGAACAGCTTCTGCTTATCGAGCCCGAGCTTTTCCGCGAGCACGAACGCCTCGCTCACCGCGATCATGGAAATGCCGAGGATCATGTTGTTGCAGATCTTGGCGGCCTGGCCGGCGCCGGCCTGACCCGCGTGCACCACGTTCTTGCCCATGGTCGCGAACAGCGGCGCCGCGCGCGTAAACGCTTCTTCGCTGCCGCCGACCATGAAGGTGAGCGTGCCAGCAACCGCGCCGCCGACGCCGCCGGAAACCGGGGCGTCCAACATCGCGAGCCCCTTGGCCGCGGCCGCGGCCGCCACCACGCGCGCGGTCTCGACATCAATGGTGGAGCAATCGATGAGCAACGTCCCGGGTTTCGCCTTGGCGATCACGCCGTCGGCACCAAGATAGACCTCGCGCACGTGCTTGCCCGCCGGCAGCATGGTGATGAGAACCTCGGACGTACCCGCCGCGGCAGCGACGTCGCCGGCGGCCGAGCCGCCCGCGGACTTCAGTGCATCCATGCCCTTCGGGCTCACGTCGAAGCCGGCCACCGCATGGCCGGCCTTGATCAGATTGAGCGCCATCGGCACGCCCATATTGCCGAGCCCGATGAAGCCGATCTTCGCCATCTTGCCCTCCTCCGCTTCGTTCTTGCGTCCGCGGCGAACCCTCACCGTACCTCTTCGAAATGCGCCTGGAAGCGCGTGACCACGTATACCGCGATCATGAGGATCTCGAGGATCGTGAGCAGCACGAGAAAGCCCGAGAGCTCCACAAACGCGACCCCGGCGCCGATCTGCAGCGCGGCCACGATCAGCCACAGCACCGCGCCCCAGATGGAGCCGAGCCACAATCCCACTCCCGTGATAATGTCGACCACGGCGAAGAACACGATCGCGACCTGCGCCTCGAGCGCAAACCCGAGAAAGCGCGAGCCGGGTCCGTCGAAAATGCCGAGCAGCGCCGCCCACTGCACCAGGCCCTTGAACATCATGAAGCCGCCCGCGATGCGCTGGTAGGCGACGAGCCGCTGCTGCCAGACACCGACCTTCACATTCTCGGGGCCGATCGCGGCTTCTGCGGGGTCGGTCATGCTCATAGCGACAATTCCTCGGGCAGCGGCGCGAATTGCGCCGCCACGGCTTCTGCGCTCACCTCGGCGAGCGTCGCCGGATTCCAGCGCGGCGCGTTGTCTTTGTCGAGCACCGCGGCGCGCACGCCCTCGTAGAAATTTTGCCCGCGCGCGACCCGGTTCACGATGCGGAATTCCGTGCGCATGGCCTGGTCGAAGTCGAGGCTGGCGCCGCGCTTCATCTGCTCGAGCGCGATTTTGAGGCTCAAGGGGCACTTGGTCCGGATCAGCGCTGCCTGCTCGCGGGCGAATGAGGCGTCCGCCCCTGCGCCGGCCGCTTCCTGGTCGAGCGCCGCGAGGATCGCCTCGATTGTGGCGCCGGCAAAGGCGCGGTCGATCAGCTTAACGAGCGGCAGGAGCGAGGCCGGCCCGGCGTCGACCACGAAGCCTGCGAGCGTCTTGCCGAGATCGTCGCTCTTGCAGAGTGCGTCCAGGAGCGCGCCGAACCGAGCGGACGGCACGTGATGGGTCGCCAGCCCGAAGGCCACGGCGTCCGCGGGCCCGAGCCGGTTGCCCGTGAGCGCGAGATACGTGCCGATCTTTCCCGGCAGCCGCGGCAAGAGAAAAGTTGCGCCCACGTCCGGGAAAAATCCGATCCCGACCTCGGGCATGGCAAAGGCGAAGCGGTCGCCCGCAATCCGCAGTGCACCGTGCATCGAGACCCCGACGCCGCCGCCCATCACCAGCCCGTCCACGAGCGCCACATAGGGCTTGTTGTAGTGCTTGATCGCGGCATTGAGCGGGTATTCCTGGGCCCAGAATTCGATTACCTCGTCGATGCGCCCGGCTTGGTGGAGATCATAGAGCGCGCGGATGTCGCCGCCCGCGCAAAACGCGCGCTCGCCGGCGGCCCGGATCAGCACATGTCGAACGCGCGCCTCAGAGGCCCAATGGTCGAGCTGCGCCCGCAGCGCGAGCACCATGGAAAAAGTGAGCGCGTTCAAGGCCTGCGGCCGGTTGAGGGTGACGATGCCGGCCACGCCGCGGCGCGCGAACAGGATTTCGCCTTCAGCGTTCACCGATGTGGATTCCCTTGCAACCGCGCCCTGGCGCCGACCGGCTGACCGCGCCAAAGCGATAGGTTAGAACCGGCACCCGTGTCGAGCGTCGACAAGATGGAAAACCGTCGCATGCCGGCCGAATATGACGTGGTGGTGGTCGGGGCCGGCAACGCCGCGCTTTGTGCGGCGCTTGCGGCGGCGGAACAGGGCGTTTCCGTGCTCGTGCTCGAGCGCGCGCCGGAGAACGAATCCGGCGGCAACAGCCGCTTCACCGCCGGCGCCATGCGCTGCGTCTATGACGGCGTCGAGGACTTGAAGCGCCTGATGCCCGACCTGACGCCCGAGGAAATCGCCAACACCGACTTCGGCACCTACACGGAAGCGCAATTCTTCGACGACATGGGTCGGGTCACCGAGTACCGCACCGATCCCGACCTGTGCGAGCTCTTGGTGCGCCGCAGCCGCGATACCGTCCGCTGGATGCGCGACAAGGGCGTGCGCTTCCAGCCGATCTACGGCCGCCAGGCGTTCAAGGTCGAAGGCCGATTCAAGTTCTGGGGCGGGCTCACGGTGGAAACCTGGGGCGGCGGGCCGGGCCTGATCGAGGCGCTCACCAATGCGGCCAAGAAGAACCGGATCGAGGTCGCCTATGAGGCCCGCGCCTTGGGGCTAATCGCCGGCGACCAAGGCGTGCGCGGAATCCGCATCCGGCGCGGCGGAAAGACTTCCGAGATCAAGACGAAATGCGTGGTGCTCACCGCCGGCGGCTTTCAGGCCAATGCCGAGTGGCGCACACGCTATCTCGGCCCCGGCTGGGACCTCGCGAAAGTCCGCGGCACCC